>CAJUAC010000048.1 GCA_910583885.1 uncultured Oscillospiraceae bacterium | reverse complement strand
GGGGGGTATGGTAAACATTTAACAATATCCCTGCTTTTTGCGATTTTAACAACATTCTGCCGTGCGGAGGGGCTAGGCATCTGGATTGCATATACGGCTGTGTTTATGCTGGAAACGATCTTTGAACGGAAACGGTTTTTTACAAAGGTTAATATCACGTATCTGTTATCCGGAGCAATATGCTATTTCCTATATTTCCGCGTATGGTCATGGGATGTGCATGACCAGCCAGAAACACTGCCGCATATTTTAAAGGCTTTTATTATGATGCTGGCGTCACCATTTGTTGGAGCAGAGAGGGTCACGGATGACACCCAATGGAGCGCCCTGCTTTTAGGAAGCGGTATTTTGGTGGGCTGCATCTTCATCCTGTGCCGTATCTGTGAAAAAAAGATGGTTTCAAAGCTCGCGTTTCCCATTCTAACTGCTGGGTTCTGCTTTGGCGGTATTTTAATGACTGCCCTGGGAAGGTCAGGCGGCGGAAGCCTGGGCGGACGGTACCTGGGAATGGGGGTTTTGGGGACCCAATACTGCCCGCTCCCCATTTGGTTTGCGGCGGCAATGTATTTAATGATCGTCGGATATCGAAAGGCGGAAAAGCCGGATTGCTTCAAGCCAATCCACAACTATATACCAATCTGTCTGTTCATATTTTTTTCCCTGATATCGTTGGGATATTACGATCTGGAGGCGAAACCCTTCTTAGATACGATGAAGGCCGCGGCATACACATTGCAGCATTATGAAGATGTGCCTGAAAGCATGTGGCGCTTGAACGTATATCCCGGACCCTTTGATGACGCTTTTTTTGAGACGGTTCCCTATATTCGCGAGAACCATTATTTCCTGTTTGGCAGCGATAAAGAATACACCTATCCATATGACGACTATGTCATTGCCGAACGGAGAGACAATTTTACGCTCCCGGGAAATCAGATTGCCCAAGGGGATTTTGTGGTGGACTCGGTCAATGGTATCCCACCAGATGGGACGGCGATTGTAATGGCAGCTGAGGCGGGGCTTGATATCAGCATGTGGGCAACAGACAGCCTGCACGGTGCCGCCCCGACTACGGTGCTGATTGAAACCGGCGGGGAGTATCACGAGCTGAAGCCCTATGAACGACCGGATGTCGCCCAAGCATTTGGGAATTATGCATATGTAAACTCCGGTTTCCGCGGCTACGTGGCCACACGGCGTCTGGCGCCGGGAACCTACCCGGTCAATCTGATCGTAGTCTGTGAGGGTGGAGCGAGTTTCTATGCCACTACAATCGCTAACCTGGAAATTAGCCAGTAAGCAAAAATGATAGAACTGGAGCATATCTGAAATGAAATTTACATCTTGTACAATTATTATTCCCGTGATCCGGGAGACAGACCTGTTCGAGCAGGTGGTGGGCACAATCCTGGACACCTGCCCGCTCTCAGACCTGGAGGAATTTATCATCGTCGTACATCCGGAGTACACCGCCAAGGAGAGCTTTGCCTCCATTGAAAGGATGCGGATGCGCTGTGAGGAGGCTGGGGTGGCCTATCAGGTGCTAGAGCAGAAACGCCCGGGGATGGGCGGCGCAATGCGGGATGCCCTGGATGTGGCGAGAGGCTCCCATACGATTATCCAAAATGCGGATATGGCGCTGGACCCCCGGCTTGTGGCCAAGCTGATCGGCTGCGCAAAAAAGCACCCCGCAGACATCACCATTGTCTCACGGCATACGAAGGCCAGCCAAATTGAAGAGGGCTATGACAAGCTGAAGCTGGCATGGAACGTTTTGGCCCAGAAGTACTGCGCCATCCTCTATCAATCCAGGCTCACCGACTTTACATACGCCTATCGGATCTGCCCGACCAGGTACTACCATGCGGTCGACTGGAAGGAGCTCAAGCACCCCTTTGCACTGGAGGGAACCTTGAAGTTCCTGCGCCTTGGCATCAAGTTCCATGAGATCCCCGGCAACCAGGTGGGCGGCTCCCAGAGCGGGTACGGTGAGACCATGCTATATCTGCCTGTGTCCCTGAAAATCCGTTTCATGCGGAAAAAAGATATTTTAAAGCCAGGGATGACCCTGGAGGAGGAAGAAGAGGGGGTATGCGTATATGAATAAGGACAGCAGGATCTATGTCAGCGGCCACGGGGGGATGCTGGGGTCCGCCATGCTGCGGCGCCTGGCAGACGGGGGATACACAAACATCATCACCCGCACCCATCAGGAGCTGGATTTGACACGGCAGGCGGATGTGGAGGCGTTCTTTGCCCAGGAGAAGCCGGATTATGTCTTCCACATCGCGGCAAAGACCGGCGGCGTGATGCTGAACAAGCAGTACCCGGCCGACTATCTGAGCCAGGGTACGCTGATTGCCCTGAACGTGCTGAATGCGGCATATGCCTATGACGCAAAGGGCGTGGTATACGTCTCCAGCGCCAATGTCTATCCCGAGGACGCCCCGCAGCCGATGGGAGAAGAATTGTTCATGAGTGGGAGACTACAGTTTTTTTTGGGGGGGTATGCCCTCGCAAAAACTGTCGGCGTAAAATTCTGCGAATGTGCCCACCGGCAGGCGGGAAAACAGTTCGTTTCCGCCATTTTACCGGCTGTTTATGGACTGAATGACCACGGTACGACCGTGATGCCGATGCTGCTGGACAAGTTCGCCGACGCGGTGGTAAACGGCAAGCCGGATGTCACTGTCTGGGGGACAGGCAAGGTCCGCAGGGAGTTCATCCACTCCGAGGATGCGGCCGACGCCCTGCTGTTCCTGATGGAGCACGGGGAGGGTGGGCAGCATTATAACGTGGGTACCGGCGAGGAGCACACCATCCGGGAGCTGGCGGAGATTTTGCAGGAGGCCAGCGGTTTCCAGGGCCAGCTGGTATTTGACACCACCAAGCCGGAGAGCGCGGGCAGGCAGTTTTTGAACAGTGAAAAGCTATATCAACTGGGTTGGCGGCCGAAGATGCGGTTCCAGGACGGCGTGAGCGCGGCGTACCAGGAGCACATGGGCTGGATCAAGGGGGCAGAGGGATGAACCTGATTGTAAACGATACCACGCTGAAGGGCGTGAAATACCTGACCACAGACCGGTTTGAGGACCTGCGGGGGGAATATGGCGGCGTCTATGACGAGCAGCTGTACGCCGCCAACGGTTTGACGGTGAAATTTGTAGCGGACCAGGTTTCCTTCAGCTACCGCAATGTGCTGCGGGGCCTGCACGGCGATACAAAGACGACAAAGCTGGTACAGTGCCTCCATGGGACGGTATATTCCGTTGTGGCGGACTGCAATCCGGAGTCGCCGGACTTTGGGAAGTGGCAGGCGTTCATCCTGTCGGACAAGAACCACAAGCAGCTCTGGGTACCCCCGATGTATGGGCTGAGCTATTTTGCACAGACAGAGACGGTGGTGTTCACCTATAAGCTGTCCCATTCGCTTGTCCCGCCGGAGGAGCAGTTCACATACCGCTGGGATGACCCGCTGTTCGGGATCCACTGGCCGGGGGAGACGCCAATTCTATCCCTGCGCGACAAGGCGGCGCCGCTGTACCAGCAAGGAATGAAGGGATAACATGTTTGAAATCATGAAGCCCGATTTTTACCACGAGGATGGCCGTGGAAAGCTTGTTCAACTGGTTCACAGCGGGTACAACCAGATCAACGTCGTTTACTCCAAGGCAGGTACTGTCCGGGGCGGGCATTACCACAGAGAAAACCGCGAGGCGTTTTATGTGGTAGCCGGTACCTGCAAAGTGGAGTTGACAAAAGGGGACAGCTGCGAGACGCAAACCTTTTCTGCCGGGCAGTTCTTTTGTATCGAGCCTGGGACAATCCATACATTTCAATATATGGAAGATACCATTTTGGTGGGCCTGTATGACTTGGGGGTGGAGCTGGCCGGTGGGGAGACAGATATCGTTCCGGCTGACAAATGACAGGGGGAATGTGTGATGCTGGTACGGATAATGGGTGTCACCAGCATGATATCCCCGGCGCCTGCCAAAAATCGAAACATCATCTTATTCTACCATAAGGGGGCAAATATATGCTGAACATACCATTGATGAGCAACAATATCCAGCCGGAGGACATAGCGGCTTTGACCGATTTCCTCCAAACGTCAGACCGTTTTACCAACGGCCCCAAGGTGCAGGAGTTTGAACGCGCCTGGAGTGAATGGCTGGGCGTGAAGCACACGGTATTTGTGAATTCGGGCGCATCCGCAAACTTTATCACGATGGCGGTTTTGCGCGACCTGTATGGCACCCCGGGGGGGGGGGGGGGGGGGAGGTTATCGTCCCTCCGATTGCCTGGAGCAGTGACATTTCCTCTGTGTTCGCAGCCGGACACACGCCGGTCTTTGCGGATGTAGATCTCAAGAACCTGGCCATGGCGGAGGATGAGATCCTTTCCCATATTACGGAAAAAACACGGGCCGTATTCCTGACCCATGTGCTGGGGTTCAATGGGCTGAGCGAAAGCCTGATACAAGAGCTGGAGAGGCGGGGGGTCCCACTGATTGAGGATGTGTGCGAGTCCCATGGGGCGGCCCTGCATGGGAGGAAATGCGGGACCCTTGGCCTGGCCTCCAACTTCTCGTTTTACTATGCCCACCATATGAGCACGATTGAGGGCGGTGTGATCTGTACAAATGACGACAAATTTTACCAGTACTGCCGCCTGTACCGGAGCCACGGCATGATCCGCGAGAGTACGGATGAGGCGCTGAAAAACGAGGCTGTTGAGAAATACCCCGAGCTCCGCCCGGAATTCCTGTTCCTGGTCCCTGGGTACAACATGCGCAGTACAGAGATCAACGCCGTGATTGGCCTGAACCAGCTGAAGCGGCTGGATCGGAACAACCAGCGGCGGGCGGAAAATTTCCGGCTGTTTTTGGACAACCTGGATCGAGAAAAATATTTTACCGATTTCCAGCAGGAGGGCGCGGTCAACTACGCATTTGTTATTTTGCTGAGGACGCCGGACCCCGAGAGGTTCCAGAGGCTGACAGACGCCCTGCGGGCGGAGGGGGTAGAATTCCGGCGGGGCACCGCCGGCGGCGGCAACCTGGCCCGGCAGCCCTTTGTCCGGGAGCGGATGCCGGGATTTGACCCCGCAACATTGAAAACCGCTGATTTTATCCATTCCTATGGCCTGTATACCGGGAATTATCCGGATTTGGACAAGCAAAAGATACTGGGCCTGTGCGATTTGCTGAACAACATTTAAAGGAAACAAGGAGAAAAACATGCCAACCAAAGCACTGATAACGGGCATTACCGGCATGGTCGGTTCCCATCTGGCGGATTTCCTGCTGGAGAACACAGATTGGGAGATCTACGGCGCGTGCCGCTGGCGGAGCCCGCTGAACAATGTATCCCATCTGCTGGACCGGGTGAACCGGAAGGATCGGGTGTTCTTTGAATATGCGGACCTGAACGACCAGGTATCCCTGCTCACCGTGCTGCGCAAGGTGAAGCCAGACTACATATTCCACCTGGCGGCCCAGAGCTACCCCATGACCAGCTTTGACGCGCCCATTGATACGCTCAATACCAACATCCTCGGCACCTGCCGCCTGCTGGAGGCGGTGCGGGCCACGGAGGATTGCCATCCGGTCATCCATGTGTGCGCCTCTTCGGAGGTGTTCGGGAAAATCCCGGCGGAGAAGAAGCCGGAAACGGGCATCCATGAGGACTGCCCTTTCCATCCGGCCTCGCCCTACGCCATTTCCAAGGTGGGTACGGACCTGCTGGGCCGCTACTACGCGGAGGCCTATGGCATGACGGTCATGACAACCCGGATGTTCACCCACACCGGCCCCCGGCGGGGGGATGTGTTCCACGAATCCACCTTTGCCAAGCAGATCGCCATGATTGAGGCGGGGCTGATTGAGCCGGTGGTGAAGGTGGGCAACCTGGACTCCCTGCGGACCTATGCCGACGTGCGCGACGCGGTGCGGGCCTACTACATGCTGGTCACGATGGACCCCGTCCCCGGTGAGTATTACAACATCGGCGGGTCCTACACCTGTACGGTAGGCGATACCCTGCACACCCTGCTCTCCTTTTCCCAGGAAAAGGGCCGCATCCGTGTGGAGGTAGACCAGGAGCGCCTGCGTCCCATTGACGCGGATTTGCAGATCCCCGACTGCCGGAAATTCAAGCGGCATACCGGCTGGGAGCCGCAGATCCCCTATGGGAAGACGATGGAGGATCTGCTGGACTACTGGCGGGCGCGGGTCCGCCGTGGGGAGAGCTTCCTGACACGATAGAGAGAAGGTAAGACAGATGATTATTACACAGGTGCCCTTCCGGGTATCCTTTTTCGGCGGGGGGACGGATTTTCCGGCGTTTTACCACAAGCATGGCGGGAAGGTCATCTCCACCAGCATTGATAAATACTGCTATTTGAATGTCCGGCACCTGCCGCCCTTTTTTGACTACTCCTCCAATATTACCTACTCCCATATAGAGCGGGTAAACGGGGAGGACGAGATCAAGCACCCGGCCATCCGGGAGGCGATGAAATTCCTGGATATGCATGATTTATCCATCACCTACGACGCGGATCTGCCCGCCCGCTCGGGCCTGGGGACCAGCAGCTCCCTGGCTGTGGCGCTGCTGCTCAGCTTCTACGCATTGAAGGGGAAACATGTGGACAAGCGGCGGCTGGCCGAGGAGGCCATCCATCTGGAGCGGGTGCTGTGCAGGGAGAGCGGCGGCGTGCAGGACCAGATTGCGGCGGCCTACGGCGGCCTGAACCGGATTGACTTCAGCGCGGACGGGTTCGAGGTCAGCCCCATTGTCATCTCCAACGCGAAAAAGGAGCGTTTGAATGAAAACCTCATGATGTTTTTCACCGGCTTTTCCCGCTTCTCATCCACCATCCAGACAGAGCACGAAAAGGCGATCCAGACCAAGGGCCAGCAGCTGCTGGAGCTGCTCACCCTGGCCGATGAGGCGGAGAAATCCCTCACCACTGGGGATTTGGATGAATTTGGCCGCCTGCTGGACTACACCTGGCGGCTGAAACGGGGGCTGAATACCGCTGTCTCCACGAATGTGATCGACCAGTTCTACGAGACGGCAAGACAGGCCGGGGCCCTGGGCGGGAAACTGCTGGGCGCGGGCGGAGGCGGGTTCCTGCTGATGTATGTCCGGCGGGAGCAGCAGGAGGCTGTCCGCCAGGCGCTGCATGGGCTGAAGGAGATCCCCTTCCGGTTTGAGACAGGCGGGGCCCGGATCCTGTACTATGCGCCGGAGGATTACACCCCCCATGGAGGTGAGCAGGCATGTTGAAACCGGGTACACAGGAGCTGCTGCGCACATACTGCGCCAGCCATCCGGCACTGGCGGACATGGGGCCGCAGCTGGCAGCGTGTATTGAGCGCCTGACGGACTGCTTTGCGGCGGGCGGGCAGCTGCTGGCCTGCGGCAACGGAGGCAGCTGCGCTGATGCGGACCACATCGTGGGGGAGCTGGTAAAGGCATTCCGCATCCGCCGCCCCCTGGATACCCCCCTGGCCCAGCGGTTCCAGGAACAGGGGGCGGATCTGCTGGCCGACCGCCTGCAAGGCGGCCTGCCAGCAATAAACCTGGGTGCCCATTCCTCGCTGCTGACAGCCATGGTCAACGACGTGGGCGGCAGCTGCATGTTCGCCCAGCAGGTGGTGGCCTACGGCCGCCCGGGCGACGCCCTGCTGGGCATCAGTACGTCGGGGAACTCCGAGGACGTGCTGAATGCCGGCCTGGCAGCAAAGGCCAAGGGCCTGTGGACCATCGGGCTGACCGGGCGGTCCGGCGGCAGGATGGAGGGCCTGTTTGACCTGGTGCTCCATGCGGCGGCGGATACGACCGAGGGCATCCAGGATATACACTCCGCCATCTACCACGCCATCTGTGCCTGCGTGGAGTATCAGCGATGGGGTGAGTGCTGATGGTTGCGGTAATAATGGCCGGAGGGAAGGGGACGCGGGTTGCCTCTGTCAGCCGGGACATCCCCAAGCCGATGCTCCCGGTCAATGGGAAACCCGTCCTGGAGCATCAAGTCGCGTGCTTGCAGCGGCAGGGGATTACGGATATCATCATCTCCATCGGCCACCTGGGGGATCAGATCCAGGCGTATTTCGGGGACGGCAGCCGCTTTGGCGTACATATCCGTTATCTCCGGGAGGCCGTCCCCCTGGGGACAGCGGGGGCGCTGTACGATTTAAAAGGCAGCGTTGATGAGGATTTTTTCCTCATCAACGGGGATCTGATTTTTGATGTGGATCTCCACCGCCTGATGGCATTCCATAAGGCGGCCCAGGCGGCCGCCACCCTGCTGGGGCACCCCAATGACCACCCCTATGACAGCGGGGTCATCCTCGCGGACGCCCAGGGGCGGGTATCTGGCTGGCTCACCAAGGAGGAGGAGCGGGGCTGGTACCGGAACTGCGTCAACGCAGGGATCCACGTCCTCTCCCCGGCCCTGCTGGAGAAGCTGGATGCGCCCAGGAAAACCGACCTGGACCGGGAGCTGTTGAAGCCCCTGATCCCCACGGGGAAAGTCTATGTCTGCCGCACGCCGGAGTATGTCAAGGATATGGGGACACCGGAGCGGATTGCCCAGGTGGAGCGTGACCTGCAAACGGGCCTGGTGGAGCGGAAGAACCTCCGCCAGCGGCAGCGGGCGGTCTTCCTGGACCGGGACGGCACCATTAACCGCCATGTGGGCTTTTTGCGGCGGCCCGAGGAATTCCAGCTGCTGGAGGGGGCTGCAGAGGCCATCCGGTGGATCAACCGGAGCGGCTATCTTGCGATTGTGGTGACGAACCAGCCGGTGATTGCCCGCGGGGAGGTCACTTGGGAGGGCTTGGATGAGATCCACCGCAAGATGGAAACCCTGCTGGGCCGGGAGGGGGCCTACCTGGATGATTTGTTCATCTGCCCCCACCACCCGGACAGGGGGTTCCCCGGCGAAGTCCCTGCTTACAAAATGGACTGCGGCTGCCGCAAGCCCAAGCCGGGCCTGCTGCTCCAGGCGGCGGAGAAGTACCATATTGACCTGCCGGGGAGCTGGATGGTGGGCGACCAGCTCCAGGATGCCCAGGCGGGAGAGGCCGCTGGCTGCCGGGCTGTCACCTTGGCAGGGGGCCGGAGCCTCCTGGACGCGGTAAAGGGGATGGGCCTTTGAGCGGGGAGAAGCACGGGGGCTTGGGGATCCTGTTGATGCTGCTGTGCGCAGTGTGCCTGTGTGCGGGGCAGTTTATCTGGAAATGCTATGACGGGCTGCTCCCCCTTATCCTTGGGTTTGGGATTTACGGCCTGGGTGCGCTGGCGATGCTGTATGCCTACCGTTTTGGCAGCGTATCTGCCTTGCAGCCGGTCAACAGTGTCAGTTATGCCGTCTCTGCCATCCTGGGGCGGGTCTTCTTCGAGGAGGCCCTCACCCTGGGGAAAGCGGCTGGCATTGCGGTGATCATGGCTGGTGTGGTGCTGCTTGCGCAGGAGGAGGGGGAGCGATGATGGTTGTGGCCGTGCTTGTGGTGATGGGCCTGTCCGCCTCGGCGGCCAGCCTCTTCCTGAAAAAATCCACTGCCGGAGGGGGCAGCATTGGGAAGCTGCTCCGGGAACCCTATTTTTATTTGGGCGGGATGCTGTATGTCTGCTCCGCACTGCTGAACCTATATCTGCTGAAAAAACTGCCCTATTCGATCGTTGTCCCGCTGGGATCCTTCACCTACATCTGGACGCTGCTGATTGCCCATAAATTCCTGGGTGAGGCGGTGACACGCAAAAAAGTCCTGGGGATCCTGCTGATCCTGGCGGGCGTGGGCCTGGTTGCCGGGCCCTGGTGAGCCGCCTGCACAAAAGCCCCCTGGGGCCATTGCATTGCAATGGTTCCCAGGGGGTAAAAGCTATGCGCTCATACTTTTTCTTAAAAGAAAAAGTATCAAAAAGAATTTTTCCGAAAAGCTGACGCTTTTCTTCGCTATTTGGCGATTAGCCCAGCAGCTGGAGCACGCCCTGGGGCACCTGGTTGGCCTGAGCCAGCATGGCCTGGGCGGACTGGATCAGGATGTTATTCTTGGTATAGGCCATCATCTCCTCGGCCACATCGGTGTCGCGGATGTTGGCCTCAGCATCCTGGATGTTCTCGGCCATGACGGACAGGTTCTTCTGGGTGTGCTCCAGACGGTTCTGGATCGCGCCCAGGTCGCCGCGGGTGGCGGATACGCTGTTGATGGCGTCCTTGATGACAGAAATGGCGCTCTGTGCACCGCCGATGGAGCCGATATCCACACCGCTGATGCCAAGGGCATTCACGTGCATATCGTTAATGGACACATTCAGCTGGTTGAAGCTGTCTGCGGTGTCGCCAATCTGGAGGGTCAAACCGGTAGAACCGCCGCTCTGGCTGGTGCCGTTGGCAAGGCCCAGGTTTTGTGCGAAGGAACGGTCGCCCACATCGTTGAAGCTGAAGGTTACGTCCTCCTCGCCGCCGTACTTGATGACAAAGTTGCCGTTGTCACCCACTGTGACGGTGAAATCAGCCTTGGTCAGGCCGGTCAGGCCGGACTTCGGGTCATACGTGCCAGCGGTCAGGCCGTTGGCGGTGTTCCAGGTGTCGATAGCGGTTTGGATATCCGTCTGCAGCTGGGTAGCGGCAGCGGTCATCGAAGTGGTGCCGTCGGTAATTGCGCCGGTCATCTTGACGTCGACCTTGGTGCCGTTGATGTCCATCTGGAAAACATCGTTAGCGGCAAGGGATTTGCCGTTATAAGTCAGCGTAGCCTTGTTGATGCTGGCAGCGCCGTCACCAGCGCCGCCCATGATAACGCCGCTCATGACGCTTGTTGCAATGTCAGCAACAGCGGCATTGCTGCCCAGGAAGGAGAACTCGGAATCCACACCCTTGTTGTTGCTCTTGATGGTCAGAGCGCCAGTGGAATCCGCGCTGACAGTGACGCTGGCATTTACCCCCTGGGCCTTGGCAGCGTTGTTGATGACGCTCTCCAGATCCTTGGCAATGCTCTTGATGGTCTCAGGGGTAGCTGCAGAGAGATCGGAAGTCAGCTGGCCGGCCAGCTGCTTCGCCTCAAGGTTATTGGCCCAGTCAATGGTGACCTTCTTCCCGTCGATAGACAAATAGTCCTGGGAAGCCGCTCCTGGATCTGCGGCTGTCAGATCTCCCTTGATTGAAGCGGTAGTCATCTTGGCGGCCTCGGCGGAAGCGACGTTGGCGCCGCTGAAGGTAACGCCGTCAGCGCTGATATTTCCGCCGCCCAAGGAGCCATCCAGCAGCTTGATGCCGTTGAAGTTGGCGGAGTCGGCGATACGGTTAATTTCACTCTTCAGAGAGGTGACTTCCTTCTGGAGGTTCTCACGGTCAACCTCGTTCTGGTAGGTGCCGTTGGCGGACTGGGTGGCCAGGTAGTCCATGCGGTTGAGCATGTCCTGGATTTCCTGCATGGCGCCCTCAGCGGTCTTCACCAGGGAGATACCGTCCTTGACGTTCTTCTGGGCGGCGTTCAGGCCGGTGATCTGGGCGCGCATCTTCTCGGAAATGGCCAGACCGGCGGCGTCGTCACCGGCGCGGTTGATCTTGTAGCCGGAGGACAGCTTCTCCAGGTTCTTGGAGAGGGAAGAGGTGTTCTGGTTGTAGTTGCGGTAGGCATTCATAGCCATAATATTGTGTTGGATCCGCATTGTATTGACTCCTTTCAGTCTATTAATGTGCCCCAGAGCATCCATTTACTAAGGCACAGGTCTGTGATGCGTCCTTGCGTCCCTGCCCGCTGTGGCCACGGCGGGGGAAGGCCTTGGGCGCGGTACTTTATTTCAAGCGGCTCGTCAGCCGGTTGAAAACAATATGGGGGTTACACCGCTGTCCTGGCGGTGCCCTCCTGGGCAGGAGGGAAGATGCAGTCCAGTTTTTGGCGCAGGAACCGGGCCTCCGGCCCATCCTCCATCTGCTCCAGCGTCTGGCGGATGTCCGCCAGGGCCTGCTTTTTTGCGTGGTTCCAGGGGAGCCGCCGCGTGTACCGGGGCGGGACCGCCATCACACACGCTGGCCGCTGGCCGCCGCTGCGCTCCAGCACATCCCCGCGCAGGATCGGCACCTCACGGGGGGCGTTGATGGTCAGATGGATTCTGTCGCCGCTCAGGCGGTCGAGCTGGACGACGGTGCTGTCGCCGACGGTGAAGTAGTCGCCGGCCTTCATCGAAATGCAGAGCATAGCAAATATCTCCTTAATGCTTGTTGCGCACGCCATCCTGGCTGTGCCTGGTACTTGTTAAATTCTAATTTAAAAATAATATTATGCTGAGTGGACGGCCCGAACGGGCTTCCGGCGTGCCCGCAGGGCGGGGTTGCCTTCTCTTGATTCCCACTTGGCAGCTTCTTGGGGAGCGCTGATTGCAGGGGCAAAGGCTTTGCCGCTCCAATCAACGCTTCCCAGGCCGCACCATGGGCATTCCACCGGTGTCCCGGCCGGCGGCAGTTCTTATCGCTTCTGTAGGGCCCTGGCTTGGGCCAGGCCTGCATCCCGGATGTTCCGGGCGGTGTTGACCTCCTGGGCAATGGATGCGCCGCAGGTTGGGCAGAGCCAGCTGCGCCCGTGGGGATGGCTGCTGACAGCGCCGCAGGCGCTGCAGGCTTTGGAGGTGGGGATAAAGCGGCTGACAGTGAGCAGCGGTTTCCCCTGCTGCTCCAGCTTGTATTGCAGGCACTCCCGGAACATCCCGAACCCGTAGTCGAGCACATGGGCCTGCTGCTGTGACAGCTCGGCCAGGTTGGATTCCTCCACACACACGGCGTCCCAGGCGTTGGCTATCCGCCTGCTCTCCTTGTGGATGAAGTCCCGCCGCTGGTTGGCGGTGTGCTCATGCAGAAGCCGGATTTTATGCAGCTGTTTTTCGTGATTCCGGGAACCGCGCTCCATGCGGGCAAGCTTCTGCTGCATCCGGGCAAGCTTCTCCCTGGATCGGGACAGCGGGGGCAGTGTTGGGCTGCTGCCCTCGCTGTCCACATAGAAGCAGGACGGGGAAAAGCTCAACCCCACCGTTTTGTCCGGTGTGGGGGCGGAGGCCTCCGGCTGCTTTGCCTCATATTTGAAAGTGGCAGCGCAGAAGTATTTGCCTGATTTGGATTTGCTGACGGTTACGGACCGCAGGGACCACCAGTGGAGGGGCCTGCGGTGGATAACCGCTGTGACCAGCCCCAGCTTGGGCATCTGGATCCCGCTGCCGGCCAAACGGATAGAAGGGCCGGTGCGGTATTGGCGGCAGTAGACGGTAAAGGAATCCTGCCGGGCCTTTTTGGTTTTGAACTGGGGATAGCCGAAGCGGGAAGGGTTGCGGAAGAAATTCAAGAACGCTTGGCGCAGGTTTTGATGGACGGTACACAGCGCTTGGCTGTCGGCCTCTTTGAGGAAGGGGGCTTCCTTTTTATAGTGGGCCGGGGTAGGGATGTAGTGTACACTGGCAGCGGCGTAAAACTCCTGCACGTCGGCCAGCATCTGGTTCCAGAGGTAGCGGCAGCAGCCGAAGGTTTTCTCGATCAGCTCTGCCTGCTCCGCAGAGGGGTGGAGGCGGAACTTGATGACAGTGTACCGGGTGATCCGCCCGCCGGCAGGGCGGCGGACGTCCTTTTGCGCATTCATGTGTCCGCCTCCCTCTGGTGGTTTGCAAATGTGTACCTTTTCAAAATATAAGCCTGCTATAAAATTTTCCTCATTGCCCTCTTAATTTCTGGGACGGCGTGCCGAATATAACAGTGTAAACAAAAAGCAATATCAATTTGTAAAGGTACACATTTACAAATTGAGGGGCGGTTAATCGTAAGTGGAGTTTTCCAATCGCAGTGCTTTGGCATAAAACGTTCCAACCGGCATGGCGCAAGCCTTCGCCGCCTGTTGGAGCGTTATTTTTTTGCAGCGCCACTCCTTGTGGATCTGACAGAAATTGTCCGGCAGGGGGATAGGGGGGCGTCCGAACCGCACACCCCGTGCCTTTGCCGCCGCGATACCCTCCAGCTGCCGCTGGCGGATGTTGGTGCGCTCATTTTCCGCCACAAAGGAGAGCACCTGCAAAACGATATCGCTGAGGAAGGTCCCCATGAGGTCCTTGCCCCGACGGGTGTCGAGGAGGGGCATGTCCAGCACGACGATGTCAATCCGTTTTTCCTTGGTGAGGATCCGCCATTGCTCCAGGATTTCCTCATAGTTCCGTCCCAGCCGGTCGATACTCTTGATGTAGAGCAGGTCGTCCGGCTTCAGCTTTTTCACCAGCCGCCGGTACTGGGGCCGGTTGAAGTCCTTGCCGGACTGCTTGTCCAAAAAAATATTTTTTTCTGGGATGGTCAGCCCGCCCAGGGCTATCAGCTGCCGGTCCTCATTCTGATCCCGGGTGCTGACGCGGACATATGCATAGATGTTGTTTGAAATGGTGATCGTACCTCCTTCCTGCGCTGCCAAACCCTATCATACCGCAGTGGGACGGGCAGTGCTACGGCTGCTGGACAGCATCTTGACAGCGGTGGTATAATCTATGGCGGCATTCAAAGCAGCCGGCAGAGGGGCGGGGCCCAACCGGGCGCCTGGGAGCTGTTGGGCTGGCTGTGGATGAAGGGAACGAAACAAAATATTGATAGGGAAAGAAGGAATGCGTAAATGAACCATCGCAAGAGGGTCCTGGTGCTGTGGCTGGCGGAAATCCTCCTGCTGCTGGCCGGGGCGCTGCTGGCCGGGCCGCCCATCCGGGCGGAAAGCGTGCAGGAGGCCATGCGGGATGCAGTGCTCCACGACATAAACCAGGTCAGCCTGTTTGGGCTCAAGGAGGTCAACCCTGGTCTGGTTTCGGCCTTCCTCGTCACGGTGGCGCTGCTGGTGCTGGCAGCATGGATCCATGTGTTCGTCATCCCACGGTTCCAGTATGTGCCGGGTAAGCTCCAGCTGGTGCTGGAGGAGGTGGTGGGGCTGTTTGACCGCATGGCGAAAACCAACAGCCCCCACCGGAATGGGTTTTTAGGGGTCTACCTCTTTTCTGCCGGAGCGTATATCTTTGTGGGGACGCTCTTTGAGCTGCTGGGGGTCCAGGCGGTGGCGGCCCGGGGCCATCCGGTCACATTGCCGGCCCCCCTCTCCGACGTCAATGCCGCCATCGCCCTGGGGTGCCTGTCCTACCTGATTATCCTCTCCGGGGGCATCGCGGGCAACGGCACCGGCGGAATCAAAAGGACGCTCAAGGAGTTCTCCCTGCCCATCTCCATGAGCTTCCGGCTTTTCGGCGCGCTGCTGAGCGGGCTGCTGGTGACAGAGCTGGTATACTACTATGTCCATCTGAGCTTTGTCCTGCCGGTGGTGGTGGGCGTGCTGTTCACCCTGCTCCACGCGCTGATCCAGACCTATGTGCTGACCATGCTCACGGCCCTCTACTATGGGGAGGTGTCCGAACCGGCCCACCGGAAGGGCGGCCAGTAGGGTGCGGCAGGATCAATATCGATATCACGCAGAAATAAAAACATAAAAAATGGAGGCTGATTGCTATGAAGAAGCTGTTCAGAACGAAAAAAGTGTGGGTTCTTGCCCTGATGGTCCTGCTGTCCTTTGCCATGGCGGCTACCGCCTTTGCTGCGGACGGGGAGGCGCCCCAGGAGGAGAACACGATTGGCCTGAAGGCCATCGCGGCAGGGATTGCCGTGGGCGTAGCCGCCGCCGGCGGCGCGGTGGGCATGGGCCTGGCCACAGCCAAGTCCGCTGAGAGCATTGCCCGCCAGCCCGAGGCGGAGGGCAAGGTCCGCACCACCCTCATGCTGGGCCTGGTCTTTATCGAAACGGCCATCATCTATGCCCTGCTGGTGGTCATTTTGATTATCTTTGTATTGTAAGGCAGGTGGGGACAATGCCGCTGAATATTGATGTACAGCAGATCCTGCTGCATTGGATGAATCTGGCGATCCTCGCCGGAGGGTTATATTTCCTCCTCTATAAGCCGGTCAAGCAGTTTATGGAGAAGCGGGAGGCCTACTACCGGGGGCTGGAGGAGACGGCTGCCGGGAAGCTGGAGGAGGCGGAGCAGGCCCGGCTGGCCTACCAGGCCAAGCTGGACGGCGCGGATGCGGAGATCCGCGAGGCCCGGGCCAAGGCCCAGCAGGCGGCCCAGCAGGCCGCCGATTCCCAGATTGCCCAGGCCCAGGAGCAGGCCCAGCAGATTGTCACCAAGGCCCGGGCTGAGGCGGAGCAGAGCCGGGAGCGGGCGCTGCGGGAGTCCCAGCGTGAGCTGCGTGAGCTGGCTGCGGCAGCTGCCATGAAGCTGGCGTCCAAGCCGGGGACAGATCCCTTTGACCAATTTTTGAACCTGGCAGAGGGGGGCAAGGCGCATGAGGGCCGCTAGGAGCCGCCTGACGGCGGAGCTGCGCAGCGCTGCGGAGCCCACGGCCGCCCAGCTTGCGCGTTTTACAGACTTCCTCACCCGTACCTACCGCCGCAAGGTCCCCCTCCATTGGGAGCAGGACGAGTCCCTCCCAAACGGTTTCCGGCTCCAGGTGGGCTCCGACATCTACGACTGGACCCTGGATGGGCGTGTGCGGCAGTTCCAGGACTACTTGCGCAGCCTCCAGCCCGGGCAGGAGGATCTGCTGCCGCTCATGCGCCAGGCGGTGGAGGAGTGGGAGCTGACGGTGGCCCCGGAGGAGATCGGCGAGGTGCTGACAGTGGACGGCGAGATCGCCGTCGTGGACGGGTTGTTCCACGCCCAGTACGGGGAAATCCTGCTCTTCTCCTCCGGTGTGAAGGGCATGGTACAGGACCTGCGCCCCGATGGGCTCAGCTGTATCCTCTTCGGGGGCAGCGAGGAGGTCAGCGCCGGCGGCATGGTCCGCCGTACCCTGCGGACCGCGGGGATGCCTGTTGGCGAGGCATTCCTGGGCCGGGTAGTGGACGCGCTGGGGACGCCGGTTGATGGCAAAGGGACCATCCTGGCGGAGTCTTTCCGCCCCATCGAGACCCCGGCCCCCGGGATCCTGGACCGCCAGCCGGTGAATACGCCCATGGAGACGGGGCTGCTGGCCATTGACTCCATGTTCCCCATTGGCCGTGGCCAGCGGGAGCTGATTATCGGCGACCGGCAGACCGGGAAGACCGCGATTGCCCTGGACGCGATCCTCAACCAGAAGGGCAAGGATGTGGTGTGTATCTATGTAGCCATCGGGCAGAAGACCAGCTCCGTGGCCCAGATTGCGGAGAACCTCTCCCGCCGGGGCGCCATGGAGTACACCGCCATCATCAGCGCACCGGCCGGGGCCCCTGCGGCGATGCAGTATATTGCCCCCTATGCCGGCTGTGCGCTGGGGGAGCACTTCATGTACCACGGCAGGGACGTGCTGATCGTATACGACGACCTGAGCAAGCACGCCATTGCCTACCGGGCGCTGAGCCTGCTGCTGGAGCGCTCCCCAGGGCGGGAGGCCTACCCGGGGGACGTGTTCTACCTCCACTCCCGGCTGCTGGAGCGGGCGGCCCACCTCTCCGACGCGCTGGGGGGCGGGAGCATGACGGCCCTGCCCATTGTGGAGACCCAGGCCGGCGACGTGTCCGCCTATATCCCCACCAATATCATCTCTATCACTGACGGCCAGATCTTCCTGGAGAGCGAGCTGTTTTTTGCCGGCCAGCGGCCGGCTGTGAATGTGGGCCTGTCGGTGTCCCGTGTGGGCGGCGACGCCCAGACAAAGGCTATGAAGGCTGCGGCGGGGGCTATCCGGCTGGAGCTGGCCCAGTACCGGGAGATGGAGGTATTCACCCAGTTTTCCAGTGACCTGGACGAGGCCACCAAGCGCCAGCTGGCCTACGGCCAGGGGCTGATGCGCCTGCTGCGCCAGGGCCAGTACGCCCCCCTCTCCCAGCACCAGCAGGTCATCCTCCTGACGGCCGCCCTGGCCCACGTGATGGAGGAGATCCCCTTGGGGCAGTTGGAGCGCTTCCGGACAGGGCTGCTGGCCTTCGCGGAGGAGGAGAAGGCGGATCTGTGCCGCCGGATCAGCCAGACTGGCCGCCTCCTCCCGGAGGACCGGGAGGAGATCCTGGAGATGGCCCGGGCCTTCCTGGAGAGCTTCCAGGCAGCGGGAAAGAGCGGTGGATGAGATGGCCGGGACAAAGGAGATCAAAACCCACATGGAGAGCGTGCGGGAGACGAAAAAGATTACCAACGCCATGTACCTCATCGCCTCCACCAAGCTCCGGCGGGCCCGGCAGGAGCTGGACAACACCCGCCCCTATTTCGAGGCCCTGCGGGGGGAGATCAAGCGGATCTTCCGCACTGCCACAGATGTGGACAGCCGCTACTTCTTCCCCACAAACGACGATACGCCCCTGGAGGGGACCTATGGCTGCCTGGTGATTACGGCGGACAAGGGCCTGGCGGGGGCATACAACCAGAACGCCATCCGCCAGGCCCAGCAGCTGCTGGAGCAGCACCCGGATACCAAGCTGTTTGTGGTAGGGGAGTACGGGAGGCGTTATTTTGCCCAGCGGAAGATCCCCATTGCACAGAGCTTCCTCTATACGGCCCAGAACCCCACCATGGCCCGGGCCAGGGAGATCAGCGCCCGGCTGCTGGACGGCTACGACCGGGGGGAGCTGCGGCAGATTTTCGTGGTCTATACGGACATGGCCAGCGCCATGTCCTTCCAGGCCCGCTCCACCCGGCTGCTCCCCTTCCACCGCACCTCCTTTGCCCCGCCGGCGGGGGAGCGGGCGGTGACGGAACCCTTCGAGTTCCTCCCCAGCGTCACGGCGGTGCTGGACAGCATGATGGCCAGCTATGTGTCCGGCTTCCTCTACAGTGCGCTGGTCGATAGCTTCTGCTGTGAGCAGAACGCCCGGATGGCGGCGATGGACAGCGCCAACCAGAACGCGGAAAAGCTGCTGGGGGAGCTCTCCCTCCAATATAACCGGGTCCGCCAGGCGGGGATTACCCAGGAGATCACCGAGGTCTCCGCCGGGGCGATGGCCCAGAAGCACAGGAAGGAAAGGTAAGGGATATGGAAAGAGGGATTATCGTGCGCATCTCCGGCCCTGTGGTGGATGTGGAGATCCAGAGCGGCCCGCTGCCCAGGCTGCGGGAGGAGCTGACGGTGGAAAAGGGCGGTGCGCTGCGGGTCATGGAGGTGGCCCAGCATGTGGGGCGCAATACGGTGCGCTGCATTATGCTCTCCCCCAGCGAGGGGCTGGCCAGGGGGCTGGCCGTGGACGTGCCCGGCCGCACCATCCAGGTGCCGGTGGGCCGGGCCACCCTGGGCCGGATGTTCAACGTGCTGGGCCAGCCCATCGATGGCAGCGGCCCCCTGCCGGACGGCACGCCGGTGCGCAGCATCTACCGCCGCCCGCCCTCCTTTGAGGAGCAGAGCCCGGCAGTGGAGGTGCTGGAGACGGGCATCAAGGTCATCGACCTGCTGGAGCCCTACCCCCGCGGGGGGAAAATCGGCCTGTTCGGCGGCGCGGGCGTGGGCAAGACAGTGCTCATCCAGGAGCTGATCCACAACGTGGCTATGGAGCACGGCGGCTACTCGATTTTCACCGGCGTAGGCGAGCGCAGCCGGGAGGGCAACGACCTGTGGCGGGAGATGCGGGAGAGCGGCGTGTCGGATAAGACGGCCCTGGTCTTCGGCCAGATGAACGAGTCGCCGGGGGTGCGGATGCGGGTGGCCCTGTCCGGGCTGACCATGGCGGAGTACTTCCGGGATAAAGAGCACAAGGATGTGCTGCTGTTTATCGACAACATTTTCCGCTTTGTCCAGGCGGGCAGCGAGGTCTCCACCCTGCTGGGGCGGATGCCCTCCGCCGTGGGCTACCAGCCCACGCTGGCCAATGAGATGGGGGAGCTCCAGGAGCGGATCACCTCCACCAGGAACGGTTCGGTCACATCGGTGCAGGCGGTATACGTCCCGGCGGATGACCTCACTGACCCCGCCACTGCCACCACCTTCGCCCATCTGGACGCCACCACAGTGCTCAGCCGCAAGATCTCCGAGCAGGGGATCTATCCGGCGGTGGACCCACTGGAGTCCTCCTCCCGCATCCTGGAGGCCGGCATCGTGGGGGAGGAGCACTACCGCATTGCCCGCCGGGTGCAGGAGATTCTGGAAAAGTACCGGGAGCTCCAGGACATCATCGCTATCCTGGGTATGGAGGAGCTCAGCGAGGAGGACCGGCAGACCGTAGCCCGGGCCAGGCGGCTCCAGCGGTTCCTGGCCCAGCCCACCCATGTGGCAGAGAAGTTTACCGGCATCCCCGGGGTCTATGTGCCCCTGGCGGACACTCTGGAGGGCTTCGGGGCCATTGTGGACGGCCAGATGGACCAGTACCCGGAGGCGGCATTTTATAATGTAGGAACCTGGCGGGATGTGGTGGAGAAGGCCCGGCGGATGGAAGGGGAGGCGTGATGGAGGCATTCCTGGTGCGCATCCTGGCGGCGGACAGAAACTTTTATGAGGGCCCCTGCGAGTGCCTGACCATCCCCACCAGCGACGGGGAGCAGGGCATCCTGGCCCACCACAGCAGCATGATCGCCGCTGTCAAGCCGGGGACACTGCACTGCCGGATCCCGGGCCAGCCTGTCCTGCTGGCGGCGGTCTCCACCGGCATTGTGAAGGTGGAGGCCAACGAGGCGCTGGTACTGGTGGACTCCGCTGAGAGGCCGGAGGAGATCGACGAGGCCCGGGCCAGGCGGGAGGCCAGCGAGGCGCAGGAGGCGATGCTGCAAAGGAAGAGCCGGCAGGAGTACCAGCTGGCCCAGGCATCCCTGGCCCGGGCCCTGAACCGCCTGCGGGTGAAGGCCCACGGCACAGGCGGGGGCCTGTGAGGGCGGGCAGGCGGGTTTCCCCCTTTTTTACCCCCGGAATGGCAAAAATCAAATTGACGGGACGGGGCGGCTGTGATAGAATGAAAGCAGTATGCATGGGTCATACGGAAACCGCAAAGTAACCGAATCTAAGTGGAAAGAGGAAACACTATGTATCGGATTGTCAAAAAGAGAGTTCTGAACCCCACCGTTACCCTGATGGAGATCGAGGCTCCCGCCGTGGCGCGCAAGGCGGAGCCGGGCCAGTTCATCATCCTGCGTGTGGATGAGAACGGCGAGCGTGTCCCCCTGACCATTGCCGCCTATAACCGGGAGACCGGTACAGTTACCATTATCTTCCAGATTGTCGGTGCGACCACGGAGAAGCTTAACCACAAGGAGGAGGGCGAGTATATCCAGGACTTCGTCGGCCCCCTGGGCCGGGCCACCGAGACAGAGGGCCTCAAGCGCGTGGCTGTCATCGGCGGCGGCGTGGGCACTGCCATCGCCTACCCCGTGGCCAAGAAACTCCACGACGACGGGTGCCATGTGGACCTGATCGTGGGCTTCCGCAACAAGGACCTCATCATCCTCAAGGATGAGTTCGAGGCGGCCAGCACCAACCTCATCATCGGTACTGACGACGGCTCCTATGGCAAGAAGGCCCTGGTCACTGAGCTGCTCAAGGAGCAGATCGATGCAGGCGTGAAGTATGACAGGGTCATCGCCATCGGCCCGGTAATCATGATGAAATTCGTCTGCCAGCTGACCAAGGAGTACAACATCCCCACCGTAGTCAGCATGAACCCCATCATGATCGACGGCACCGGCATGTGCGGCGGCTGCCGCCTCACCGTGGGCGGCGAGACCAAGTTCGCCTGCGTGGACGGCCCCGAGTTCGACGGCCACCTGGTGGACTTCGACGAGGCCATGGCCCGCGGCGCGATGTACCGGGATTTCGAGCTGCACGCCCGGGAAGAGACATGCAATCTGTTCAAGCAGGAGGTAAAGTGACATGGCCAATATGAGTCCCAACAAGAACCCCATGCCCCACCAGGACCCTGTGGTCCGCAGCGGCAACTTTGAAGAGGTGGCCCTGGGCTACACCAGGGAGCAGGCCATTGACGAGGCGCAGCGCTGCCTCAACTGCAAGAACATGCCCTGCGTGGCTGGCTGCCCTGTAAAGATCCATATCCCTGAGTTCATCGCCAAGGTGGCGGAGGGCGACTTTGAGGCCGCCTACCAGATCATCGCCAAGGACAGCGCGCTGCCCGCCGTGTGCGGCCGCGTCTGCCCCCAGGAGACCCAGTGCGAGAGCAAGTGCGTGCGGGGCATCAAGCACGAGAGCGTGGGCATCGGCCGCCTGGAGCGCTTTGTGGCCGACTGGCACAACGCCAACGCCACGGAGAAGGCTGTCAAGCCCGCCTCCAACGGCCACAAGGTGGCTGTCATCGGCTCCGGCCCTGCGGGCCTCACCTGCGCCGGCGACCTGGCCCGGAAGGGGTACGAGGTCACGGTCTATGAGGCCCTGCACCTGGCCGGCGGCGTGCTGGTTTACGGTATCCCCGAGTTCCGTCTGCCCAAGTCTATTGTCCAGAAGGAGGTGGACGGGCTCAAGGAGCTGGGAGTCAAGATCGAGACCAATGTGGTCGTGGGCCGCTCCATCACCATCGACGAGCTGATGGAGCAGTCCGGCTTTGAGGCCGTGTTTATCGGCTCCGGCGCTGGCCTGCCCATGTTCATGCACATCCCCGGGGAGAACCTCAAGGGCGTCTACTCCGCCAACGAGTTCCTTACCCGTATCAACCTGATGAAGGCCTACAAGGACGGCTCTGACACGCCCATCATGCCCCTCAAGGGCAAGAAGGTGGCTGTGGTGGGCGGCGGCAACGTCGCCATGGACGCGGCCCGCTGCTCCCGCCGTCTGGGTGCAGATGTGTACATCATCTACCGCCGCAGTGAGGCCGAGCTTCCCGCCCGTGCCGAGGAGGTGGAGCACGCCAAGGAGGAGGGCATCATCTTCAAGACCCTCACCAACC
>CAJUAC010000047.1 GCA_910583885.1 uncultured Oscillospiraceae bacterium | reverse complement strand
ACGCCCTTGCTCATGGCCTCCTTGCGCAGGAGGTGGACCAGGCCGTCGGTCATGGAGCGGAAGGCCATGCCCTTGACGCCGAAGCAGTTGGTGGCGGCGTTGCCGGTAATATTGGTAAACACGGCGTCGCTGATGCTGACAGCTCCCTTTGCTGTTTGTAGCTTTATCATGGAAAACATCCTTTCAGCGGAAAATAATGGGGAGGCTTCGCCATATACGGTTCCATATTATATACTATTTTTTCCAGGATAACAAGTGGAAAAAGGGAAAACGATAAAATGTATAAAAAGGGGCCAAGTCCCTATTGAAAAATACGCCGGTTTGACATATTATTTGATAAATGGATTTTATTTGATATGCGCGCTGCTGCTGGCGGCGCGGGATAAGGAGTGCGGTTATGCGAGTGATTACAGGTTCTGCCCGCGGGCGCCGGCTGATGGAGCTGGAGGGGATGGAGACCCGGCCCACCACGGATCGCGTCAAGGAGGGGATTTTCAATATTATCCAGTTCGATATTGAGGGGCGCAGGGTCCTGGACCTGTTTGCCGGGACTGGCCAGCTGGGGATTGAAGCCCTCAGCCGGGGGGCCTCGGCGGCGGTATTTGTTGAGCAGCGCCGCGCAGCGGCGGGCCTGGTGCGGAAAAACCTGGAGATTACCGGGCTTGCCGGGCGGGCGCGGGTAGTCTGCGGCGAGGCCATGGCCTTCCTGGCCTCCGCCGGGGAGAAGTTTGACCTCATCTTCCTGGATCCCCCCTATGGCTCTGGCCTGTGCCAGGGGGCCATGGAGGCGATTTCAAAGTTTGACATTTTGGCGAACCATGGTATAATAATCTGCGAATCCCCCGTTGGACAGGAGGCGCCCGCTGCGGTGCCCCCCTGCGCCCTCCACCGGACCTACCGGTATGGGAAGACGCAGGTGACATCCTACCACAGGGAGGAGGGCGGCGGACAATGAGGACCGCAGTGTGCCCAGGTAGCTTTGACCCCATCACAGTGGGGCATCTGGATATGGTGGAGCGGGCAGCCGCCCTGTTTGACCAGGTGGTTGTGTGCGTGATGGTCAACAGCGGGAAAAACCCGATGTTTACCCTGGAAGAACGTATGGAGATGGTTGGCGCCGCTGTCGCGCACATCCCTAATGCCCGTGCCGCCGCCTGCGGGGGGCTCCTGGCCCATTTCGCCAGGGAGGAGGGGGCTGCGGCCCTGGTCAAGGGGGCCCGCGGCAGCGGGGACTTTGACTGGGAGCTCCAGCTTGCCCAGATCAACCGGGATCTGAACCCGGCGCTGGATACGGTGATCCTGCCCGCCCGGGGCAGGCATCTGCATATCAGCTCCACTATGGTGCGGGAGATGATCCGCTACCAGCAGCCATTGGATGATTATGTGCCCGCCGGTGCGGCGGACATTTTGCGCAGGATCATAGAAGGAAGGTAAAATAGAGGTATGGCAAACGACGTGCAATATTTGATTGACAGGCTCTACGAGATGATCGAGGAGGCAAAGAGCGTGCTGATGTCCCCGGATAAGTGTACCATTATCCGGGACGACGCCTTGGATCTGCTCGACGAGCTGCGCGGCCAGCTGCCCATGGAGCTGAAAAAGGCCCAGGATTTGATCCGCGCCAGGGATGAGTATGTGGAAAACGCCAAGAAGGAGGCGGAGAGGATCCGCCGCCAGGCGGAGCTGGATGCCAAGACCATTGTGGGCGAGAGTGAGATCACCCGGGTTGCCCGGGACAAGGCCCACGATATCCTGCGCCGTGCCGACGAGCGGTCCAAGGCCATGATTACGGTTGCCAATGAGTACACAGATGATGCACTGCGCCGCACAGAGGAGGCCATCCAGATGGCCCTGGAGGAGGTGCGGGAATCCCGGGCCAGGTTCCGGGCGGTGTCCAATGAGAAGCTTCAGGCCCAGCGCTCCCGTCTGGAGGAGCAGCAGGGGAGTGGGGATGGGGACCGGTAACGGCTGTTCTGCCAAAGGAAAACATAGCTCCACAACATTGTCCATAAAAGGGAAACGCTCCTGGCGCAGAGGGCTGCGCCGGGAGTATTTTTTTGTGAAAATTCACAGAACAATTGTTTTAAATGTCGAAATGAGTACATTTTTGCGGAAAAGGGATTCTTTTTCCCGATAAAAAATAAAAAAATTGCGCTTGCATTTCACGGCATAATGTCTTATACTAAAGAGCAAGTGGTGGGAAGTGGGGGGAAGTAGGGTATTTTCCCATAGGAGGCCACAGCACAGCCGCACCGGACAGCCCCGGGGCGGCGAGCCGTGAAATACGCCGCAGATGCGGCCGCAGGGGGCAGGTGGGGCCGGTGATTGGCCAATACCAGCATAATATCGACGCCAAAGGCCGCCTCTTCATCCCTGCCAAGTACCGGGAGGAGCTGGGGGAGACTTTTTATGTCACCATCGGCTTGGACGGGTGCCTCTCTGTCTACTCCGACGCCAAGTGGGCGGACTTGACTGCCAAATTTGACGCCCTTCCGATTTCAAAGGCCAGGAGTATGCGCGCCCTGTTTGCCAATGCCGCCAAATGTGAGCCCGATGCCCAGGGCCGCATCCTCATCCCCGCCAAGCTGCGCGAGTACGCGGCACTGGAGCGGGAGGTTGTTATCAACGGCGCATCCAAGTGTGTGGAGCTCTGGAACCCGGAGCGTTGGGCGCCCATCGAGGCAGCTGGCCTGGATCCGGAAAACCTGGCCGCCGCTATGGAGGAGCTGGGATTCTGATATGGAAAAGGATTATGGACATCAGCCGGTACTGCTGGAGGAGTGCCTCCAGGCGCTGGCCATCAAACCGGAGGGGACGTACCTGGACGGCACACTGGGCCGGGCTGGGCATACGCTGGAGATCCTGCGCCGCCTCAAGGGGGGGCGCGTAGTGGGGATTGACCGGGATCTGGCCGCTATTGAGGCGGCCAGGGAGCGGCTGGCTGCCTATTCTGGCCGGGTGACGCTGCTCCATGGCAACTTCCGCGACCTGGGGGACATCCTCCGGGAGGCGGGGGTCAGCGGTCTGGACGGGATGCTCTTTGACCTGGGCGTCTCATCGCCGCAGCTGGACGAGCCCCGCCGGGGCTTCAGCTATATGCACGACGCGCCGCTGGACATGCGCATGGATGAGACAGAGACGCTGGATGCCTGCCAGGTGGTGAACACCTGGAGCGGGGAGGAGCTGCGCCGGATCCTTTATGAGTACGGCGAGGAGCGCTATGCCCCCCGGATTGCCCAGGCGGTTGTCCGGCGGCGCCAGGAGAAGCCCATCCGGACCACAGGGGAGCTGGCGGAGGTGATCCGTTCCGCTATGCCGGCCGCCGCCCTGCGGGAGAAACAGCACCCGGCTAAACGGAGCTTCCAGGCCATCCGCATCGCGGTTAACGGCGAGCTGGAGGCGCTGCCCCCCATGCTGGAGGCGGCAGTGGACAACCTGGCCCCCGGCGGGCGGCTGGCGGTCATCACCTTCCACAGCCTGGAGGACCGGATTGTCAAGCAAGCCATGCGGGCACTGGCTACGGGGTGTACCTGCCCGCCGGAATTCCCAGTGTGCGTATGCGGGAAGCAGCCGAAGCTGCGCCTGGTGACACGCAAACCGGTTGTATCCAGCCGGGAGGAGCTGGAGAGGAACCCCCGCGCCCGCAGTGCGAAGCTGCGTGTAGCGGAGCGGACGGAATTTTTGTAAAGCGGTACCGGGAGGATTATTCCGGCACTTTTTTGGAAAAATGGTAATAGGCGGCAGGGGCAGCCCGACCGCTGCTGCGGACAAGCCGGGAGAGGGGGGATAACGTGGCAACCAATGGGAAACGGCCAAGGCGGCGCTACAGCACGCCAGGCGTCGTAAACGACAACCTCGCCCGCAAGCTGGACAGCAAGGAGCTGGAGCGCCGGCTGGAGCGGAGCGGCCAGCTGGATTTTGACCAGCAGTACCGCAAGCGCAAGGAGACCGAGGCGGAGCTGATGGCCCGCCGGCGGGCGAAGGCAAAGGCTGCCATGCGGCCCGCCCAGAAAGTGTCCATCAAGGCTCTGCTGGGCTTTGCGGCCGTAGCGGTGCTGATGATGGCGCTGTTGCTGTGTTATATCAAGATCAACGCCATCTCCCGGAGCATTGTTCAGATGAAGAATCAGATCAGCGAGCTGAAGGTGGAGCAGGTAGCCCTGCTCACCCAGTACGAGCAGGCGTTCGACCTGGCGACGGTGAAGGAGGCTGCGGAGGCTGCGGGCATGACCCAGCCCAGCGACAGCCAGGTCTACTATATCGACCTGCCCGGAGAGGACCAGGCGGTGTCTTACGGCAATGAGGGCACCAGCCTGCTCAGCAGGATCTTTACTTCCCTGGGCCGGGGTGTGTACGCAGTTGTGGAATATTTCCGCTGACGGAAAGTATACTCATTGGTGAGGGACGCCGCACCGGCCCGCGGGCCGGGAACCCCGATGGCGGCGGGTGCGTATCCGACAGCCCGGGGAGCAGGAGGAAGCCTCTTGCTCTCTTTTCATAACCATCGAAAAAAGTCGTTTTATGGGGCGGCATAGGCCGCTGCGCTGTCAAAAGGAGGCTATCCATGGCAAATAAACCGAAAAGAAAGATCAACTCGGCCCGCCTGGCGAAGCTGGTCATCCAGCGGCGAACCTTGGCGCTGATGCTGGTATTCGGCATCGTGTCCTTCCTGGCCCTGTTTGCCAAGGCGTATGACCTGACGATCAACCAGTACGACGAGATGAAGGAGCGGGCCTCCAGCCAGCAAATGCGCAGCACCGTGATCTCCGCCTCCCGGGGGTCCATCCTGGACCGGAATGGGACGGTGCTGGCTATGTCAGCCTCGGCGGACAACATCTTTCTGGATCCCAACAGCATCCAGAAGCGGGCGGATGAATTGGACCTTAGCCGCCTGAAGGCCATGGAAAAGGGCCTGAAGGAGGGGGAGAGCCTGCCCATGAGCGGGCAGGAGTACAAGGATATGATTGCCGTCAAGCTCGCTGAGATCCTGGGCATGGAGGAGGAGAAGGTCCGGGAGAAGATGGGGAAGACCAAGAGCATGTATGAGGTCCTCAAATACCGGGTGGAAAAGGATGTCAGCGACCAGGTACGGGAGTTCATCACCAACAACGCCAGCGGCTCCAGCCTCCAGGGCGTCCACCTGGAGACGGATGCCAAGCGCTACTACCCCTACAGCGCCCTGGCCTCCCACGTCATCGGGTTCCTGGACGCCGACAACCACGGGGCCTATGGACTGGAGGCGCTGTATGAGGAGGAGCTGGAGGGCAGTACAGGCCTGACCGTCACAGCTAAGGACGGCAGGGGCTCAGAAATTATGTTCCAATATGAGCAGTACTATGATGCAGAGGACGGCCACAGCCTCCAGCTGACCTTAGACAGCACCATCCAGTACTACCTGGAGCGGGGGATTGAGGACATGATCTCCAAATTCGGGGCCGCCAACGGCGCGACAGGGATTGTGATGGACCCCAACTCGGCGGCAATCCTGGCCATCGCCTCCAGCCCCAACTACGACGTCAATGACCCCCGGGCAATCTATGACAGCCTGCTCCAGTCGGAGCTGGCCAAGGTGGATGAGGCGAACCCGCCCACCCCGGACCAGCAGCACTCCGACGCCTACATGGAGGAGCTGGCGAAGCTGCAAAACCTGCAGTGGCGCAATAAGGCGGTCAACGACACCTTTGAGCCGGGCTCTACCGCGAAAATCCTCACCCTGTCCATGGCGCTGGAGGAGGGGACCATAAACCCCAACAGTACCTTTGATTGCAGCGGCTCCATCACGGTCAGTGACGCGACCATCGGCTGCTCGAAAAAGACAGGCCACGGTCATCAGATCCTCAAGCAGGCGGTGGGGGCCTCCTGTAACCCCGCGTTCATCAATATCGGCCTGGGCGTGGGCATAGATACCTTTTATAACTATATGGAGGCCTTTGGCCTCTTTGATAAGACGGGCGTGGACCTCCAGGGGGACGTGGGGGGGATTTTTGCCGCCCGAGATAAGGTCATCACCCTCGATCTGGCCTGCTATGCCTTTGGCCAGAACTACAACGTCACCCCCCTCCAGCTGATCACCGCCCAGTCGGCATGCATCAACGGCGGGTACCTCTATACCCCCTATGTGGTGGAGAAGGAGCTGGACGGCGACGGCAACGTGGTCAAACAGCATGACGCAACCCCTGTCCGGCAGGTCATCAGCGAGGAGACCTCCGCCACAGTCCGGGAGATGCTGGAGTATGTGGTGAGCGATGGCACCGGCCGCAACGGCCAGGTGGCGGGTTATCGCATCGGCGGCAAGACCGGCACGGCCGACAAGGGCAAGACCGGCGACGTGGTGGTCTCCTTCCTGTGCTTCGCCCCTGCTGACGACCCGCAGGTCATCATGCTGATCACGATGGACACCCCCTCCCGGAACACAGGTACGTATGTCTCCGGCGGCAACATGGTGGCCCCCACCTCTTCCGCCGTCATGGAAGATATCCTCAACTACCTGGGCATCGCGCCCCAATACAGCGATGGACAGCAGTCGGCTATGGAGGCCACGGTTCCCTATATGGTAGGCCAGACCAAGGACGCTGCCGCTGCGAGGCTGAAGGAGTACGGCTTTGACGCCTACCGCACAGTGGGGGACGGCGAGACTGTCACCGACCAGACCCCCGCCGGCGGGGCCATCGTGCCAACCAGCGCGGAGATTATTTTGTACATGGGAACGGAGAAGTCCGGCGAGCTGTGCAAGGTTCCCGATGTGGTTGGCCTTGCCGCCGATAAGGCCAACAAAGCGCTGGTGGATGCAGGGCTTATTATGAAGTCGGCAGGCGCCAGCGGCGGCGGGGTCAAGGCCATCAGCCAGTCCGTGGAGCCGGGGGCTGAGGTCCCGGCTGGTACGGTTGTCACTGTGCAGATGGGCCAGACGTCCACAACGGCGGATTAAAGAACCATCCGTTTCTGTGAAAAGAAACGGGTCAGAAGAAACTTGAAACACGTTTTCCTGGGAAAGGGAACGAGTGAGAATGACGAAAGAGTAGGCTGCATACGATGAAGCTAGGTGAATTGCTGCATAATGTCCCTGTCGTGGAGAGCAACGCAGATCTGGAGCTGGAGATAGCCGGTGTCAGTTACGATTCCAGGCAGGCCCAGCCCGGCGGCCTGTTTGTTGCCATGGAGGGGTATGAGACCGACGGGCACAAGTACATCCCCATGGCCCGGGAGAAGGGCGTGGCCTGCGTCCTCTGCCAGCACCGGCCAGAAGGGGAGGGGGCCTATGTTGTGACAGAGGACAGCCGGGCCGCCCTGGCCCAGGTGGGCAAAAACTGGTTCGGGGATCCTGCCGCTTCCATGACGCTCATCGGCGTCACCGGCACCAACGGCAAGACTACCACCACCTACCTGCTCAAGGATGTACTGGAGAAGGCGAGGGGGGCGAAGGTTGGCCTGATCGGCACCAACCAGAACATGGTGGGCCAGGAAGTCCTCCACACCGAGCGTACCACGCCGGAGTCCTTCGAGCTCCAGGGCCTCTTCCGCCGGATGGCGGATGCCGGGTGTACCCATGTGGTGATGGAGGTGTCCTCCCATGCCCTGTGCCTGAAGCGGGTGGAGGGGATCCGGTTTGCCGTGGGCGTGTTTACAAATCTCAGCCAGGACCACCTGGATTTCCACGGTACCATGGAGGACTACGCCGATGCCAAGGCCCTGCTCTTCCGCCAGTGCGATGCGGGCGTGTACAACGCCTGCGACCCCTGGGCCCAGAGGGTGGTCCAAGGGGCAGGCTGCCCGCTGCTCTCTTTCGGGGAGGCGGGGGCGGAGCTCACCGCGGAGCGGATCCGTCTGGCCGTGGACAGTGTGGGCTTTGATGCGGCCTGCTGTGGGGAGAGGGTCCCCATCCATGTGAATATCCCCGGCAAATTCACCGTGTATAACACCCTGGGGGTGCTGGCAGCGGCCAGGCAGCTGGGGATCCCCCTGGCGGACAGCGCCGCTGCCCTGCGCACCAGCGCCAATGTAAAGGGCAGGGTAGAGGTGGTGCCGGTCCCCTATGACTATACGATCCTCATCGACTACGCCGTCACGCCGGACGCCATTGAGAACGTGCTGAAAACTGTCCGCGATTTTGCCACGGGCAGGGTTGTGATCCTCTTTGGCTGCGGTGGGGACCGGGACCGCACCAAGCGGCCCAAGATGGGGAAGATCGCAGCGGAACTGGCGGACTTCGTCATCATCACCTCCGATAACCCCCGCACCGAGGCGCCTGGGGCCATTATTGAGGAGATCCTGCCGGGCCTGGCGGGGACTGCTACCCCCTATGTGGTGGTGGAGGACCGGGTGGAGGCCATCCATTACGCCATGGACCACGCCCAGCCGGAGGATGTCATCATCCTGGCCGGCAAGGGCCATGAGACCTATCAGATCGTGGGCCGCGAGAAGCGCCATCTGGATGAGCGGGAGGTCGTGGCCAGCTATATTGCCCAACAAAAGGAGAGAGCCTGACAGCTGGTCAGGACAAGGGGAGACTGCCATGGATATGATTTTTGCGTGTATCTTCAGCTTTGCCGCCACAGGCCTGCTGGGGTGGAAGGTGATCCTGCCCGCCCTGCGCCGCCTGAAGGCGGGACAGGAGATCCGGGAGGTGGGGCCCAAGTGGCACGCCGCCAAGTCAGGGACCCCCACCATGGGCGGGCTGATGTTCATCACCGGCACTGCGGTGTCCATCCTGATTGCGGGCTGGCCGGGGATGATGGCGGGGGATTGGACCCATATATATGTGTTCCTCTTTGCCCTGGTATTCGGCGTCATCGGTTTCCTGGACGACTACGAGAAGGTGAAGCGCCACCAGAACCTGGGCCTGACGGCCATCCAGAAATTCCTGCTGCAGCTGGCGGCCGCGATCCTGTTCCTGATGCTGATGCGCTATGAGGGGCTGCTGTCCCCCCATCTGTATGTGCCCTTCCTCCATGTCAGCATCTCCATGGGCTGGCCGCTGTATATGGTGTTTGCGGCCTTTGTCATCGTCGGCACTGTCAACGCGGTCAACATTACCGACGGCCTGGACGGCCTGTCCACGTCGGTGTCCATCCCTGTGGCCCTGTTTTTTGTCTCTGCGGCGACCTGGTGGGGCTATATCCAACTGGGCATCTTTGCCGCGGCCCTGCTGGGCGGCCTGCTCGCATTCCTGCTGTTCAACGCCCATCCTGCCAAGGTGTTTATGGGGGACACGGGATCCCTGTTCCTGGGCGGCGCGGTGGCGGGGATGGCTTTTGCCTTTGACATGCCGCTGATCCTGCTGCTGGTAGGGATGATCTACATCATTGAGACCCTGTCTGATATTTTGCAGATTGGGTATTTCAAGCTGACCCATGGGAAGCGGATTTTCAAGATGGCCCCCATCCACCACCACTTTGAGATGTGCGGATGGAGCGAGATAAAGATTGTCACCGTCTTTACGGCGGTGTCCACCCTGTTCTGCGTCCTGGCCCTGTTCGGGGTGATGGACCGCATGATGTAAGCCCCGGCGGCCTACTGGCCGCCCCTTGCCCCTTGCTGAGGAGGAATTGTCCATGACCAGAGAAGAACAACGCCAGCTGAAACGCCAGAAGGAGAAGGAACGCCGGAGAAAAGAGCGGGAGGCCTGGGAGGCCGCCCGCGGCCCGATGGATTTGCCGTTCTTGCTGCTGGCCTTGCTGCTGCTGGCCATTGGGCTGATTATGCTCCTGTCGGCAAGCTTCCCCTCGGCCCAGGCATCCAAGGGCTCCAACTATGACCCCCTGTATTATTTCAAACGCCAAGGGGCATTTGCCGGGCTGGGCCTGTTTGCCATGTTTATCGTGTCCAAGATCAACTATGAGCGCTTCCGCGGTTTGGCAAGGCTCGCAATGATTGTTTCCATTGTCTTGCTTGCGGTGCTGCTGATTCCTGGTGTGGGTATCACCCGCAATGGAGCTACCCGCTGGCTGGGGATCCCTGGTGCTGCTGTAGGGCAGTTCCAGCCGACAGAGGTAGCGAAGCTGGGCGTTATTGTCTATTTCGCTGAGTCCATCTCCAAGAAACGGGAAAAAATGCGGACCTTCCAGGAGGGCTTCCTGCCGCATTTTCTCCTGCTGGCACTGCTGGCCGGGCTGACGCTGTTGGAACCCCACTTTTCTGGAGCGCTGCTGATTGCCGGTATGGCCGCAGCCATGATGGTGGTAGGCGGCATCCACTGGGGGTGGATTGCTGCGGGCGTAGGGGCCATGCTTGGCGGCGGGTATCTGCTGCTGTTTACCGACCTGATGGAGAAGATCGGCTACAATGCCGCCCGCATCTCTGTGTGGCGGGATCCCTTTGGCGGCGACCTGGCCACCCAGCGCGGCGACGCCTGGCAGGTGATCCAGAGCCTGATTACCGTGGGGTCTGGCGGCCTGCTGGGCGTGGGCCTGGGGAAGAGCCGGCAGAAGTTCATGTTCCTGCCTGAGGAGCACAATGACTTTATTTTCGCCGTTGTCTTTGAGGAGCTGGGGCTGGTGGGGGCATCGCTGATTATGCTATTGTTCTCCATGCTGATTATCCGGGGCTTCTGGCTGGCGATCCATGCAAGGGACCGGTTTGGCAGCCTGATGGTGGTGGGTGTCACCACCCAGATTGCCCTCCAGACCTTTTTGAATATCGCCGTTGTCACCAATTTTATGCCCGCCACCGGCATCTCCCTGCCGTTCTTCAGCTACGGGGGGACGGCCCTGGCGATCCAGCTGGTGGAGGTGGGCATCGTGCTGTCAGTTTCCCGGCAGATGCCCGCGCCGAAGGCGGGGTAGGCAGACATTCTTTTTTCTTAAAAGAAAAAAGAATTCTCCAGAAGGGCTGGCGCCTTCCCAAGTCTTATAAGAGAGCCTAAGCAAAACAAAGTTTTGCGTGCACAGTTTTTCTTTTGATCCTTTTCTTTTTTCAAAAAGAAAAGGATGAATACAGAAGGGAGGTGGCAGTTATTCGAGTCGTCTTCACCTGCGGCGGGACTGCGGGACATGTTAATCCGGCGCTGGCCCTGGCGGGGCTGGTCAAGGAGCGGCGGCCAGACAGTGAGATTTTGTTTGTCGGTGCGCACCGGGGGATTGAAAAAAAATTGATTGAGACGGCGGGCTGGCCCTTCCGGGCAGTGGAGGTCTCCAATTTCCACCGCTCCCTCCGTCCCGCAGAGCTGCGCCACAACCTGGTCTCCCTGCGCAACTTCCTGCGTTCCCCGGGCGAGGCCCGGGCGCTGCTGCGGGAATTCCCGGCGGACCTGGTGGTGGGCACCGGCGGTTATGCCAGCTATCCCATGATCCGGGCGGCCGCAAAGCTGGGAATCCCCACAGCCATCCATGAATCCAACGCCATCCCCGGCCTGACCACACGCCTGCTGGAGAAACATACGGATCTCATTATGGTTGGTTTTGAGGAGTGCCGGAAAAACTATAAACACCCGGATAAAGTACTCGTCACCGGCACGCCGGTGCGGGGGGACTTCTTCCGGCTGACCAAAAAGGAGGCCAAGAAACAGCTGGGCATGGACGACGGCCGCCCGCTGGTCGTCTCCTTCTGGGGCAGCCTGGGGGCTGCGGAGATGAACCGGGAGATGGCCCGGTTTTTGGCCCTGGAGAGCAGGGATGGCGCCCCCTTCCACCATGTCCATGGCGCGGGCGCCTTGGGATGCCAGCGCATGGGCGGCTACTTGGCCGAGGCGGGAGTGAACCTGGAGAAATCGCCCTCTCTGGAGGTGCGGGAGTATATCCAGGACATGAGCGTGCTCATGCGGGCGGCAGACCTGGTAATCTGCCGGGCTGGGGCCAGTACCATCAGTGAGCTGACGGCCCTGGGCGTACCAGCCATCATCGTGCCTTCACCCAATGTAACGAACAACCACCAGGAGCACAACGCCAGGGTCCTCTCTGAGGCGGGGGGCGCGGTGCTGGTCCTGGAGCGGGAGAGCAGCGGGGAGCTGCTCTACGAGACAGCCGGCGAGATTTTGCGCGACCGGGAGCGGCGGCGGCAGATGGGCGCGGCCATGGCCTCGCTGGGCTCCGTCGATGCGGCGGAAAAGATTTATAGCGCCGTGATTGCCCTGCGGAGGCCGCAGGGGAAGTAGCAGTTTCCTCCCGTCCGCATACCATGGATTAGTTTGGTAAAATCCATGTGCGGAGGGGTAGTTATGAACCATATTATGATACATGGGGGCGGCCAGCTGAAGGGGACGCTGGCTGTCCAGGGGGCGAAAAACAGCGCCCTGCCCATTCTGGCAGCCACCATTTTGCATCCGGGGCGGACCGTGCTCCGGGGGTGTCCCCATCTCAGCGACGTAGAGGCCAGTATCCGCATCCTCCGCCATCTGGGCTGTAAAGCCGGCTGGGAGGGGGATGAGCTGGTGGTGGATACCAGCTCCATGGGCAGGGGGGACATCCCTGACAGCTTGATGCGGGAGATGCGCTCCTCTGTGATCTTCCTGGGGGCCATCCTGGCCCGCCTTGGCTGGGCGGAGATGTCCTACCCGGGCGGCTGTGAGCTGGGGCCCCGGCCCATTGACCTGCATCTGGCCGCCCTGCGCCAGCTGGGGGCCCAGCTGAAGGAGGAGGGGGGGCGGCTCCAGTGTGAAGCCCGGCAGATGCGGGGCAGGGAGATTGCCCTGAGTATGCCCAGCGTAGGGGCGACAGAAAACGCAATGCTGGCAGCCTGCGGCGCGGAGGGGGAGACGACCCTCTTTAACGCGGCCCGGGAGCCGGAGATCGCGGATCTCCAGGCGTTCCTGCGTGGGATGGGCTGTGATGTGCGGGGGGCGGGCAGCTCCACGATCTGCGTGGTGGGGCGGCAGCCAACCCGGGACGCAGTACATACGGTCATGCCGGACCGGATCGCGGCGGCAACCTACCTGTCCGCCGTGGCCGCAGCGGGGGGAGAGGTGGAGCTGCGCAACATTGATTACCGCCATCTCTCCACGGTCACTGCCGCCCTTCACGAGGCGGGGTGCCAGATCTCCGGCGGCGATGGATGGGTCTCCCTGCGTTCGGACGGGGCCCTGCGCTCCATTTCCTCCGTGCGCACCGCGCCCTACCCCGGGTTCCCCACAGACGCCCAGGCAGTGCTGATGGCGGCCCTGCTGCAAAGCAGGGGGGCCACAGTGTTTGTGGAGAATGTTTTTGAGAACCGGTACCGTCATGTGGATGAGCTGCGCCGTATGGGTGCGGATATCAGCGTGGCTGGACGGGTGGCGGTAGTGACCGGGGTGCCCCGGCTGTGCGGCGCAGAGGTGCGTGCCACGGACCTGCGGGGCGGGGCGGCCCTGCTGGTGGCGGGGCTGGCCGCCCGGGGGATCACACGGGTCGGGGACATCCACCATATCCAACGGGGATATGAGGATCCGGTGCGGGATCTTCGGATGCTGGGAGCGGAGATTTCGCTGGAGGAGGGCTAGGAGCCTGTATCCACGGTCCGTGGGCGCTAGTAGGGATTTTTGGGCCCGATGCAGTGCATAAGATAGAGAGTACAAAGGAGTGAGAGCCATGCCAAGAAAACGGACGGTCCGGCGCAGGCGGCGCAGAGGCAGCCTGGGGCGTCTGCTGCGGCCGCTGTCGGTAGTCCTGGCGGCAGTGGCCGTGGTAGCGGCCCTCACCCTGTTTTTCAAGGTAGATAAAATCGAGGTGCTGGGGAACAGCCGTTATCAGGAATCGGAGATTGCGGCAGCCTCCGGCGTACTGCGGGGGGATAACCTGGTCCTTCTGGATAAATATGCCATCTCCCAGCGGCTGTGCAAGGAGCTGCCCTATATCACCGAGGTGCGTGTCAACCGGAAATTCCCGGATACCCTTCTGGTGGAGGTGACGGAAACCAAGGCGGTGGCCTCTATCCAGGGGGCGGGCGGCTATTGGCTGGTCAACTCCGGCGGTGAGGCAGGCGGGAAGCTGCTGGAGCTGGTGGATGAGGCGGCTGCCAAGGACTATTTGCAGCTGATAGGACTGGAGGCGGTCAATCCCGCCATCGGCAAGCGGCTGGAGCTGCCGGAGGACAGCCCGATCCCCCGGGAGCGGCTGTCTGTGCTGCTGGCATCGATGGAGGTGCGGGAGATGTTTACGCGGGCAGACAACCTGGATTTCAGTGACCCGGAGGAGCTGATCCTCAACTATGACGGCCGGTTCCGGGTAGAGATTTTCTATGATGCGGACTTTGATTTTAAGCTCCACTGTCTGTTGGAGGTGGTGGACCGGCTGGAGCCCAACGAGACAGGCACCATCCGTATGACTTTGCAGGACGACAACAAGGCCCATTTCATTCCCTTTGCCGGGTAGGTGTGTTGCCCAGCATCCGGAATCTGCCCGAAAATTTCAAAAAAACCTGGAATCAGCTATTGACCTGCCCAGGAAAAAAGCATACAATAGAATATAAAAGTTTGGCTATTTCTCCGGGGTACACTGCCCCCGGCTTCATACGGAAGATACAATTGGTAGGAGGATTCCACTATGGCATTTGAATTGGTGACCGCGCCCGACAATGTGGTAAAGATCAAGGTGATTGGTGTCGGCGGCGGCGGCAATAACGTGGTTAACCGCATGGTCCGCGCCGGTGTAGGCGGCGTGGACTTTGTGGCAGTCAATACGGACAAGCAGGCCCTGAACGTCTCCAGCGCAGGATATAAAATCCAGATCGGCGAGAAGCTGACCCACGGCCAGGGGGCGGGCTCCGACCCGGAGGTGGGCCGCAAGTCCGCTGAGGAGAGCCGCAGCCAGATCACCAAGGCCCTGGAGGATACGGACATGGTGTTTATCACCGCCGGCATGGGCGGCGGTACCGGTACTGGCGCTGCACCGATTGTAGCGGAGACTGCCAAGGAGCAGGGGATCCTCACAGTGGGCGTTGTGACCAAGCCCTTTGGGTTTGAGGGGCGCCGCCGGATGATGCAGGCGGAGAAGGGGATTGAGGATTTGCGGGGGAGGGTGGACTCCCTGGTGATTATCCCCAACGAGCGCCTCAAGCACGCCACAGATCAAAAAATCACTTTTGCCAACGCCTTTGAGATTGCCGACGATGTGCTCAAACAGGCCGTGCAGTCGATCTCCGACCTGATCCGGGAGACTGGGTTCATCAACCTGGACTTTGCCGATGTAACCGCAATTATGAAGGATGCGGGGCTGGCCCACATGGGTGTGGGACGGGCTGCCGGCAAGGGCAAGGCCGAGGAGGCTGCCCGCATGGCGATCTCCAGCCCGCTGCTGGAAACCTCGATCAATGGGGCACGGGGGATCCTTATCAACATCACCGGGTCAATGGATATCGGCCTGGAGGATGTTGAGATGGCTGCTAACCTGGTGCAGGAGGCTGTGCATCCCGATGCCACTACCATTTTTGGCGCTGCCTTTGACGAGACGATGGACGATGAGATCCGCGTCACCGTCATTGCCACTGGCTTTGACGAGAAGAGGGGGGCGGATCCGGTGAACGCTGTAATTGGGCGCGGTGGGGATAGCTCGAAGGATAAGTTTAACAGCCTGTTCTTGACGCCTCAGACGGAGGAGGAGAAGAAGGCGGATGAGAAGGATCCCTTCGAGGACATCCTGCGGATTTTTAACAACAACGACCGCTGACCGGTATCCCAGGTGAGTGCCGGGGGAAGGCTTTTGTGTACATAATATCTAAAATTTGACAAACCCCACAGGCTTTTGCCTGCGGGGTTTCTTTTTCTGCCCGGAAATAGGGGAGTACCGGCTTTTTCCATGACAAACATGCCTCATTTTAGAAATTCCGGCAAAGAGTATTCTGTCCGAAATCACATAAAGTAACGATGCTGTCCAGAAAAAGACGGCAGCGAATCGTTGGAAAGGGGTGGTGAAATGGATGATTGGACAGAACAGGAACATGCGGCGGGGCACAAGTTTTTTTCTTAGCGGCCTTCTCTGCGCCGCCTCCCTGCTGGGGCTGCATCAGAATGCCCAAGCCGCTGCGCTGGAGGCGGAGCGCCTGGTACCGGTAGGGCACACCATCGGGATCAAGCTTTTTGCGGAAGGTGTGGTGGTGATTGGCCTGGCAGAGGTGGAGACTGGCGGAGGTGTTCTGACGCCAGGGGCGGACTGCGGCTTGCAGGTAGGCGATGTCATTGAGGAGGCCAACGGGACAGAGGTGGAGAGCTCGGAACAGTTTGCCGCCCTGCTGCAATGCGGCGGGGTTGTGGAGCTGGGTGTGACCCGGGATGGGGAAGCCTTGGTGCTGGCGGCGGAACCGGTGATGGGTGCAGACGGGACCTACCGGCTGGGTGCCTGGATCCGGGACAGTATGGCCGGGATCGGGACAATTACCTTCTATGATCCTGCCACAGGGACCTTTGGCGCATTGGGCCACGGCATCACAGATACAGATACAGGGATGCTGATGCCTTTAGGGGATGGCGCGGTGATGGACGCCTCTGTAAAGGCAGTGAAGCGCGGAAGCGTGGGGGAGCCCGGTGAGCTGAAGGGGAATTTTGATTTGACCCATGACAGAGGGGAGCTGTACGCCAACACGGAGCGTGGTGTGTTTGGCGTGATGGAGAGCTGCCAATTTACCCAGGCCAGCGCAGTTCCGGTAGCCAAGCCCGGCGAGGTCCACGAAGGGGCCGCGCGGATTTTGGCGAATGTCAGTGGGGACGGGGTAGAGGAGTACAGCGTAGAGATTGCACGGGTGTTGGGTGAAACCCAGGTGCAGAATATGCTGATCCAAGTGACGGACCAACGGCTGATCGACCAAACGGGAGGGATCGTGCAGGGGATGAGCGGCAGCCCGATCCTCCAGGATGGAAAGCTGGTAGGGGCAGTGACCCACGTGATGGTCAACGACCCCACCAAAGGGTATGGCATTCTGATTGAGAATATGTTAGCAGAAGCAGGAAGGACCAGTAAAGCGGAAGCGTAAAGGTGGAGGCTGGCACAGCATATGCGCTGTGCCAGCCCCTGCCCCTCTTGATAGGTGCAAAAAGCATCTGTTTCCACAAAATTTCCGTTTTTCCTTGACAGGTGGAGCGGGGACTGCTATACTGTTGCCATAATCCAAGGGGCGCTGGCGCACGCCGGCTGAGATGAGACGCAATGCCGTCCGGTCCCTCGAACCTGATCCGGGTAATGCCGGCGTAGGAATGCGATTTCATATGGCTCTATGAACGTATGTCTGCGTCTGCGGGCATACGTTTTTTGCCCGCTGGCGTTCCCGCCTTATTTGAAGGAGGAAACAGCCATGTCCAAGAAAGCAATGAGTATCCGCTGCCTGTGTGAGGCCGCCATCCTGGTGGCCCTGGCCCAAGCCCTCAGCTACGTCAAGCTGATGCAGCTGCCCAACGGGGGGAGCCTGACCCCTGCCATGTTCCCGTTGATCCTTTTCGCCATACGGTGGGGGGTCAAGCCTGGTCTGCTGGCCAGCTTTGCCTTTGGCCTGCTTCAGCTGATCTTTGACGGCGCTTATGCCTGGGGGTGGCAGTCCATGCTGCTGGACTACCTGATGGCCTTCACCCCCTTGGGGCTTGCGGGCCTTTTCCGGGGGAAACCATGGGGGATCTTTGTGGGGACCGTCGTGGGGTGTACCTGCCGGTTTGCCGTCCACTATGTCAGTGGCATCACCATCTACAAGATTATCGCGCCTACGGAGGTGTTGGGGATGACCTTAACCGACCCATCCTTTTACTCCCTGGTCTATAATGGCTCCTATATGCTGCCCAATACCATTCTGGCGCTGGCCTTAGCGGGGGTGCTGTATGCGCCCTTGAAAAAATATATCCTGGCCCAGGATCTGGCTTCCCCTGTATCCGCCCCGAAACCGTAGAGAGGCGGGCCGGTATGCGGAGGCTGCCGGGGTAGGGAAGAGGAGGAAAACGATGAAAAAAGCAGTGATTGGGATTGTGCCACTGGTAGACGCTGGCCGGGAGAGCCTGTGGATGCTGCCCGCATATATGGAGGGGATCCAGGCGGCGGGCGGGCTTCCTGTGATGCTGCCGCTGACAGATGGGGCGGAGGACATCGCAGTGATCACGGGGCTGTGTGATGGCTTCCTGTTTACCGGGGGGCACGATGTGTCACCAGAGGCCTATGGGGAGGAGCCCCTGCCGGTTTGTGGAGAGGTCTGCCCCGCCCGGGACCGGATGGAGCGCCCGCTGCTAATGGCGGCGATTGGGCAGGGGAAATCTATTTTGGGGATCTGCCGTGGGCTGCAATTCATCAACGCTGCCCTGGGCGGCACGCTGTATCAGGATCTGCCTACCCAGCGGCCCTCGGCGTGCGGACACCACATGGACGCCCCCTATGACCGGGCTGCCCATGAGGTATCCCTTGCAGCAGGGACGCCGCTGCGGGAGCTCCTGCATACCGGGGAGATCGGTGTGAACAGCTGCCATCACCAGGGGGTAAAGGAGCTGAGCCCCCGCCTCAAGGTGATGGCATCCGCCCCGGATGGCCTCGTTGAGGCGGCCTATATGCCGGAGATGCGTTTTGCCTGGGCAGTGCAGTGGCATCCAGAATTTTTCCGGAAGGCAGACGTAAACAGCCAGCGGATTTTTGATGCGTTTGTACATAGCTGCGGGAGCGGCATTCAATGAAAAGCCAAACGGTGCAGTATTGCGCCGGTAGCACGAACAGCCCGCCTGCGCCGGATGATCCGGTGCAGGCGGGCTGCTTGGTCAGGACGGGCCCTCAGAACCACTCCTCCTCTGTAACGCAGTGGGATTTGAGTTCCCCAACGAAGGACTGGAGGGCTTCTGTCACATGGGGGCGGATATCCCCGCCAATGAGGACGCGCATGATGTCATCGCCAACGAGCAGATCCCCTTCGTTGAGCCAGGCTTTGACGAAATAGATCCCCTCCAGCTGGCGGGCCGCATGGATAGCCGCCTCCACCTTTTCCCTATCATAGGAGAAGCGCATCCCCCGCACCGGGGCGCTGCCGGTGCCGCTCCAGAGGGCCGCTTTTGAGGTCTCCCGGACAACACCGTTGTGGGTGAGATACATCCCGATCTTTGCCGCGTCGGGGCTGGCCTTGGCCTCCCGCAGCCACTGGTCCATGGAGGGGGCTGCTTCTTTAACAGGGGGATGTGCGCAGCCGGCCGAGCCGCCGGAGAGCAGCATATCGACACCGTGCCGGATGGCCTCCCGTACTGCCAAAAAATTTTCCCTGGCGGCTTTTTCACTGCCGGGGAGGTTGACAATCAGCGTCCTGCCACGGATTCCGGCGGCGGAGCGGGAGAGGCATCCCCGGGGGGTGATCCGCATACTCTCCGCCCGCATAGCCTCCGGGATGCCCGGCGTCTCCCGTTCTACCACCGACAAGGTGGCCTCTGGGGTCAGATCCCGGGGGGAAAAGCCGGTGCCGCCGGTGGTCAGGACAAGCTGTATCTCCCGCCGGTCCGCGCAGTCGGCCAGCGCGGCCTGGACCGGCTCCAGCCCGTCAGGGATGATGGCAGTGTAGGCCACCTCCCAGCCGTCTTCCTCCAGCAGGGCGCACAGGGCGGGGCCGCTGGTATCCACCCGCTCCCCGCGGGCGCCTTTGTCACTGACAGTGATGACTGCTGCTGTATAGCCCATATCAATCCTCCTCCCGTTGGAAATCGCCGTGGATACCGCCGGTCTTCTCCAGCAGCCGGATGTCGGAGATCACGATATCCCGCTGTATGGCCTTGCACATGTCGTAGACCGTCAGAGCGGCAGTGGATGCTGCGGTCAGCGCCTCCATCTCTACGCCAGTCCGCCCGTCACAGGTGACGGCTGCAATGATCTCCACACAGCAGCGCGCTTCATCCAGCGTTAGGGACAGGTCGATGCCATCCACCGGCACCGGATGGCACATGGGGATCAGCTCCGGCGTGCGCTTCGCTCCCATGATGCCAGCCACCTGTGCGACGGCCAGCACGTCCCCCTTTGTGATCCCACCGCTGCGGATCAGGGCAAGGGTCTCCCGGTTGACGAATACGCGGGCTCCTGCCATAGCCGTGCGGCGGGAGGGGGCCTTCCTGCCTACATCCACCATCTTAGCCCGGCCCTGCCCGTTGAAATGCGAGAAATCCTCCATCCGGTATCCACCTCCTTTGCAACTGTGATTCGTATTATAGCAGGCGGCGGGTATACTTGCAAGATGGGAAAGCAGCTGGGGAGGAAAAAGCGCCGCCCTCTGCCACCGGCAGAGGGCGGAACACGCTATTGATAGAACGCATGGCAGCCGATTGAGCCGAAGTAGGCCCGATTCTGCCGTACCCAGCGGCCCTGGGAAATGGATGGGTTAAAAAAGTACAGGCAATCGCCCACAGCGTTGGTGCCATTGAGGGCCAGCCGGGCGGCCAGTACGCTCTGCTCGGTGGGTTCGTCGTAGATCGTGCCGCTGGCAACAGGCTCAAACTGCACGGCATCCTTTCGATCGAAGATGACGGCTTTGATGGAGTTGGGAAACTCCGCAGAGGCGGCCCGGTTGAGGATTACGTTGCCCACGGCAACCTGGCCCCGCAGGCTCTCCCCCTGGCTCTCGGCGCTGATGATGCGGCTGAGCCAGTACAGATCCTCCTCCGTGTAGGCGGTTTCCTCTCCAGTGGAGACAGCCACAGGGCTGTCCCAGTCCACAAAGTCCACGTCCGCCCCCAGCAGGTTTGCCATGCTCCGCAGGGGCACATATGTACTGCCGCGATAAAGGATCGTGGCATTGCCGGTGTCATAGGCAAAGCCGTCGGCCAGTACTTGGCTCTGCTGGGCCGGGACAGCAAGGGAAAACAGCCCGGTGTCCGCAGTAGCGGTGCGGGTGTGGTGATCCCAAACGGCCTCCCAGCCGCCTAGGGCGTCCAGAAAAGGCGTCAGAGGGACATAGGCAGTACCGTCCACGGCGAAAGCGTCGCCGGGCAGCTCCGTGCCGTCTATGGTGACACACAGTTCCCGTGCCTGGGCAGTCTGGCTGAGCAGCAGGATGGCGGCGAGCAGACAGATCAGGGACATTCCTTTCATATCGGATTTGCTCCTTTCCTGTTTGGGGAGGTTTTCTCCCGGCAAACAGTATAGCGGAGCGGAGGGCAGGACGCAAGCTGTAAATATTGGGAATCCTATAACTGCAAACTGGCAATATGTTCTGCTGTCAGCGGCTGGTAGGGGACGTCGATGGCGGCCGCGCCGCCAGTATAGAGCTCTCGCCATGCCTCATAGGCTGCGTTGTCTACAGGATCGGCGAAGGGGGCATAACCGTCCCTGTCTGTGAGGATGTAGTATACATATCCGTCGCCATCCGTATCAGCCTCCTCCGGGAAGGGGATCTCCATCCAGTCTGCGCCATCTGCCAGCGTGCAATCCCAGCCCTCCACACTGCCGGCCCACACGTAGAGATCATTGACCTCGTATAGATCGTAGGGCCAAAGCCGGTCCCCAGACCGCCCTTGGCTGTGGGAGCGCGGCGCTTCCAGGCAGCTGCCATAGAACACCGGGCGGCCGTAGCAGCTGAATTCCTCTAAACCACTATGGTTGTAGACATGCGTCATCCAGGATGAGGCGATGCCGTCAGTGGGCGTCCACTCCACAATCAGCTCATCTGAGCCGTCCTTATCCACATCACAGACGGCAAAGAAATGCTCCAGCTCCGGGTCGCACTGGGCCAGCGCATCCTCCAAAATGGTTTGGAATATACTCCGGTACAGGGGTGGGGATTCCTCAGTCTGCGGTGGGAGCTCAGGTGCAGGTTTCTCGTCCAGTGGTGCTGTTGGAATCTCCGGCTCTTCGGCATCTGCTGGTACCGGGGCTTCCTTTTCTGGTATGGGCTCGGCATTACCGGCCACGCCGCAGGCGGTCAGCAGGCACACCAGAGCGCAGGAAATAGCGGCCTTCAAAAATTTCTTTCTCATGTCAGTCTCCTTATCCATCTGGTTACAGGTTGGAAATACTTTCTTTTGTCAGCAGGAGGTTGCGGGATGGTCATAGGCGCATCTTCATAGGTACCCGCAGACCTTCCACTCTGTGCTGGTCAGCCGCTGCGTCTCCCGCATCACAGCGCCTCCTTGTTAAGTGATTGGAGTGCAAAAAGGCGGAGGCTACCAGCCTCCGCCTTTGTCCATTTTGGGGGAGAGGATTACTCCTCGGTCGCGGCGCTCTTGACCTGACGGCCATTGTAAGTACCGCACTCGGGACACATCCTGTGGGGCAGGCGCATCGCGCCGCACTTGGGGCAAGGGGTCAGACCGGGAGCCTTCAGCTTCCACACGGAGCTGCGGCGCTTGTCACGTCTTGCCTTAGAAACTTTACCCTTGGGGACTGCCATGATGACACCTCCTATATATCTGAATTTGTTTTTTACTTGCCGGTGTCCTTCTCCAGAAGGCTGGCCAGCACCGCCAACCGGGGGTCCACTTCCTTTTTACAGGTGCAGCTCCCTTGGTTGAGGTTGACGCCGCAGCCGGGGCAGATCCCCTTGCAGTCCTCTGAACAAAGGGTCTTTGTATCCATCTCCAGGATAAACGCTGTCCGGGCCAAATCGCCCACATCCACAACACCATCCTCCAGCAGGATAATATCGTCGTTCCGTTCGTCGGAGAGCTCCTCCGCCAGCATATACTCGCACTGGACGCTCTTCGGGTTGTCAAACGGCTTCAGGCAGCGGTCACAGACGGATTGGAGGACTGTGCTGGCCGTAAACTGCAAAAGCAGCATCCCCGCAGTATTCCGCACATCGCCAGTTACCACCACTGGTTTTTGGGCGGGATACAGGCCGCTGAAGTCCACATCGGACAGATCCAGCTCGAACTGGAAATCGATCCGTTCTCCAGGGGCGTTGATGATCTTTTGTACATTTACAAGCATGGCACACCTCACAAAGACACGAGTTACATTATAGAGGATACGGGCCGGATTGTCAAACATTTTTTCACAAAATTTATGCTTGGCAAGTTTTAATATGAAAATGGACAGTCGGACCGACGGGTCCGGCTGTTCTAAT
>CAJUAC010000046.1 GCA_910583885.1 uncultured Oscillospiraceae bacterium | reverse complement strand
AGACCGCCGAGCGCATGAGGAAGCTACGGGCGAATGTGACGCGATAGGGGCGAAATAAGCCTTGATTTATGCGGCTTTCCGGGCGGGAAAATAAGGCGGCAAGGGATTTATACCTTTACCCCCGGAAATGCCGTTCTATTGCGTAACAATCCAATCTCTGCACCCATGAGAAAACCGGGGCGCGGTGGCTATGTGATAGCTGCTGCGTCCCGGTTCTTTTTGCCTTATAATCTGTTATTGCTATAATTGGTTATCCTTTCCGCGTAGCTTTATTGCCTTTGGAAAAAGTAATTGATTTATATTTGAACATGGAGTGTGCTTGATCTACCTGCGAAGCATTTTGATTATGAGATCGTCCATTGCCCGATATAAAAACAGGTACACCACATAATGGGCAACTATTGATTATGGACGAGCCGACAAGTGGGCTTGACCCCTTAATCAGAAGCCAGCTTTTGAAAGTATTGACCGAGTATATGGAAAACGGCGGCAAAGGGGTATTCTTTTCAACACATATTACCTCTGATCTTGATAAAATTGCAGATATGCTCATTATGATTAACAACGGGCGCATTATTTTTCTTCTAAAATCACACGCTATGGATTTCTTCTGCGATTTTTTGAAGTAGTTCCTTTGCAAACTGGCTCCCGTTTTGCAAAAAGGCTCCCTGCTATAATGCTGCAAAAAGAAAGAAGTCTGAACCTCATTACGAGACTCAGACTTCTTTCTTTGTTGAGTTGGTTTTGGTCTGTAATTCAAAACTTGCTTGGGAATCCTATATTGCAGGGAGGGGGATAGGGCTTAGCGTCTGATTATATCCTCGTCGCTAAACTCTATGTCATCCAATGTGAAGTTTTTGTGGTGCAAAATGTTAAACAATTTATTGGGATTCAGGAAAAGCGTATCATCTTCTACTAGATAAGCATAGATATCCTCTCACTCTCATGTGCGCTGAAGTCCTCGGTTGGAACCAGCTGCTCTAGTTCTGCCCTCCAATAGAAAATATCCGAAATCTCATAGTCTTCTGTGTCCACGCTGAAACCATGGTAAACTGTCACTACATCTGGTAAGGTATCGTAGTACTTTTGCTCAATATCGAGCATGAAATCCCGTTGAACAAATGATCCCTCAAACAGCTCCAGGATATCCGCCTTATACTGTGCATACTTAGACGGCGAAAGGTCCAGGACTGTTACGCCAGAGACAATCGTATGAAGTGCCCGGCTGCAGTCAGACAGCGATAAAAATTGTACTGCTTCCTTCATGAATTGCAGTTGGTGCTGTTAAGATCAAATCAAAGATGTCCAGCGGCTTTTCGACCTCGTTTAACGCAGTTCTTGCTGCATTAACCAATTTTGCCATCTCTTTTTCAAATTCAGCAGGATCGTCCATGACTTTGTACAGGGCAATTTCGCCACCCGGAGAAGCATTTGTGAAAAGCCGCCTACTGAAGAATGGGTGTGTAATCTTGCAGTCAATATGCATGGATGCCCATTCCCAGGTTCCACAGAAATCTCAAATGTCAACGCCGATTTGAAACTGTAAGAAACCGCCAAAGAAATTTTGTCGTTTTTCGGCGGGGGGGGGGGTAACAAAAATCAGGTACTTCCTTGCTCAAAAAGAGTGTTTACGATCTGCTGTTTCTGGCGCATAAATTCCTTGTTCCTTCAGGCGGTAGGACTCGCCCTTGATATTGATCACGGTGTAGTGATGCAGGACGCGATCCAGAATGGCCGCGGCAATGGTGACATCGGCAAAGACCTTGTTCCACTGGGAGAAGGTCTTGTTGGAGGTAAAGAAAGTGGACATTTTCTTGTACCGTCTGGCAATGAGTTGAAAGAACAGGTTTGCGCCTTGGATGTCCATGGGGAGGTAGCCGATCTCGTCGATGATGAGCATCTTGTACTTGGCCAAGACCCTGAGCTTGTCCGGCAGGCGGTTCTCAAAATGCGCCTTTTTGAGCTGCTCAATAAGCTGATGGCAATTCACGTAGTAGGTGGAGAAGCGGTGCTGAGCCACCACAAGGCCCAAAGCGGAAGATATATGGATCTTGCCCACCCCAGGAGGGCCAAGGAACACCACGTTCTCCGCATTTTTTCAAGAAGCACATGGTAGCCAGCTCGTCGATTTGGCGTTTGTCGATAGAGGGCTGGAAGGAGAAATCAAAGTCGTCCAAGGTCTTCTTGATGGGGGAAGCCGGACATCTGAATTTGCTTTACATAAGCCCGTTTCCTCTTGGATTTGGCCTCATCCGCAAAGATATAGTCCAAAATATCTACAACATTGAGGTTTTCCGCCACCGCCCGTTCCAGATTGACAACCATATCCTTTCTTTGATACGATATCCGATGCAGAGTGATCTGCTTTCCCTCGTAATATGCTGCCAGCATTCTGTCCTTGTTTCCCAAGCATCGTCTCAAACCGCACCGTCGCTTGCTTGTTCAAGTCCATCTTCCGGCTGCTCACATATGCCTTGACGATGCTATAGCCTCCGTCAAATCCCAGCTCCCGCAGCTTTTCCAGGATCCGTTTTGCTGAGTGCGGCGCCTCGTCCAGCCATTCGTCTACCACCGCTTTGCCGTCCGCGGATCCATGTGGTACTTCTTCCTGAGCTTTGTGTAGCCCAGTCCCTTCTGTCTGTCGCTTTGGATATCCATCCATTGTGCTCCTTTCATTTCCCGACTCCCTTTCCGGGCTCCTTCCTGCCCTGATTGGGAGTCTATCTTTTTTCGCCTCCTTCGCCACAAAACTACATTTTTTCTTCGGCGTTTTCTTACATTTTATCACGGGCGCTGACAATCCGATGAACGGTTTATCAAGCTGTCCCGTGACTATGAACAGGAGCAGGAACAGTTAAAGGCCGTCGTGGAAACCCTGGGGCGGGAAGTGAAACAGCAGGAGCAGAAGAAAACCAACGTCAGGAAGTTCATTTCCGTGGTGAAGAAGTACACGGACATGACCCAGCTTGACGCCACCATCCTGCGTGAGTTCGTGGAACAGATCAGGGTGTCCGACACCTACACGACCGACGAACAGCAGAAGCGGGTGAAAATCCGGGAAATTGAGATCGTCTATAACTTCATTGGTGCGTTTGATTTTGAGGGAGCGCGGGAGCAATCCCAAACTGCCCAAGACAAAAATAATGCGAAAGTCGGCGCAGCTTAACACTGCGCCGGCCCTCGCTTAAAATGTTTTCTTACGTCACCGCCCCAAGCCGGCGCATTTTACTTGCAGCAGACCGCACAGAGACGCAGAGAGAGTATGAACTATCCTTAAAGAAAGAGCTTGGCGTATATATCAAGGCGAAACCGGCTCTTTTATCCCATTGCGCTGCGGCACTCACACGGTCGTGTCGATGATAATTTTCCCCACAGCCTTTCCTGCAGCCAGACGGCGGATGCTGGCCTCCAGCTGTGACCGGGGCTGCACGCTGTCAATCAGACTGGCGGTATCGATTTGTCCGCTTTCCAGCAGGGCTGCCGCCTTACAGAAGGATCGCTTGTTGAGGGCAAAGGAGGTCATAAGACAGGCGTCCTTCTGATAGAGACGGAAGGGCTTGATTTCCATGGTCTGCTCCGCAGAGCACAGACCGAAGAACAGCACCTGTCCCCCAAAGCCAATGCGCTCCACAGCGGCTTGCATGGACTGGATGGAGCCGGTGCAGTCGATCACCACGTCAAATCCCGCCATCCGCTCCAGCTGGGCGGCCTCATCCTCCAACAGGGGGGAGAGGGCCGCGTCCGCCCCCAGACGGAGGGCTGCGTCCAGCTTCTCCCGGCTCAGGTCGCTGGCCACCAGCTGGGACACATTGGCTGCCCGGACCAGCTGGAGAAACATCAGCCCGATAGGGCCTACGCCTTGGATCAGCACGCGCATGGAGGGGTCCAGCCGGAGCTTGTCCAGGCCATAGACCACCGTGGCCAGCGGTTCTGTCAGACACAGGGCGTCATAGTCCAGACCACGGACCTTGAAGGCGCTGCCGGCGGGGATGTAGACGTATTCGGAGAAGCCGCCGAAGCCCTTGAGCCCAATGGTGGTCTTGTGGGCGCAGTTGTTCTCCTGCCCCATGCAGCAGGCTGGACAGGCACCGCAGGTGAAGAAGGGATTGACCACAATAATGTCCCCGGGCACCAGTCCCGGACACTGGGGACCCACGGCCTCCACCCGGGCGCAGACCTCATGGCCGATGTGGAAGGGGAACACCTTCCCGAAGATGGTCTCCCCGAAGAAGCTGTGGACATCGGTGCCGCATATGCCTGTGCGCAGGGTCCGGGCCAGCACCCAGCCGGGTTCCGCCTGGGGAAGAGGTGTCTCCAGCGTCTCAATGACCTGGGGAGCGGTGAGCTGAATCTGCTTCATAGGATGCGCCTCCTTCTTTTAAATACCGGCCTTGCGGTATCGCTCGGCCATCTGCTCCAGGGTGACGCACGGAATCCGTCCGGCGTACCCCACCGAACCAAAGGCCACGATAAGCGTTCCCACCGCCTCATGGACGCCGCTCTTGATACAGCGGACGATGTCCAGCAGATCCGGATCCGCAATGTCCGCCCCGGTAATGAGGGGCTCCATCACCGGGGCCAGGTAGACCCGGGGATCAAATTGCTCCGCGTGTGCCTCCATCAGCTCCCACACAGCCCCCACGGAGGGGCTGGTCTGCTTCTCCGGATGGCTGACAAAATACTCCCGGATGTTTCGTGTCACCGCCAGACGGATGTCCGTATCCACGTTGATCTTCCCAACGCCGCAGGGGATGACCGCCCTCAGCTCATCCAGAGGGATGCCGTGGGCGTTGGTGATGCGCCCGCCCAGGGCGTTGATCTCATCTACCATGTACTGAGGCACCGTGGAGGAGCCGTGGGAGACCAGGACCCCAAAGATGCCCTCATGCCGGAGATTTTCCATAGCGGCAATGGCGATCTCCCGGCGGAGCTTCACGTTTTTTCCCTTGGCAGCACCGTGCTTGGTGCCATAGGAGATCGCCAGGCAGTCCACCCCGGTCTTTCGGAAGAACTCACAGACCTTCATGGGGTTGGTATAGGTGGAGGTATCGGAGAACACGTTGTCCTCCACCCCCGCCAGTACGCCCAGCTCCCCCTCCACGGTGACGCCCTGCTGGTGGGCGGCGCGGACCACCTCCCGGGTGAGGGCTACATTGTCTGCAAAGGGCAGGCTGGAGCCGTCTATCATAACGGAGGTATACCCCCCGGCAATAGCCGCCTGGATGGAGTCCAGGTCCCGGCCGTGGTCCAGGTGCATGACAATGGGGATGGAGGCCTCCGCCCCGGCGGAGCGGACTGCGTCCATAATCCGGCGGGCGCCCAGGCGCTTGTCCTCCACGGTTCCGTTCATAAAGTCGGCCCTGCCGCCCATGAAGGCGTTGGCCAGATCAGCGCCCTGGAGGATGGCTGCGGAGCGGAAGAGCTGGTGGATATCAATGACCGCCTGGGCCTGGGCCGCAGTATTCACATTGAAGGCACCGTGGGCAAAGCCGAAGCGATGGGTGGCCTCCAGCAGGGGGCGAAGAGGAATAATAGGCATGTTTGTCCTCCTTTGCATAACTTTTGCATTTTTTGCGCAAATAATTTGTGCTATTTGGTTGCATTGAAGCGCAAAATACGCTACAATAGGGGTGTAAAAAGCCGATCATTCGCCTATATAGCCGATTAATCGGCGGGTACAACGTTTCCTAAGAATATCAAACCAAGGATGGAGTGGAGAGAACATGACACTGAAAGAGATTGCGAAGGAGGCGGGGGTGTCCGTGTCCACCGTCTCACGGGTTATCAACCGGAAGGGGCCCCATGTGGCCCGGCCTGAGCTGCAAAACCGCATCTGGGAGATTGTGGGAAGGACGGGCTACGTGCCCAATGAAAACGCGCTGAATCTGAAGAAAAACACGCCGCCAGAGGCTGCCTTGGCCCAGGGGGCCATCGCCTGCCTCTTTGCCCGGACGCCGGAGTCCATCAACGACCCCTTCTTCTCCCAGCTGGCCCGTAGCGTGGAGGCCGCTGCCTTTCAAGAGGGCTACCGGGTCCAATACTCCCTGACAGAGGTAGATGTGCAGCGGCCCCATATGCTGCAGAGTCTGGTAGACCAGCACGTGCGGGGGGTGGTGATCCTGGGCCGGTGCGACCGCAAGCTGCTGCACCTGCTCAAGCAGATCTTCCGATTTGTCAGCTATACCGGCCTGAATCCGCCGGAGGCCAACTACGACCAGATCATCTGCGACGGCCAGGAGGTCAGCCGGGCGGCGGTGGAGTACCTTCTGGGCCTGGGTCATCAAAATGTAGCCTACATCGGGGAGACCAACAATGAAAACCGATACTTGGGCTACCTCCAGGCCCTTGAGGACCACGGCGTCTCCTTGCGGGAGGACTATGTGTGCAGCGTCATGCTCTCCACGGAGAACGGCTACCGGGGCACCTGGGAGCTGATGCGGCGGACGGAGGGGGTGACGGCCATTCTCTGCGCCAATGACCTGACAGCCATCGGCGCCATGCGGGCCCTCCACGAGATGGGGGTACGCACCCCGCAGGATGTGTCCATTATGGGCATTGACGACATTGACATGGCCCAGTACATGTCCACCAAGCTGACATCGGTGCACATCCCGGTGGAGGAGATGGGGCAGATGGCCACCAAGATCCTCCTGGACCGCATCAACGGAGGACACTCCATCCACATGAAGATCTCCATGCCCTTTTACATCGCGGAGCGGGAGAGCTGCGCCAAGCCCCCCAAGACCCCATGGCGACCCCGTCAGGGGCAGTGAATGCAGGCTCCCGATCATCCTTTTCCATTGCCTTGACGATCCAACACCATGCGCGCCTTTCCGGAGGGAGGCATGTGCCGGGCACATGCCTCCCTCTTTGCGCCTGGTACGATGGATAGTCCCCGCGTACTTAGAACCTGTATGCACAGGCGGGGATGCCAGATTGGCGGCAAAAGCACCGCTAAGACGGCGGTTAACGCCTGTGCATACAGGTTCATAGAGCAATCATCAGAAATCCTAGCAAAAGCGCAGGACGCCAAATGGCGCATGGCGTCGCCTTTTGGGGTGTCAGTCCGCCCGCATCCTCCGGCTATGGACAATAGGTTCCTATACCATCTGGCGGAACACCCGCTCGTAGGCGGCCAGGGCACTGTCCAGAACGTCGATGGTCTGGAGATTTAAGAAGGTCTTGTTGCCGGCGGCCACAATGACCCCCTCCGCCGCCAGGGCCATGGCAAACTCGTTCATTCGCTTGCCGCCCTCGGAGCGGCGGGCGGCGATCTCCTCCTGGCTGAACTCCGGGAAGGTGGCGATGTGCTTGAAGCCGGTGACATCGATCTGCATGATGGAGCCCTGATGGGTGATGACAGCGGGCACCTCGTATTGGTTGGCCAGATCCGTCAGATCCCGTGCAAACCGCTCCGCTGCCGCCTCCAGCTTCTCATGGGCGTTAGTCCGCTCCAGCTCGCACAGGGCGGTGTATCCGGCTGCGCAGCTGACGGGGTTGGCGCTGAGGGTGCCGCCCAGCATGATGGTCCGTCCGGCGGTGTGGGAGACGCCGGGTGTCACCAGGGCCATGATCTCGTCCCGCGCGCCCACACCGCCAGCGGAGGCGAAACCACCGGCGATGATCTTGCCAAAGACAGTGATATCCGCCCGGACATCAAAGGTGGCCTGGGCCCCGCCCATGCCCAGCCGGAAGCCGGTGACCACCTCGTCCATAATCAGCAGCACGCCGTACTTGTCGCACAGCTGGCGGACCTGCTGGTGGTAGCCCCGCTGGACGGGCACGCCGCCGGAGTCCTGTCCGATGGGCTCCATGATGAAGGCGGCGGTGCCGCCCCTGGCCTCGTTTTCCACAAAGCGCCGCTCCAGGGCCTCGATATCGTTGATCATCACAGCGGAGGTGTTCTTCAGTGTATCCCCAGGGATGCCGGAGGCAAAGGCGGTGCCGGTGTTCACGGTGCGCACATCATAGACAATGTGGTCGCTCCAGCCATCATAGCAGCCCTTGAGCTTGACGATCTGATCCCTGCCCGTAAAGGCCCGAGCCAGACGGATGGCCACCATCACCGCCTCCGTGCCGCTGCCCAGCATCCGGAACTTGTCGCAGGAGGGGTAGTAGGAGCAGATCTTCTCTGCCAGCTTCCGTTCGTACTCGTGGTAGAGGCCGGTGAGATACCCGGTGTCCTCCATCATCTTCACCACAGCTTCCCGGATGGGCGGGTAGTTGTTGCCCAGGATGGTGACGCCGCCGGCATTGAGCAGATCGATATAGCGGTTGCCATCGATATCGTAGAGGTAGGGACCATCGGCCCTGACAATATCCAGAGGGAAGGGGTGGTTCAGCGCCAAATTGTGCTGTACGCCGCCGGGGATATAGCGCTTGGCCGCCTCGATGGCTGACTTGGAGCCGGCGCATTTCTCGTTAAAGTGCTTCTGATAGACCTCCAGGCTCTCCGGGGGCAGGTGCTTGCCGTTGTGGATGACCTGGGCGGCCCGCTGGTGGATGGCGGCGGCATCATAGCCGTTGAGATAGTCTTGGTGCAGCATAGTCACTCTTCCTTTCCTTCGTTTAACGTGTTGTATACCTGACTGAGGGCAAAAAAAGCGGACTTGTAGGAGCGGTAGAGCCGGTCGTACCGCTCCCGCAGGGCGCTCTGGGGCTCAAAGACCCGGTCAAATGCGCCGGTTTTATCCAGGACAGCGTACCCGTCGGTGTGCTCCCGCAGGCCGGTCTCCACGCACACCGCCAGGCCTACATTTCCCGCGAACCGGGGGTCCCGCATGGTGGCGATGGGGTCGCCCAGGATGTTGGCGATGGTCTGCACACTCTCCGGCAGCATCATTCCGCCGCCGATCCCCCGCAGCTGCCCCACGTCCCAGCCGTGGTCTGCCATATAGAACTCCTTGAGCCACAGCAGGTTGAAGCCCATCCCCTCCAGTACCGCCCGGGCGATCTGTCCCCGGGTGGTCCCAGCCTCCAGATTCAGCAGGGAGGCCCGGGAGCGCACGTCGCTGATAGGAGCCGAGGCGCCGGTCAGGAAGGGGAGAAACAGCACATCCCGGTAGGAGGAGCTGTCCGCACTCTCCTCCCCCAGCAGGGAGTACACGTCCAGGCCCTCCGCCAGCTCCTTCTGGTAGTGGTGGCGGATCAGGTAGTCAATGCAGTTCCCGCCGGAGTCGCTCTCGTAGTAGTGGTACCACTGGCCCGGCACCGGGGAGGGGCGGATAGTGGACACGTCGCTGTACTCCCTGGCCGTCACTGCCAGCCACGCGGAGGTGCCGATGTAGATGTGGGCATCGCCGGGGTGGGTGCAGGCCGCGCCCAGTACCGCTGTGGCGTGGTCGCAGCAGCCGCCGTAGACCGGCGTCCCCTCGTTGAGCCCCAGCAGCCGGGCTGCCGGAGCAGTCAGCCGTCCCACCAGGTCCTCCGAGCGCACCACCCGCTCCGGCACCAGCCGACGGGGGAAGCCGCTCTGGAGGAATTTGGCCTGGTCCCAGCGGCCCTGGAATACATCGAAGAGCCGCGTGGTCCTGGCCCCGGTAAACTCGTAGACCATGACCCCGGTCATGCGCAGGAGCAGATACCCCTGGAGATCCAGCAGCTTGTAGGCCCCCCGGACCAGCTCCGGCTCCCTCTCCACAAACCAGCGCAGCTTGGCGATGACGTTCTTCCCTGTGTAGAGCTCCCGGCCGGCCAGGGCGTTGAGCCAGGCGGCCTGGTCCATGGCCCGGCCATCCATCCACATGACGCAGTCGCTCAGGGGGTTCCCATTACGGTCCACAAAGATGATGGTGGACCCGGTGTGGGATAGGGCGATGCCCTTGACTTGGGAGGGGAGAATGGCGGCGGCGTCCATGACCTGCCGTGTGGCCTCCAGCAGGGAGGCCCAGGCTGTGTCCGGGCTCTGGACCGCCCAGCCCTTCCGGGGATAGTAGGTGCTGTAGGGCCGGCTGCAGGAGGCCAGAATCCGGTGGTCGCTGCCCACCAGGGCGGCCTTCACGCTGCCAGAGCCAAAATCAAAGGTCAGAGAATAGGCTTTCATGTTGTTTCCTCCCGCTGTGTGGCCTCTGTCTGCCCGGGCTTGCGCCCTGTCTATATCATGGCCCTAAAAAAGGGATTCCGTCAAGCAGAAAAAGAGCAAACGTTTTCATTGGTGTTGCATGGCCGGAGCCGGCCCTCAGCACGCGGCCTGGAACGCAGTGTTGCCGGCGATGATGGTCCTGCGGACCCGGATATCCTCGTCAATGAGCACAAAATCTGCGTCTGCCCCCACTGCAATGACCCCCTTCTGCCCATAGATGCCCATGAGCCGGGCGGGGTTGGCGGTGACGGGCCTGAGGGCATCGGCCATGGACAGGCAGTTATTGCGCTTGTAGTTTATTACCGCATCGTTGAGGGCCAGGACGCTGCCGGCGAAGAAGCCGTTGTCCAGGTGGGCGCCCTTCTCGTTGATGGTGACATGCTGGCCGGCCAGAGTGGACTCCCCGTAGCCCATGCCGGCAAAGCGCATGGAGTCTGTCACCAGGATCATCTGGTCGATCCCCTTCAGCTTCAGCAGGGCCCGCTGGGTGGCCGGGTGAATGTGGAGGTTGTCCACAATGAGCTCGCAGAAAACCCCTGGGTGCTCGCTGGCCGCGCAGACCACACCGGGCTCCCGGTGCTGGAGCTGGTGCATGGCGCAGAACGTGTGGGTCACCGAGACAGCCCCCAGCCGGAAGGCGGCCATGGCGTCCTCGTAATGGGCCAGCGTGTGGCCCAGGGAGACCCGGATGCCCGCCTGGACGCAGCGGCGGATAAAGTCCATGTTTCCCGGCTCCTCTGGGGCTACGGTCACCAGCTTGACCACCTGCTCCAACCCCTCCACCAGGGCGTAGTCCGCCGGGACGATAAACTCCCTGGGCTGAGCGCCGCCCCAGTCCGGGGAGAGGAAGGGCCCCTCCATGTGGCAGCCCAGCACCTGGGTGCCCGGGTGGGGGATGTTCATCAGCTCTCCAATGGACTCCATGGCGCGGCGCACGTCGGCAAAGCCCATGGACATGGTGGTGGGGTAGAGGGAGGACACGCCAGTCTCCGGCAGGCGCACCAGCAGCTCCAGCGCCTCCTGGTTCCTGGCGTCCATAAAGTCGTAGTTGTAGGCGCCGTGTTTGTGGATGTCAATGAAGCCCGGGCTGAGATAGAGCCCCTGGCCATCGGTCACCTGATATTCCGAGAAATTTACCGACTCTTGCGGCAAAATGGCACGGACCTTGTGGTCAAAAATAACCGCATGGTTTTCCAGAATGTTGTTTTCGCTGACAATTTTTGCATTAAGAATGACGTTCATTGTTCTTGCCTCCTATCCAATCAGAACGGGTAAAATCGGCAAATATTGGTACAAAATTCACATAGAACCCAGCCGATTAATGAGATAATAGTAGCACTTTGTTGGAGAAAAGTCAATCAACAAGAGTAGCAAAATATGCAAATAAATTTTGTCAATTTTTCCTGTATCGTGTCATTTTTGATGCAAACGTTTTCGTAAATAGATGTTGACATTACGGCGCGGGATGGTATACTGAAAGAAAGATTGTACACAATGTCCAGTTTGTGGTGGAGATTTCAGGTCCTGCTTGTAGACAATGCAAAAACCTGTCGTCCAATCGATTTTCCCTATGCAAAGGATTGAGAAATCAGCAAAAAATGACAGCGCCAGCTCTGTCAACAGAGCTGGGCCCCTCAAGGAGAAGACAAATGGCAAGTATGTTGATTGTTCACGGCGGCGCACCAACGGCGGTTATGAACGCCTCCCTGTACGGCATCATCGAGGAGGCCCGCACCAGCGGCGGCGTGGACCGGGTTCTAGCCGCCATCGGGGGCAGCGAGGCGGTACTGCTGGAGCGGTTCATGGATCTGCTGGCTTACCCGGAGGAGGAGACCCGCCGGCTGCTCCACACCCCGGCATCCTCCATTGGCACTTCCCGCTTTGCCCTGGAGCCGGCCCACTACCAGCAGATGCGCCAGGTGCTGGAGCGCCACGACATCCGCTGGGTGCTGATGAACGGCGGCAACGGCACCATGGACGCCTGCGGCAAGCTCCACCGGGTCTGTGCGGGAGCGGGGATCACTGTTGTGGGCGTGCCCAAGACCATTGATAACGACATCGCTGTTACGGACCACGCCCCCGGCTACGCCAGCGCAGCCCGGTTTGTGGCGGCGGTGACTCGGGAGGTAGCCTGTGATGTGGCGGCCCTGCCCATCCACGTGAGCATTATCGAGACCATGGGGCGCAACGCCGGATGGCTGACCGCAGCCTCGGCCCTGGCCCGGCGGGAGGCCGGGGACGGGCCCCATCTCATCTATCTGCCCGAGCGCCCCTTCCGGATGGACTGGTTCCTGGAGGACGTGGAGCGCCTCAGCCGGAGGCATGGCGGCGTGGTGGTCGTCTGCAGCGAGGGCCTGCGGGGACAGGATGGCCAGCTGCTAGTCCCGCCCGCCTTCACCGCCGGCCGGTCGGTGTACCCCAGCTACGCGGGTATGCACCTGGCCAATGCGGTGACCCGGGAGTTGGGTATCAAGGCCCGCTATGAGAAGGCCGGCCTGTGCGAGCGCTCCTCCATCCCCTGGCAGTCCCCGGTGGACCGGGCGGAGGCGGAGGCCGTGGGACGGGAGGCGGTGCGGGCGGCCCTGTCCGGCGCGGGCGGGTGCATGATCGGCATAGAGCGGGTCAGCTCCCGGCCCTATGCGGCCAGGTTTACCCGGATCCCGGTAGAGCAGGTGATGCTCCACGAGCGGACGCTGCCCGGGGAGTGGATCAATGAGCGGGGCAACGATGTGACAGAGGGATTTATCGACTGGTGCCGCCCGCTGGTGGGAGATGAACTGGGGGACCACCTGCAGTTCACAAGGCTGTATGCGAAGGAGACAGGGAAACTATGAAGCATCTGTATTTGAATTTGAAGCGGTTCGACATCCCGCCGGCATACGGCGGCGTCAACCGCCTCTCCCCCGGCGACCGCTGGGGCGCCTGTATTGTGGAGCAGACCCAGGAGGAGCTGGGGAGATACGACCCCGCCAGAGTGGAGTTTGTCCAGTTCTTCCCGGAGGCCCACATCCTCAGCGCCCTCTCCGCTAGGCGGCCGGGCAGCCCCATCCAGGTGGGGTGCCAGGGGGTCCACCGGGCGGACACAGGGGCCGGCGGCTTCGGCGCCTTTACCACCAGCCGGACCGCCAACAGTATGCGGGCCCTAGGATGTGTACATACTATCATCGGACACTGTGAGGAGCGGGGCGACAAGCGGGGCATCCTTGCGGAGGCCGGGGTGTCGGACGCGTCCGCTGTCAACCGCCTGCTCAACCAGGAGATAAAATGCGCCCAGGCAGCGGGGCTCTCGGTGCTCTACTGCATCGGGGAGACGGAGGCGGAGCAGCCTGCCTGGGAGCGGGTGCTGGGCGAGCAGCTGGATGAGGGCCTGGAGGGGGTGGACAGGAGCCGCGTTGTCATCGCCTACGAGCCCGTCTGGTCCATCGGCCCCGGCAAAACACCGGCGGGGAAGGCGTATATTGCCCAGATCGCCCGCTTTGTCAAGGAGAGGACCGGGGGGATGGAGGTGGTCTACGGCGGCGGTCTGAAGACGGACAACGCCCGGATGCTGGCCTCTATTGAGGCGATTGACGGAGGCCTTATCGCCCTGACCCGGTTTCAGGGGGAGATCGGCTTTTATCCCCAGGAGTATCTGGAAATCATTCGTTTGTATGTAGGAGAGTGACCATGAAGCTGGAATTTGAGTATGGACACGGCACCATGACAGCCGAGCTGCCGGAGAGCACCGATGTGTTTATCCCCGGCGAGACCGTGCCGGACCCGCCCTGCCTGCCCCAGGACTGGGACAGCCTCTATGCCGCCACCCTGGAGAGCATCCGGCATCCCATTGGGATGCCGCCCCTCAGGGAGCTGGCCGGACCCGGGAAGAGGGTGGTGTTCGTTATCCCGGACATCGTCAAAGGGGGCTGTCAGCCCACCGCCCACCGGCGGGTGGCCATCCGGGCCTGCCTGGACGAGCTGTACGCCGCCGGAGTGGACAAGGGGGACATCCTTCTGCTGTTCTCCAATGGCCTCCATCCCCGGACCACCGTGCCGGAGATGCGGAAGATCCTGGGGGAGGCGCTTTTCAACGAGTTCTACTGGACCCATCAGATCACCAGCCATGACAGCGAGGACTACGACCACCTGGTGGATCTGGGGACCACAGACCGGGGAGACCCGGTGCTGATGAACAAGTACGTCTTTGACTGCGACATCCCTATTTTGATCGGGCACACCCAGGGCAACCCCTACGGCGGCTATTCCGGCGGTTATAAGCACTGCGCCACCGGCATCACCCACTGGCGTTCCATTGCCAGCCACCACGTACCCGACGTGATGCACCGCCCGGACTTCACACCGGTGTCCGGCCACAGCCTCATGCGCACCAAGTTCGATGAGATCGGCATGTGGATGGAGCAGAAAATGGGGCATCCCTTCTTCTGCTGCGATGCGGTGCTGGACACCTGTTCCCGGCAGCTGGAGCTCCACGCCGGCTGCGCCGCCCAGATGCAGGGCAAGTCCTGGGAGACCGCCAACAGGCGGACCTATGTGCCCTTTGCAGAGAAGAAGTACGACGTTATGGTCTTTGGGATGCCCCAGGACTTCCACTACGGCAACGGCATGGGCACCAATCCCATCCAGATGATGCAGGCCCTGTCCGCCCAGGTTATCCGCCACAAGCGGGTGCTCAAGGACAACTGTGTCATCATCTGCTCATCCCTGTGCAACGGCTACTTCCATGATGAGCGGTGGCCCTATCTGCGGGAGCTCTATGAGCTGTTCCAGCACGACTATATGAACACGCTGCCGGATCTCAACCGCTACGGGGAGTATTTTGCCACCAACCAGGAGTATATCCGGAAATATCGGTTCTGCAATGCCTTCCATCCCTTCCACGGCTTTTCCATGATCTCCTGCGCCCACATTGCGGAGATGAACACGGCGGCGATCTATATTGTGGGGGCCCAGGAGCCCGGCATTGCCCGGAGCATGGGCATGAAAACTCGGGCCACCTTTGAGGAGGCCCTGGCCGATGCCATGGGGAAATATGTGGGCCCATCGCCCAGCATCCTGGCCCTGCCCCAGACCTTTAAGCTCAGCGCTGTCCACCTGTGCATGAAGGGGGACGACCTCTCCGGCGTGTAGGCGGGAGAGGCAGGCACATATTTTAGCGCACTGCGTTAAGATATCAGGGCTTGTTCACATAGGTCCAAAGGTACGGCCCTCCGGCAGCTTTTGCCGACTGCTGCGCGACCGTTTTTTGACGTACGCCAGTACGCCGGGAAATGCTTGCTCTGCATCCGGCGAAAGCCTACTGGAAATTCCGCACATTTGTCTTGTGTGAACAGGTCCTAGGCAACAACAGGTCATGAAGAAATTGAGGAGGATTACTATGAAAAAACTAACGGCTCTCGTACTGACATTTGCCATGGTCCTCGGCCTGGCCGCCTGCGGCAGCGGGAACGGGGCCCCGACCAGCACGCCGGGGCCCGGTAATTCCGCTGGCGGGGACAAGACCTACAGCCTGAAGGTTGCCGGCATCGATGGAAGTATCACCCTCTTCCCGGTGTACGTGGCCCAGGAGAAGGGGTGGTTTGAGGAGGCCAGCCTGGACATTGAGCGTCTGGGGTTCACCAACGGGCCGGTGACCATGGAGGCCATCGATACCTGGGATATCAGCGTGACGGGCGTTGGCGGCGTCCTGTCCGGCCTGATCTCCTATGACGCCGTCCTTTTGGGCACTGTCGGTACAGACGATGGCACGCAGTACCTCTTTGTCCGCCCGGACAGCAAGGTGGCAGCCGCCGGCAAGGGTCACAACAGCATTAACCAAGAGATCATCGGCGATGCGGAGTCCTGGAAGGGCATGAGCGTCAACAGCACCTACGGCACGGTTCTCCACTACTTACTGCTCAAAACCCTCAGCGGCTTCGGCCTGACCATTGACGATGTGGTTGTGAACTGGATGGACATGCCCACTGCCAACGCATCCTTCCTGGCCGGCGAGGGCGATGCCACCTGCGTCAGCGGTGAGGTGAGCTTCAAGCAGGACAAGGAGGAGTTTGTGGTGGCCTCCACCGGCCCCCTGGCGGACCTGGGCCTGCAGACCAACTTCGTGGCAAATCCCACCGCCATCAAAAACAGTGAGACCCGGGAGGCCATGAAGGTGTTCCTCCAGGTGTTCTTCCGGGCCACCGATTGGATCACAGCCAACCCGGAGGAGGCCACCGACTATATGATCAAGTGGTGCGAGTACGCGGGCAACACCATCGATGAGGAGGTAGCGGCCCTGTACTGCACGGTTGACCCCTACTACACTTTGGAGGACAACTACAACGCCCTGCATGAGGAGGCCCATGACGGCGGAGACTACTGCCGTATTCAGGAGCAGATCCTGGGCGTGCTGAACTTCTTTATTGAGACGGAGAGCTACCAGGCCGGGGACGATGAGCTGTTCCTGAAGGAGGGACACCTGGACACCTCCCTGATCGATGAGCTCTACGGGGCGAGCAAGTAGAAAGCGCTGTGTGCGTTTAGGTCCATGGGCTGCCGCCGGACCGGAACGGAACGGAGAGACCGGCTCCTCCGTCTCCGGCGGCCGCCTATATCCCTTCTATAAGGAGAAAAGACCATGTCATTGAATCAAAAAGATCTGGAGCAGGGACTGGCCGCGTATAAAAAGAGCAGGAAGCGGGAACTTCTGCGGATGATGCTCCTGTCCGCTCTGGGCATTGCGGCCTTTCTCGTGATCTGGCAGCTGGTGGTCCAGTTCAAGCTGGTAAACGTCAGGAACCTGCCGGCCCCCTCCAAGGTGGTGGAAACCATCCTCTATAAAATCAGCAACAAAAACCCGGACGGCAACACGCTGGGCACCAATATCCTGGCCAGCCTGCAGGTGGCGCTCAGCGGCTTTATTCTGGCCCTGGTTATCGGCATTCCCCTAGGGCTCTTCATGGGGTGGTTTACCCCGGTTGACAAATTTGTCCGGCCTGTATTCGAGCTGCTGCGCCCCGTGCCGCCCATCGCATGGATCCCTGTGGTGGTGGTCTTTGTGGGCATCGACCTGAAGGCCAAGGCCACCATTATCTTTCTCTCGGTGTTTGTCCCCTGCGTCATCAACTCCTACACGGGGATCAAGCTGACCAAGAGGACGCTGATCAATGTGGCCAAGACCTTCGGCGCAGGAAATTTTGAGACCTTTATCAAGGTGGGCATCCCCTCCGCCATGCCTATGGTGTTTACCGGCGTGCGCACCGCCCTGGGCGGCGCATGGTCCACCCTGGTGGCGGCGGAGATGCTGGCGGCCAAGGCCGGACTGGGGTACATGCTACAGGTGGGCCGGAACGTGGCAAGAGCCGATGTGGTGGTGGCCGGCATGGTGACCATCAGTGTGCTGGGCGCTCTGATGGCGCTGGTGCTGGGCATCATCGAGAAGCGTGTGCTCAAGTGGAAGCTGGAGCGGTAAGGAGGGGCGAGAATGTTTTATACAATCGGACAGAGAAAAAAGTGGGAGCGGGTGCTGTACATCGTTCTGCCCATTCTCTCCGTGGCCCTGGTGGTCCTGGCCTACGCCGTGGTGCAGATGCGCCTGCCGCTGCTGCTGCCGGACGCGGGGGAGATGTGGGCCCGGTTTCTCAAGACCTTTACCAACCCCATTAAGGAGGTCAACCTGATCGGGCATATCTGGGCGAGCCTGCGCCGTGTGCTCATCGCCTTGCTCTTCGCCTGGACCCTGGGCATCTCCTTCGGCGTTATGATCGGGTGGAACAGGACCTGCAAGGCCCTCTTCGGTAGCATCTTTGAACTCTTCCGCCCTATCCCGCCTATCGCGTGGATTCCCATTATCATCATGTGGTTCGGCATCGGCGAGTTTCCCAAGGTGCTTATCGTCTTTGTGGGCAGCGTGATCCCGGTGGTCATCAACACCGAGGCGGGCATCCGCATGGTGGAGAAGGAGTATATTGACGTGGGGCGGGTGTTTGGGGCTAAGCGGTCCCAGCTGCTCAAGGAGTTCGTGGTGCCCACAGCCCTGCCCTCCATCTTTGCCGGCGTGCGCACCTCTGTCAGCTGCGCCTGGACGGTGGTGCTGGCGGCGGAGATGCTGGGAGCCGACCACGGCGTGGGGGCCCTGGTGACCCGGGGCTGGAACGCAGGCGACATGGCCCTGGTGTTTGTCTCCATCATCTGCATCGGCATTATCGGGGCTATCCTGGCCTTCATTCTCAACAAGCTGGAAAGGGTGGTATGTCCATGGAACAACTGACAAGCGGCCTGGTGGTGGAGCACGTATCCAAGACCTTTTTCAGTCAGGACGGCTATTTTACAGCGGTGGAGGACGTGAGCTTCACCCTCAACGATGGGGAGTTCCTGGTGATCCTGGGGCCGGGACGCTGCGGAAAAACGGTGCTGCTGAACATGATCGCCGGCATTGAGGAAAAGACCGGCGGCAGCATCCTCTACAACGGCCAGGAGAAGACCGGGGCGCACCCCGACTTCGGCATGGTTTTCCAGAGCCTGGCCCTCATGCCCTTTAAGACGGTCATGGAGAATGTGGAGCTGCCCCTGAAGCTGCGGGGGGTGGCCAAAGATGAGCGGCGGAAAACCGCCCAGCACTATATCCAGCTGGTGGGGCTGACGGGCTTTGAGAAGTCCTACCCCCACGAGCTCTCCGGCGGCATGAAACAGCGGGTGGGCATCGCCCGGGCCTATACTGCCAACCCCAAGGTGCTCATTATGGACGAGCCCTTCGGCCAGCTGGACGCCCAGACCCGCTACTCCATGCAGAATGAGATCCTGCGCATCTGGGAGGCAGAGCGGCGCACGGTGATCTTCGTCACCAACAACATTGAGGAGGCCTGCTACCTGGGCGACCGGATCATTCTGCTCAGCGACTGCCCCGCCACGGTGAAGGAGACCTACCCCATCGACCTGCCCCGGCCAAGGGACATGGTCAGCCGGGAGTTCCTGAGCATCCGCACCAGGATTTCTGACAACACGGAACTGGCCATCTGACGAGGAGGGAAAAACATGGAGCGAAAAGCGGATAACAGGCCGGTTAAGGTGGAGGTCAGGGACCTGACAAAGAAATTTGGCGACCTGCTGGTGCTGGACAACCTGAATTTTACCATTAAAAAGAACGAGTTTGTCTGCGTGGTAGGGCCCACCGGCTGCGGCAAGACCACCTTTCTCAACGTGCTCACCCGTATTCACGAGCCAACGGAGGGGGATCTGTATATTGACGGCCAGCCCGCCGACCCCCGGAAACACAGCATATCCTTTGTCTTTCAGGAGCCCTCCGCCTTTCCATGGCTGACGGTGGAGGAGAATATCGCCTTTGGTCTGAAGGTAAAAAAGCTCAGCAGCGAGGAGATCAAAAAGCGGGTGGAGCAGATCATCTCCCTGATGGGCCTGGAGCGATACCGGAGGTCCTACCCCAGGGAGCTGTCGGTGAGCGTGGTGCAGCGGGTGATTATCGGCCGGTCCTTTGCCATGCAGCCGGATCTGCTGTTGATGGACGAGCCCTACGGCCAGATGGATGTGAAGGTTCGCTTCTACCTGGAGGACGAAGTCATCCGGCTGTGGAAGGAACTGGGGAGCACAGTGGTGTTCATCACCCACAACATTGAGGAGGCCGTGTACCTGGCCGAGCGGGTGATTATCCTGACCAACAAGCCCGCCGGCATCAAGGAGGAGGTCTTCATCGACCTGCCCCACCCCCGGGATATTACGGATCCCAGGTTTATCGAATACCGCAACTATATCACCAACAAAATCAAGTGGTGGTAACGTCCCGGCGCGAGACGCCGGTAGGGGAGATAATCGTATGAGAATTTTAGAAATGCCAGCGCCGGAGCAGCTGGTGCTCCGGGAGGTCCCCCGGCCGGAGCTGCGGCCGGGGTGCGCGGTGATCCGCATGGAATACTGCGGCATCTGCGGCTCCGACCTGACAGCCTACACAGGGAAAAATCCGACTGTCCGCTATCCGGTGGCCGGTATCGGTCATGAGGGCATCGGCGTCATAGAGGAGATCGGGGAGAACGTCCAGGGGCTCCGCCCCGGTGACAGGGTGGCCCTGGAGCCGTATATCCCCTGTAGGAGGTGCCATATGTGCGCCGCGGAGCGGTTCAACAACTGCACGGACATCCGCGTGGCAGGCGTCCACACCGGCGGCATGATGGCGGACTATGTGGTATTCCCCACAACGCTGCTGCACAAGGTACCCCAGGGCCTGGACCCGCTGGACGCGGCCCTGACGGAGCCGCTGACCATTGGCCTCCACGCTGCCAGCCGTGCCGGTGTGTCCCCGGGGGAGCACTGCGTGATTACCGGTGCGGGGCCCATCGGCCTGCTGGCCGCCCTGGGGGTGAAGAGCAGGGGCGCCGAGCCCATTCTGGTGGATGTGGTGGAGGACAGGCTCCAGTTCGCCCGGGCGTGCGGCATTACATACACCTTCAACAGCGCCCAGGGGGACCTGCCGGCCTACCTGCGGGAGGTCACTGGAGATCTGCCCCAGACTATGCTGGAGTGTACCGGCTCCCCAGTGATCCTGGCGGCCATGCACGACTATGTGCATCACGGCGGACGCATCGCCCTGGTGGGCTGGCCCAAGGGCCCGGTGACTGTCAACACCGTCAGGTGCATTCAGAAGGAGCTGGATATCCGCCCCTCCCGTAACTCCAACAAGCAGTTCCCCGCCAGCCTGTCCCTGATCGCCTCCGGACAGATCCCCACCCGGCGCCTCATCACCAAAGCAGTGGAGCTGGCGGATACGGAGGCGGTTATGCTGGACATGATGGCCCACCCAGGGAACTATATAAAAGTGGTCGTAAGATTGTGAGAGAGCAGGGAGGGAACACGCTATGCTGACAACAACCAAGGAGATGCTGAGAAGGGCCCAGGAGGGCGGCTACGCTGTGGCGGCGGTGAACACCCAGGGCGGTACGTACGACATCATCCGGGCCGTTTGTATGGCGGCCCAGGAGTTGCGTTCGCCGGTGATCCTGGCCCACTACCTCTCCACAGGGGCCTATTCGGGCCACGACTGGTTCTACCAGACCGCCAAGTGGATGGCGGAGAAGGTGGATGTGCCAGTGGCCATCCACCTAGACCACGGGGATACGGTGGACCACTGCCGGGAGTGTCTGGAGCTAGGCTTCACCTCTATTATGTATGATGGTTCAGCGCTCCCCCTGGAGGAGAACGCCGCCAACACCAACCAGGTCATCACCGCCTGCCATGAGCGGGGCGTTATGGTGGAGGCAGAGATTGGTCAGATCGGCCGCATTGACGCCCAGGGGAACAATATGGACAGCACCAACGTGGCGGACCCGGAGCAGGTGCTGGCGTATCTGGAGCTGTGCCGTCCGGACTCGTTGGCTGTCGGCATCGGCAACGCCCACGGCTTCTACAAGGCAAAGCCGGAGATCCATCTGGAGGTGCTGGAGGCGGTCCGCCGTCACACGGACGTGCCCTTTGTACTCCACGGGTGCACAGGCATGGATACGGAGATGATCCGCACCGCTGTTGGCTTTGGCGTGGCAAAGATCAACTTTGGCACCCAGGTGCGCCACAACTATATGACCTACCTCCGGGAGGGCTGCAAGATGGACTTCCAGGACCACGCCTGGAGGCTGTCGGCCTATGCGGAGGAGCGGTTGCGGGGGGACATCCGGGAGATCATCCGGTTGGCCGGGTCTGAGGGCCGGGCCTGACAGTCCGCCTGCGCTTTTAGAACCTGCTTCACTGGCGCTCGATAACTGTGAATACAGGTTCTTACAAACAAAACAGTGCCTCCGGACCTGCGCTTGGCAGGGGTCCGGAGGCACTGCTTTTATTTCCAGCGGAGTGCTTTGGGGGCGGGTGGGAATCACCCGGCAGCAACCCCGTCTAAAGGCGGGCATACTGCCACTTATTATAGGATAGGCGCTGATGCAGATAATAACAACCATCAGGGCGATAAAGAGCTTGTCTACCGCCCGGTTGTCCAGTCTCCTGTTCAACACGCGTCCAACTGTGCCGCCCAGAATGCGCCCGCCGCCACCATCAGCGCAAGTGTCAGCGGTTCAAAGGACGGCACTGAGCCGGACAGCAGCGTGGAGAGGAAGTTGGTGATCTGGCTGAAGAGGATAATATACAGGCTGTTGGCGGCGGCGGTCTTGGTATCCATACCAAACAGATAGCCCAGCACCAGTCCCACAGCAAGACACGCCGTCAGCCCGCTGACCTGCCGCGGATGGATTCTATCTTTGCGCAGGGTATAGACCAGTGTCCCCAGCGTGACGAGCAGCAGGCAGACCGCCTGCACCGCGCCAATGGCGTTCTGATTGGCAAACTGTGCCTTGGTCAGGGAGAACAGCACCTTTCCCAGCACGCCGCCTGCGGCGGCGCCCAGTATCCTGATGTCACCGGATGATCCCAGATTCTGTCATTCCACGTTGTCCCTAAACCTCCGCCCGTGTCAGCTCAAAAATTCACTGTTTGTTAAATATTCTGATTTGTTCCATGTCCCTTTTGATAAGTTTGCAGATTTTCCTGTCCAGACTGTCTGTGGCCCGGTCGCTGGGTGAGGCACAGACAAGATAGGTCGTTTTGCCGATTTGATGTTTCGTTGTAGTGACTTCAATCCTATTTTTCGACAAAGATGTTCCCCCTTTCCAAAACGCAGGACAAGGCCCGCAGGCGGGAGGAACAGGGAAAGGGTAAGCTGTTCCTCCCACCGGAGCCGGTTAATCAGTTCACGCCGAGGATGGCGCGGATGAGCTTGTTTTATAAACGGCTTTTCATGTACTCGTCCAGGCAAGCATGGGGGCAGCCGCTTTTGTCGTAGACCGTCCGGGTACAGAGCTTGTTTATGTAGCCCTCATAGTAGCGTAAGACCTGCTCCACGGCATCGGCGTCCCCGGCACGTGCCGCATCGCTCACCGCCAGCGGCAGCAGCTCACGGCCTTTGTAGTTACGGCGCTTCATGGCGCTAACCCCCTTTCCTCACTGTCAGTTTCGTCCGCAGGACGTTCAGCGATTTTGTTCTGCGCCGCTGGACGGCACTCCGGGAGAGGCCAAGGGCCTCTCCAATCTCGCTGTCTGTCAAGTCCAGAACCAGGCGCAAAATCAAAATGCTGTGCTCCTGCTCCGGCAGACTGGCAAAGTTGTCGGCCACTTGTTGGCTTCTGATCGGCAGGTCACAGCCACAGTAAGAGAACACATAGCTGTCGCTGGGATAGTCGTCAGCCAAACACAGCTTGTCCATCGCCGTTTGGGGCAGACGCTCCAAGGACGTTTCCCGGCTGGCCCGCCGTTTCATTTCCCGGATGTAGTCGATTGCCCCATGCTTCAACACGGTTTTGCAAAAGGCGTCAAACCTGCACCGTTCGCCATAGTCGCGGGGGTTCGTTTCCATCTTCTCACCCCCTTTCCGTTGGGGATGG
>CAJUAC010000045.1 GCA_910583885.1 uncultured Oscillospiraceae bacterium | reverse complement strand
CAAACTGCTTCACATCACGGCAGTATTTCTCGATCGTGCTCCTCTCCCGCTCCTCCAACTTTAGACGATGTTCAAATGAAACCAGTTGATCCTTCCTAAAAATATGACTGTTCATAGCAACTACCTCCGATCAGGTTATATAAGTCCATTTTACTTGAACGAAGGCCTCTTGTAAAATCAACTTTTTGCTGCATCTCAACCTTGATTCTCTTCGTATTAGAGATCCCGCTGGGATTGCTCTCGTTCATCTTTCGCAGATGAAGGGGGTATCCATTTTCATTCCTCTAATTCAAAACTTGTCCATGTTACAGATTAGCGTCGATGTCGATATACGGCGTGACTGCGGATGGTGTGGAAAGATATATGCCGCCTCCCTGCGGGCTATTTACTTGTTCCTGAGAAAAACTCATTATGGCAAAATCTTCTGATACATGGGTTTCTGTTGGCTTTTGGAATATCATCTCTCCAAACACCCCCATATTATTTTCGCCCCAAATGAGATAATACTGATAAGGCACTACGGCCGGTGAAGCGATCCGCTTTTTTGTACAGAATGGTACAGCAACTTTTATTGTGGTATCTGACATTCTTGTGGCCGGGTATGCTTGTGGGAAATAGACCCTTTCAAAATATTTCTGACACTTCAAAAGTTCCAGAGCCGGATTGGGAGGCGGGTCGTTGAGTACCCAGATGTCGCCCTCCTTGTGGGCCAGTGTCTGCTGACTGCCAAGTTCCAGCTTGGCAGCTATTACTTTGATCCGGCCGCCAGCGCGGACGAGAAAACCTGGGGCGAGGATGACGACATTTTCTGGGAGTTTACAGGTAATGGTGTGGAGTCCCGGTGTATCAACCGCCAGATTTTTTCCACTAACGTTTGTGCTTCCAGAACCGATATCACCCCGGATCGCCATTGTTACAGAAGCCGCCTCGCTGCATAAGAGGCTAAATGTTACCGTCTTTCCAGCAAGTGCCTGCGGGTTCTCGACGCGCTGATACATGCTGAATGTAGGGGATCTGCCGGAAGTAATCAGCAGGCCGTCCTCTTCCAGTACGGTGTTGATGTATGTGCCGATCCATCGGTCGATGAAATACTGATTGATACCTGTAATATTATAAGTCTTCTCTCTCCGCTGGTTAATCGGGCTCTGGAAGTACCAGTTGTCCAACATATTAGGGTTAGAGATTTGCTCCAGGCTCACCAGCTCCCGCCAGGGTGTCCACTGGGGATTGTTAGCGTAGTAGAAAGAGCGGGCAAGTACTCGCCCCTTCGTCCCCGTCCCATAGGTCCCGACAAGAGTCTGCGTAATGGAGTCTTTCTCCCCTATGTATTTGCTTTTTGTAATGGCAACGTTCCAGAGCCCGCCCTCATATCCCATGTCGCCCTTTGTATCCAGCCAGTTATAGATCCCCGGGCTAGTCAGAGTATCCAGTAGTGCTATGCCCCCATTGATGGTCCCGTTGTCCAGGTTTACCCCGATCTCCAGTTTGCCCTCCGCCTGGCTCAACTTGATGTTGCTGCCCGCGGTGATGGTCAATGCCTGGAGGCCTCCCTCGCTAAATCCTGCCAACTGGCCGGGCCGGCCTGTCAGCTGCTCCTGTTTTCTCTCCAAGCCCTCCTTTATCTTCCCGCAGAGATACTCCAAACCCTCTAAATTTAAATATTTTTTCAACGATGCATCTCCTTTCTATGCTATAACTGTACGGGTAAAAACCGGTAAGTAAACCAAAGTGGCTCACCCTCCCTCACTGTTTTTCCTAAGTGTCGTCAATCTTTTCTTGACTGGTTGTATCCGGGAAGCTGTTTTTTGACGCCATTAAGCGCTGTCTGGAACGTGCAGGACGGATGATGCGTGGCGGCAGCATTGTAGATGCCACGCTGATCAGTGTGCCCAGCTCCATCAAGAATGCAGAAAAGAAGCGGGATCCCGAAATGCACCAGACCAAAAAGGGAAATCCGTGCCACACCGGCGTGGGCGCGGGCCGCGGATTTGTCCATAGGGTGGAAGCTACAGCTGCCAATATCCATAACATCTCCGTGACGGCAAAACTTCTGCGGGAAGCCAATGAGGTCGTCTATGGGGACAGTGCATATCTGAGACTTAAAAAGAGAGAAGTGATTCAACAGGATCCGCATCTTTCCGCTATCGAATATCGAATCAACCTCTGTCCAGGCCGGCTGCCCATAATTTCCGACAAGGCCATTGACTGGGAGTGGCACATCGAGAACTATATATCCGCTGTAAGCTGCAAGTTGGAACACCCCTACCGAATTGTGAAGAATATCTTCGGTCTCCGAAAGACGGTTTGCCGTGGGCTGCGAAAAAAACGCAACCGATTACACACACGTGCGCTTTGCCAGTGCAAATCTGTATCTTCTTTCCAGGACGGACGGTTCACTACGCCCCGTCTGAGCTTTCTGCACCCTTTAGGCCGGATGGGAGAGGAAAAATGGAAGTTTTTCCTCCAATACGGTCCTATACTCTGATTTTTCTTTCAAATTCAATTGTCCCCTTTTTCCTTTTGATTTCCCTTAACTCTGTTTTTAGACACTCCCCTTAATTTTTAATTCTTGATTATTCCTACCGAATGATATACAATATGGTGGACATAAGAAATTGTAACGGTGTATTGCAAAGGTAACTATCCGTTCCACCAGAGGAACAGCAGCCAGCGGCGCAAAGACCTGCAAGGTCACTGTGCCCACCACCTGAGATAGATACGCTGGGAATAGACGAGGGGCACCGGAACTGGCTTTCGATGAAACAACAATCACCCTTTCTCAGCATTTAAACGGTCCTGATTTTGCGGAGCGGCAGTTAGCGCAGAACCAAGTAAGAGGGAAGTTGACTCACCTTTCCAGTGACAAAAACGGATTGCCTGTCTGGCGGAAATGATCGCAGAGATTACAGGTCTGGAGTTGTCTCCGCAATACCTGGCCCTGCTTTTTGAGGTAGATGCCCTGTTCTGCAACGATGACAGACACCTGAGCAATATCGTGGCCATCGAGCAAGGCGGTCAATATGACTATTGCCCGATTTTTGACATTGAGCCACCCACTTTGATCTCCGAGTCTCTTTAAAGACTACATTTACCCGGCAGATGAACACGGCCCGCAGTTTGTACGGGAGACAGTTGACAATACCAAAGCTGACAACCAACGATATTCAAAAGTTCTTGCGGCCGGTTTTGGAATATTATCACCGGCGAGACCATGGCATCATCACGGATCGCGCCGAGGCTTGTATCCTCATACGGCAGAAAAAGTTATGACATATGGAGGAATTGACATGGACAAACTGCGAAAAATGCTTTTTATGCTTCTGATAGTGTCTCTGGTTCTGCTTGGTGGCTGCTCCGGGGACAGCAACGAAGTAGCAACCGAGCCCCCTCCCGAAACGGAAGCCGAAGATGTCTCCCCTGACCAGGAGGAAACCGATCCCATTTTCATCACGTTTGCGGGAACGGATCTGGATGGGAACGCGGTTTCCCAGGAGATTTTCTCCCAGTCTAAGCTCACCATGGTCAACGTGTGGGCGACCTACTGCAACCCCTGCCTAAGCGAGATGCCGGGGCTGGGCGAGCTGGCGTCTGAATATGCCCAAGAGGAGTTCCAGATCATCGGTATTGTCAGCGATGTATGGGAGGGGGAGGATCAGACACTTGTGGACAGTCTGGTCCAGGAGACCGGAGCGGATTACCTCCACCTGCTGGCCAACGACTCCATCGGACAAGCCATCCTGTCCAGTGTGAGCGGCGTTCCCACCACCTTCTTTTTTGATGGGGAGGGGACATATCTGGGCGGTGTTGTGGGTTCTGCGGAAAAATCAGCGTGGGAGGAACTCATCAATGAGCTTCTGGAAAAATTGTAAACCACATATTGGGATATTGGGAATCCTGGCCGGAGCGATTTTCCTCGCAATCGGAGCCTTGCAGGGACAGTTTGTTGTGATCTGGAGGAAGGCAGTGATGATCTGCCTGGAGTGTATCGGGATCGGGTGACCTATGAAAAGACTACGACTGGCGGTGCAGTTGCTGTTTACCATCGTGACAAACGGATACATGTACGGTTTCCTGAATGGAAAAATCTATCGTGGCAGTTTGAAATATGCCTGTATTCCGGGATTGAACTGTTATTCCTGCCCTGGGGCCGTGGCTGCATGTCCCATCGGGGCTTTGCAGGCGCTGCTGAACCAACGGGGCTTTCAGATTCCTTTTGCCGCACTGGGCTTTTTCTTCTTGTTCGGAAGTCTGCTGGGACGTTTTGTCTGTGGCTGGCTGTGCCCCTTTGGGCTGGTGCAGGATCTGCTGCATAAAATTCCTGTCTTCCAGAAGAAAAAGCGGCTGCCCTGTCACCGCATCTTGAAATATGGAAAGTATGTGGTACTGATCCTGTTGGTGTGCGTCTGCTCTATGTTTTTGTTCGGTGGATTGGCCAAGATTCCGGCGTTCTGCAAATATCTGTGCCCCTCCGGCACCTTGTTTGGCGCAATCCCTCTGCTCGGCGCAAATGAGGCCCTGCGAGGTCAAACCGGCGGACTGTTCCTGTGGAAGCTCGGGATTTTGATTGCCATTCTATTTCTGTCCGTGAAAGTCTATCGGCCTTTTTGCCAATACCTGTGTCCGCTTGGGGCCATTTATGGCTGGTTTAACCGATTTAGCCTTGTACAAATCCAATGGGAAAAGGAACGATGTGTCTCCTGTATGGCCTGTGAAAAAGCCTGTCCAGTGGATCTCTCTCTGAAAGAAATCTCCCGCTCCCCGGAGTGCATCCGGTGCGGAAAATGTGTGGATGCCTGTCCTCAGAAGTGCCTGCATTTTTGCGGCAGCAGGACGAAAACTACAAAAAGTTAGTCAGATGATTTACAAATCAACTGTCAGGCGGAATTGCTCTGCCTGACAATTTTTTATTTTTACCACATATTTGTGAACTGAGGTGATGCAAATTGGAGAGCGCACAGCGAGAACTGGTCAGCGTCCTGCTGGATCATATTCATTCACTTGGGCTTATAGTTACCACAGTTAAAAAGCGGTAGAAAGGGCATCATCAAAGGAAGAGACAGGGGGAAGGATTTTTCTTAAAAGAAGCTTTATCCAAGCCCAGAAATGTTCAATAGAATTGAGTTCCGGGGAGTAGGGTGGAAGAAAGAGAAGTCTACACCCAGCATTTTGGGCAGCAAAAAGCAGCCGACTTTTGGAATGGAATAGCGATCTTTTCCAGCGGTATATCTTGAATCTCTTCCTGATATGCCGCTACTTTTTGCCGATCCTGCTCCTGATAGCTGATCGTCTTTTTTCCTTATAATCTTATGCCGCCGCAATGCGTCTCGAATGCCTTGGCCATTTCCGATTAGTATGCGTCTGGGTGGGTCGCTTCCAAGCTATGTCCTGCCTGACCGTTGCGCCGGTGCCGCTCCGCCGTACTCCATTGAAAACGGCCAACAGCAGGCCAGCGGCCTCCACAATTTGGTGATTCCGGTCAATCATACACCCATCGTAATATTCCCGGCTCACATAGGTCACTGAATCAGCCCGATTCTAGATAGAGTGATGCCGCTCTTGCGCTGAACTGCTCCACTTGTCCGCCTGCCCTTCATGGAGGAGGACACAGTGGAGTTTCAGCGTGGAATTTTTTTCGCGCATGGCCAGGACGATCTCTGCCGCCCAGCAATCTACTTTATGTGAAGCTTCACATAAAGTAGACACGGGGGTTGCCATAGGTACACCGAGAGAGATCACGGGAATACCCAACGTGAACCAATCGGCTTTTCGACCAGACAGGAGTGGGCTAACCTCTCCACTGGTCGAAAGCTGTATTGTTTGAAACATCCGCTCCGGTTCCTTGGCGGTCAAAGAATCTACAAGCAGCAGACAATCCACTCCAACCGCCTTTGCAACACCGTTCATAAGCACTTCCGTGTTTATGTTATTGGTCCCCGCAGTACCCGGCTCAGCGGTATCCTCTGACTGAACCTGGACTGTGGTTATACTGCAACCGTGCAGTTCTTCCTCAGAAATCTCTATACCTTCAGTATGTGACAACTGGATCCCCCCTGATATGTATGTTTGGGTAAAACTGGCTGGAATTGATACCAATAAATGGGGTATGCTCTGTAATAAGTTCAAACGCTTGCTAAGCTCATGTTGTCTATTATAAAGATACGAATATTCGTTTATGTCCAGTAAAAACAACCTATCGTCGTATAAAATTGATCCCATAGAGGAGGTGCTTGAGTGGAGGTTTACGACTTTGGATTAAGGTTGAAAGAACTTCGAGAAGCTAAAAGGCTATCACAAACAGAAGTTACCAAACGTCTAAATGTAGGCTGTTCCACAATAAGCGGGTATGAAAGCAACACGATCACTCCAAGCCTTGAACAATTCACAAGACTGGCAATTTTATACAACACATCCTTGGATTATATGATGAGTCTTGACAATCGCACTTGTTTCTATTTAGATGGGTTGAGTAAATCGCAACAACAGACAATCTTAGATGTTGTGAACCGATTGAAACAATCTTATTTGTCAGGTGAGAAATAAGGCTTTGTGTATTTTCATAGTTCCTCCCATACTTGTTTGTATGGGAGGATTTCCTATTGCAGGCTCCTTTGGTACTGGTAAAGAGCCAGACAAAAAACTGTTGGACGCGATAGAGCAAAAGGAACGGGAGCTTGCCAAAATCGTCCAATACAAGCATGCCATCTATCAGGACTGGAAAGACGGCGAGATTTCCCACTCCGATTACCGCTCCACTTCCCCCTGTCAGTCAAAAGACCTCGCCGTTGGCGAGGTCTTTTGACTGACAGGGCCAGAACCACCCGTGAGCGGTTCCGGCCCTGTTTTTGTGTAGGGATTACAACTCTACCGCCTGACCAGCGTAAAAGAAGTACAGAACCTTCTTGCTAACCGGCAGGCCCAGAATTTTTTCCAGCGCTTCGCTGTACGCCTCCAGCTGGGGACGGTAGAAGCCAAGCTTCTCTGGCAAAGTTTTCTCATTCACCCAGTCGGTTTTGAAGTCCACCACCGTGACAGCCCCGTCCTTCACTGCGTACAGATCCACTACGCCCTGGAGCATCACCTCGTCCTCTTCTCCCAGTGCCGGGTAGTAGGCCCCAGCCGGGACCAGGAGGCTGAACCGGTACTCCCTCTCCAACTCCTTCGCCTGCCGCAGTTCCTGCGCCAGCGGTGATGCCAGGAACCGGCGGATGGCCGTCAGGTCGACAGCCTGGGCCTGCTCCGCTGTCAGCAGGCGGCGTTTCACAAGATCCTCCACCGTCTCCTCCACGGCCGTCTTCCCCCGCAGATCCACATACTGCATCACCAGATGCACCGCCGTCCCCCTGGCCTCCGGCCCCATGGGCTTCTTCCCTGACAGGAAGCGGGGTGCGGCAAATTCATGGTGGACGTAGGGCTGGATGGTGTCCTCCGCGATCTCCTTGTCCTTTTCCCGGCCCTTGAGCTGCGTCGCGGTCAGCTTGGTGGGCGTGGTACAGGCAGTCTGATAGGGGTAGACGAAACCCAGGGCCTCCCTGTCCACTGGCAGGCAATCGGAGGGGGCGGCGGCCTGTTCCTCCTCTGATGGGCAGGGCAACCCGTCGTAGAGCGCCCCGTCATGGATCTGGATCTGCCAGGGGGTGTCCTCCAGGGGAGCCCACCCCCCCTCCTCCAGTTCCGCCAGCAGCCGCAGCGGCGCGGCCTCCCACCGCCGCAGCAGGGGCAGCAGCAGCCACTCCGCCATGGAACCCGCCCCGTCCACTGTTTCCGGCGGCACAGGCAGGGCGGACAGGGCGGTCAGCCGCTGTAGCTTCTTGGCGGCCGACTGCATGGCGGATACCAGGATCAGCTTCTCCTTGGCCCGGGTCATGCCTACATACAGCACCCGCATCTCCTCCGCACGCATCTCCCGGCTCACCCGGCCTGCCACCGCCCCCCGGGCGATGGTGGGGTAACGGATGTGGCGGTCCAGGTCGATGTACAGCGGCCCCAGCCCCAGCTGGGGATGGACCAGCACCGGTGTTTGCAGATCCGTGCCGTTAAAGCTTTTATTCAGGTCAGCAAGAATCACAATGGGGAACTCCAGCCCCTTGGAACGGTGGATGCTCATGATCTGTACGCCGCCGCTGATACACCCGGCGGCCACAGCCGGCTGTTCCCCGTTCTCCAGCAGAAAGCGCAGGTGGCTGACAAAGGCGAACAACCCCTTGTAGCCCGCCCCTTCAAAGGCCCGCGCGTGCTCATAGAGGGCGATCAGGTTCTCCCTCCGCCGCCCGCCGTCTGCCATGGCCCCAAACACCCCCAGCATGTTCAGCTGGTTGTACAGCCGCCAGATCAAGCGGTGCATACTCATATCCTTGGCCAGGCTGCGCAGCTGCTCCAGCTGCTCCAGGAAGTCCACGCAGGCCGGGTCGCCGCTGGCAGCCAGGGCTTCGTAAAAGTCCCCCGCCGGATGGCTGCCGCGGATGACTGCCAGCCGGTCCGGCGTGAAGCCGAACAGGGGCGAGCGCAACACGGCAATCAGCGGCACGTCCTGCCGGGGGTTATCCAGAATTTGCAGCAGGGCGTAGGCCACCGCCACCTCCATGGTGGAGAAGAAGTCCTCATCCTCCTGAACCCCGCAGGGGATCCCCCGCTCCGCTAAAGCGCGGGTGTAGTGGCGCAAACGGGGGTTCGGGGAGCGCATGAGCACCACGATGTCCTCCGGGCGGCAGGGGCGCAGCGCCCCGGTATCCCCTTCCGTCACTGGATACCCCTCCTCCAACAGCCGGGCAATCCGCTCCGCCACAAACCGCGCCTCCGCCAGGGGCCCAGGCACGTGGCGAACCTCCTTATCCCGCGGGAGCGACAGCAGATGGAATTCTGTCTGGCAGTCCTCACGGGGCGGCAAGTAGGCCGCCCCGAAGTTTAGCCGCTCCTCCTCGCCGTAGTCCAGCTCCCCCATCTCCTGGGACATGATTGCCTCAAAGACGAAGTTTACCGCGTCCAGCACCGGCTGGCGGGAGCGGAAATTCTGACTGAGCAGGATCTTCCGAGGCTCCCCATCCTCCGCTTCAATGGCGGCGGGGTAGGCGCGGTACTTTTTGAGGAAGATGGAGGGATCCGCCAGGCGGAAGCGGTAAATGGACTGCTTCATGTCCCCTACGGTGAAGAGGGTGCGGCCCTGGTTGGAGATGGCGTCAAAAACACAGTTCTGCACCTGGTTGGTGTCCTGATACTCATCCACCATCACCTCCCGGTAACGGCCCGAGACCACCCGTGCCAGCTCGGTGGGCTCCCCATCCTCCCCCAGCAGCAGGCGTACAGCGTAGTGCTCCTGGTCGGAGAAGTCCGCGGCGTTGCGCCGCAGCTTCTCCTTCTGGTAGGCTGCCGAGAAATCCACACATAGCGCCAGCAGCGCTTCCATAGCCGGGGCGGAACGGCGCAGATCCTCTGCCGCCTCAGCTCCCGTCACATCCAATATCGCGCAGGCCGTACCCATCTCTGCCTTGCACCGGTCCCACAGGCCCTTCATCCGGATTTTCAACTCCGGGTATTCGCACTTCCGGACAGCTGTGAGCCGTGGGAACTGGACTACCCGCGCCGCTGCCGCATCCCAGCCCGCCCGGGCCCCCTCCGCCAGCGCCTCCAGCTGGCCAGACACCTGGGAAAAGCAGGGGCCATAGGAGCGCAGCAGAGCGGGATCCATCTGTTCCAAGCCGCCTTGCAGCAGGCGTGACCAGTGGAGGGCCTTACGGGCCAGCCCGTCCAGCAGTTCCCGGCCCCAAGCGGTCTCCCCCGCGTCCTCCGGCAGCTCTGCCCAGCCTGCCTTCTGTTCCTCCAGCCAACGTTCCGGGTAGGGGTGGCTCTGGACCTTGCCGTAGAGCTCCAGCACCAGCTCCTCCAGGCGGCTGTCGTCCCGGCCAAAGCCGAAGGCGTCCGCCAGCTGCTCCGCGCCGGGGGACATGTCCGTATAGAACTGCTCCAGCACCCGGGGCAGCACCCGGCGGCGCAGGAGCATGGCCTCATTCTGGTCCAGCACCCGGAAATCTGCCGTCAGCCCCTGCCCCTCGTCCAGCAGGTGCACATTCTCCCGCAGCAGGGCGGTGCAGAAGGCGTCAATGGTCTTGATGTCCGCCTGGTAGACCAGCAGGAGCTGGCGCTGGAGGTGGCGGTCCCCAGGCCGGTCCGCCATGCGCCCGGCCAGCTCCTGGGCAATGCGTTCCCGCAGCTCCGCCGCCGCCGCCCGGGTGTAGGTGATGATGAGGAAGTCATCCATATTGGCCTGCTCCTCCCCCAGTACCCGGCGGAACAGCCGGTCCACCAGCACCCGTGTCTTACCGCTGCCGGCGGCAGCGGAGACCAGCAGGCTGCCGCCCTGGTCCTCTACCACAGCCCGCTGGCTCTCTGTCAGTTGGATGCCCATGGCTCGTCCTCCTCTCTGACGGCTTCACCGATCTGCTCCCAGAACTCCGCCGGGGTCACGGGCCGGATCAGCTCCAGATGGTCGGTGCTGTCCGCGTCCATGAAGTGGCAGGCGGAGGCAAATTCACAGTAGGTGCAGGCGTTCTCATGCTCACTGCGGCCGCAGGGGTCCGCATCAATATTGCCCTGGCGCAGCTCCTGGGCGATCTTCTCCAGCAGCTTGTCCACATACTGCCCCAGCTTCCCCAGCTCTGCCGCCGTGGCGATGCCCTTGGTGATGCTGCCGTCCCTGCCCAGGGTGAGGGGCAGGAAACGTGGCTCCTCCAGGGCGCTGTGCTCCATGGCCCGCAGCACATCCGGTTCCCCCAGGACCATACCGCTGCGGCGCAGCTCCCGGTCCATGGCCGCGCGCAGCCGGGCGGGGTCGATCCCCCGCGGCTGGTTGACCAGCACATCCCGGGCCGGCAGGTAGAGCACCCCCGCCGGGACAATCTCATGGCCAAAGAGTGGGCGACCCTCCCGCTCCAGGGTGAAGAGGTAGAGCAGCATCTGGATATTCAGCCCGTGGCGGACATCGCTGAGGTCGAAGGCTTTCTTCCCTGATTTGTAGTCCACTACCCGTAAGTACAGCTTGTTGTCCTTCAGCCAGCCATCCACCCGGTCCACCTTCCCCGCCACGGTCAGGGCGGCGTCCCCGGCCTGGACAGTGATGGCGGGGAGCTTGCCGTCCCCGCCGAATCCCAGTTCAAATTCCAAGGGAACGAAATCGGACACTGCCAGCTCACCGGCCACGTTCTCTACGATGGTACCCACCGTCTTGCGCAGGCGGCGGAACAAGTATTTAAACCGGGCATCCCGGCCATCAAAGCCCGGCAGGGACGCGTCCATGTAGGCTTGAACCACCTGGTCCACCAGTTTTTTCAGATCCCGTTTCTCCACCGCCGCGAAGCCCCCCCGCTCCATGACGGAGCGCGTCACGTGCTCGAGCACGTAGTGGAGGAAGGTGCCCACCTGGGACGCATCGAAGCCCGCCTGGGTGCGCTCCTTGGCCCGCAGGCCGTACTGCATGAAGTAGGCGAAGTGGCAGGAGTTGATCTTGTCAATGCGGCTGGCGGACATGCGGTAGCTGCGGCCATACAGGGTCTCCACCGCCTGGGGGGAGAGGCGGCCCCGGGTCATCCGGGCGGCCCGGCCCATGGCCTCCAGGGCACCGCCCCAGTGGGCATCCTCAGCAAAATAACGCCACAGCTCCCCCTCCCTCTCCCCACCGGCCAGCTCCAGGGCGGGAATGGGGGCGGTGAGACGGCAGGCGCCGCTGCCTGCCACCTCCGCCGCGCCGGGCAACAGGGCCTTGATCCGTCCCACCACGAAGGAGGGGCGCAGGGGCGTCCCGGCCAGATCCGATACCGGCCAGGTGACGTACAGCCGGTCCGTGGGCTGGGCCAGGGCGGCATAGAGGTTTTGCAGCTCGATATGGAACAGATCCATGCCGCTGGGGGCCAGGTCGATCCCCCGGACCTTGAGCTGCTCCCGGTCCTCCCGGGTAAGCAGGCCTGTGCTGGTCTGGACCGCCGGGAGCACGTGGTCGTTGGCCCCCATCAAGAACAGGCACTTGATCCGGTGCCGGTCATTCCTGGTGATTTGGGCGGCCTGGACCTGATCCAGGGACACGGGGATCGTTCCTACATCGTACTGGGTCAGCACCAGCTTCAGCAGCCGGGTGAACTCCTCCGTATCCAGAGGGGCATCCCCCAGCATATCTGCAAACTGGTCCATCACGCCGCACAGCAGCTCCCAGAGCTGGCTGTACTCCCTGGCCCGCTGGAGCTCACCCAGCTCCTCCAGGCGGGCAGTGTGCTCCTCCAGCTGCTGTGCCAGCCCCAGCTCCTCCAGGAATGCCCACAGCACCTCCAGCTTCTCCCGCGCGCCCTCGTGATCCCGCAAGCCCTGGGCCAGGCGGCGCAGAGGCCCCCCTACCCGGCGGCGCAGGCGGTTGATCTCCTCCAGCGCAGCTGTCTGCTCCGGGGTAAAGTCCTCCCGCCAGCCGCTGGGGTTGCCGGCCCAGTCCTCCTCCCGGATCCACATGCTCCCATGGATGTCCCAGGCGATGGCGTAGTTCTCCAGCAGGTCGCACTCCCCATCTGCCAGCCCCGCCAGCCCGGTTTTCAGCCAGCGGAACATGTCCTCATATTCATAGCCCCCCGCCACCGCGTCCAATGCGCCGGCCAGCAGGCTCAATACCGGTTTCTCCAGCACGTCGCTGCGGCGGCTGAGGTAGACGGGCACGCCGTACCGCTCGAAGACGTTCTCAATGGTAGCGGCATATTCGTCCAGGTTCCGGGCCGCCACGCCGATATCCCGGAAGCGGTAGTCCCCTGACCGCACCAGCTCCAGGATCTTGGCGGCAACATACTCCGTCTCGGTGAACATGCTCTCCGCCCGGCACAGCTCTACCCCGGTACAGTCCTCCTCCCAGCCCTCCGGCTGGCCGAAGAAGCGGGCGGCCAGATGCTCTAGGGCGTTCCCTGGCTCCGGCAGGGGCAGGACCTCCACTGTACAAGGGGCGCCGCACGCACCCGCCAGACGGACCAGCCTGTCCCGGGTGCGTACACTCTCCGTAAAAATCTCCAAGCCGCTGCCGTCCCCCAGCAGGGTGACAGTGACGGACCGGGCCGTGCGCAGCAAAATTTCGATCAGCTTCAGCTCCTGGGCGGTGAAGTAGGTAAAGCCGTCCAGGTATATGTCCTTCCCAGCCGCGTAGCCGGAGGGCTCCAGGCTGTCAATCAGCTTTTCCATCAGATCCCGGCGATCCTCCCCCTCCTGGCACAGGCGGGAGAGGTAGGCGGCGTAGATCAGGGCCAGATCCTGCACCTTTGCCCCGCTCAGGCCCTCCAGCTGCGGTGCGGCGTCCCCCAGGTCCTCCGGCAGTACCCGCCCGGCGATCAGCTCGTCACACAGCGATACCAGCTCCTGGAGGAAGGGGGCTTTCCGGCTGGGCCGGGCGTAGACGGTCAGCTGGGAGGCCGCCTCCTGGAGGGAGAGCTGCATCAGCAGCAGTTTTCCCCCTGCGTCCAGGGTCCCGTCCGCCAGCCCGCCCGTCAGGGCCAGGGCACGGTTTGCCAGCAGGCGCAGGCTGAGAACCTCGGCATAGCGCGCCGATTCCGGGCCGCAGGCCCGGCACAGCTCCACCTCCGCCTGATGGGAGGCGTGCTCCGGCGAGAGGAGCAGCGCTTGCGCCCCCCGGCGTTTGATTTCCTCCAGTACCCGGCGGGTCTTCCCGGTGTTGGCCCGCCCCATCCAGATGCGCAGCATATGCCGTCCCTCCTACTTTGTCACCAGATCTGCCAGCATCTTGATAAACAGCATCCCCAGCACCACAAAGATCATGCCGCGGATCTTCTTCCCACCGCCGCGCAGGGCAAAGCGCACGCCGCAGTTGTTGCCCAGGATGCTGCACAATGCCCCCGGCACCACCAGGGCCCACATGATTTTCCCGCCCAGGATGAAGGAGGTGGCCGCCGCGGCGTTGGAGGCCAGGTTCCCGACACGGGAGCAGCCGGAGGCCGTGACCATGTCCATGCCCAGCAGGGCGGAGAAGGCCATGAGCAGGAACGTCCCCGTCCCAGGCCCTACAATGCCGTCATAGCACCCCATCACCAGCCCGATGGCAAGGCTCACGCCAATTTCATAGCGGCGGCTGTAGGTCTTTTCCGTCTCCGCCTCCTGCCCGAAGTCCTTCTTCAGCACCAGGAACAGGGCCACCAGCGGCAGGGCAATCAGCATCAGCCCCTGGAGCAGATTCTCGCTGAGGTTCTTGGCAAACTCCGCGCCAAAATACCCGCCCACGATGGCCCCTGCCGCCGCGCACAGCGCAGGGCGCAGGCGCACCTTGCCGCTTCGGAAGTAGCGGAAACCGGCCATGGCCGCCCCACAGCCATTGACTACTTTGTTGGTCCCTGCGGCAAAGTGGACGGGCACCCCGGCCATCAAGTAGGCCGGCAGGGTAATCAGCCCGCCGCCCCCAGCCATACTGTCCACAAAGCCCCCCAGAAAAATCAGGGGGCATATGATCAGATACATTTTCAGAAGCTCCGGCATAATAGCAGTCCTCCAGTTCCAGCATTCGCGGCCATTATACCACAAGCGGCAAATTTATACTACCTATTTTTTCGCCTGTGTGGTATACTCAACAGTAAACCACGCCGCCGAAGGAGGGCATTGCGATGAATTTATGCGATATGCGGGAGGTGCGGGCCCTGCTGGGCCGCCACGGCTTCCGCTTCTCCAAATCCATGGGGCAGAATTTCTTAATTGAGGACTGGGTCCCCCGCCAGACCGCCGCCGCCAGCGGCGCGGACAGCGCCCATGGCGTGCTGGAAATCGGCCCCGGCATCGGCTGCCTGACCCGGGAGCTGTGCCGGCTGGCTGGCCGGGTGGTCTCCGTGGAGCTGGACAGCGCCCTGCTGCCCGTACTGGCGGAGACCATGGCCGGGGCGGGCAACTTCACCCTCATCCCCGGGGACATCCTCAAGCTGGACATCCCCGCCCTAGTGGACCAGTCCTTCCCCGGCCTCACCCCCCTGGCCTGCGCCAACCTCCCCTACAACATCACCACCCCTGCGCTGCGGGCCCTGGTGGAGGCGAAGCGCTTTGCATCTATCACCGTGATGGTCCAGCGGGAGGTGGCCCTGCGCCTGGCCGCCCGGCCCGGTACCGGGGATTACGGTGCGTTCTCCGTCTACATGCAGTACCACACCCAACCGGAGGTCCTTTTCGACGTACCCGCCTCCTGTTTTTTACCCGCGCCCAAGGTGACAAGCGCTGTGGCGCACTGCCCGGTGCGCAGCAGGCCGCCCGTTTCCCCAGCCTGCGGGGAGGCCTTCTTCTTCCAGACCGTCCGCGCCGCCTTCGCCCTCCGCCGGAAAACCCTGGCAAACAGCCTGGCGTCCGTGTTCGGCCAGCTGGGCAAGGTGCGCCTGGCAGATGTGATCGCCAGCTGCGGCCTCCCTCCCACTGTGCGGGGGGAAGCCTTGGGGATGGAGGAGCTGGCCGCCCTGGCAGATGGGCTCTGGGCTGCGCTGGCAGAGGGCTGAGGAGCCGGAAGCATCATAAACAGAGTTTGAGTAAGGAGGATCGCTATGGCGGTATTTTTTCTGGTTAGCCTGCTGGCCAGCACTGTGGGGGCTATCTGCGGCATTGGCGGCGGGGTCATTATCAAGCCGGTACTGGACCTGCTCCACCTGGAGACAGTCCAGGCTATCAGTTTCCTCTCCGTATGTACTGTGCTTTCCATGAGCTGCTATTCTGTGGGGCGGGCCATACTGGCTGGGGAGCGGCGGGTCTCCCTGGCCACCGGTACGCCCCTGGCCCTGGGAGCGGCTGTAGGCGGCCTGCTGGGCAGCCAGCTGTTCTCTGCGGTGAAGGCCATGTTTGAAAACCCCAACACAGTGGGGGCTGTCCAGGCAGTCTGCCTGGCTATTGTCACTGCGGGAACCCTGGTGTACACGGTATATAAAGAGCGGATCCCCACCCACCATCTGAAGAACCGGCTGGCCTGCGCAGCGGTCGGGCTGGCCCTGGGGTGCATGTCCAGCTTCCTGGGCATCGGCGGCGGGCCCATCAACCTGGTGGTGCTCTACTTTTTTTTCAGTATGGACACCAAGACTGCCGCCGCCAACAGCCTGTACATCATCCTCTTCAGCCAGCTTGCAAACCTGCTGTCCACCCTGGCCGCCGGGGCAGTGCCCCCCTTCCGCCCAGCCGTGCTGGCGTTGATGGTGGCCGGCGGCATCGGCGGCGGGATGGCCGGCCGGAGCCTGAACAAGCGGCTGGACAACCGGGCGGTAGACCGGCTGTTTATGGGCCTTATGGCGGTCATTATCGGTATCAGCATCTGCAACGGTATCCGATACGCCGCCTGACGCCCCTATTTCTCAGACAGCGCCTGCAGCCCGGCGAAATCTACGATTTCCACTGTCCCCCGGGCCAGCTTTACCAGCCCCTCCGACTGGAAGTAGCGCAGCATCCGCGTAACCACCTCCCGGGCTGTCCCCATATGGTTGCCGATCCGTTCATGGGTGATTGGCAGGACGCCCGTCCCCTCCAGGGCGGCCTCCTCCAGCAGGAAGGCCGCAAGGCGCTGGTCCATGCTCTTCCACATCACCTGCTCCATCAGCCACATGACATCCGAAAAACGGCTGGCCATGATCTCGTTGGTGTAATTGGCCAGAGGGGCTGAGCGGGCCATGAGCCCTTTATAGATTTCAGATGGGACCACCCAAAAGCCGGAGTCCTTTTCTGCTTCGATGGCAATGTCAAACCGGAGGCTGTTCATCGCGCAGGAGGCGGAGAGCAGGCAGATATCCCCTTCCAGGAGGCGGTAAATGGTGATCTCCCTGCCCTCATCTGACAGGATATAGGCCCGCAGCTGGCCGGACTGGACAAACAGCAGACCGAGGCAGTCCATCGGGCTGTTGTGGATCATCGCCCCCTTGGGGGCCTCCCGGTACACAGCTGCCTGGGCGAGCTGCTCCCGCTCCTCCGGCTGGAGCTTCTCCCATATCGGGAAAGAACGTAAAAAATCCATACAGCATCCCCTTTCCAGCTGATAGCATAGGGCATTTCCCAACCGTTGTCAATTCATTCTCTGATATGCGGGGCGCCCATGGCCCCTGCCGGCGGAAAATACGTGAAAATGCCTCTTGACAATCCCGCTCATTTGTTCTATATTAGTGGAAGAACAGACGTTTGTGAAGAAAGGAGGCCTGCCTGTGGATGTCATGGATAAACTGACGGTCCTGGCTGACGCAGCCAAGTACGACGCGGCCTGTACCTCCAGCGGGGCCCAGCGGGGCCACCGGAAGGGCGCCATTGGCAACACCTCCTCATCGGTGGCAGGGTGCTGCCATACCTTCTCCGGCGACGGGCGGTGTGTGACGCTGCTGAAGGTGCTGATGACCAACTGCTGCGTCTTCGACTGCAAGTACTGCGTCAACCGCTGCTCCAACGACACACGGCGGGCCATCTTCTCCCCGGAGGAGCTGGCGGAGCTGACCATCCAGTTCTACCGGCGCAACTATATTGAGGGGCTGTTCCTCTCCTCCGGCGTGCTCGTCAGCCCGGACTACACCACCGAACGGATGATCCGCTGCCTGGATCTCCTGCGCAACCACCACCGCTTCAACGGCTATATCCACGCCAAGGCCATCCCCGGCACCTCGCCGGAGCTTGTGACCCGCCTGGGCCTGCTGGCCGACCGCCTGAGCGTCAATATTGAGCTGCCCTCGGAGAAGGGGCTGAATACCCTGGCCCCCAACAAGAGCCGGAAGGCCATCTTCCGCCCTATGGGCCTTATCACCAACACCCTGCGGGAGAACAAGGAGGAGCTGGTCAAATACCGCCATCCCCCCCGCTTCGCCCCCGCCGGGCAGAGTACCCAGATGATCATCGGCGCCACGCCGGACAGTGACCGCCACATCCTGTCCCTGACCCAGTCCCTCTACGACAAGTACCGGCTCAAGCGGGTGTTCTACTCCGCCTATGTGCCTGTGGTGGAGAACACGCTCCTGCCCGCTATCGATACCAAGCCGCCCCTGCTGCGGGAGCACCGGCTCTACCAGGCGGACTGGCTGCTGCGGTTTTACGGCTTCCGGGCGGAGGAGCTGCTGGATGAGGATACCCCTAATTTCAACCCCTTGGTGGACCCTAAATGCAGCTGGGCCCTCAGCCACCCGGAGTTCTTCCCTGTGGAGGTGAACACCGCCAGCCGGGAGGAGCTGCTGCGGATCCCCGGCATAGGCATGATCTCCGCCCGCCGCATCCTCTCCGCCCGCCGGGCCAGGAAGCTGGAGCACGAGGATCTGCGCAAGCTGGGGGTTGTCATGAAACGGGCCCAGTATTTTATTACCTGCAAAGGGAAGCTGCTGGACGGCTTGAAGCTCCAGCAGGACAGCATTCTGCGCAGCCTGGCGGCGGCGGAGCGGGCCTCCCTGCCCGGCGCAGAGCTGGAGCAGCTGAGCTTATTCGACCAGGCAGGATAGGGAGAGGAGACACACAAATGATGCGCACAGAGGTCCTATTGGGCAACGTGATGGTGGACTGCCGGGATGCCTTGGAGCTGCAATGCTTTTATGGGCAGCTGCTGGGCTGGGAGATGTGTACGCTGTACGGCTGCCCGGCGGTCCGCAGCGCCGGCGGCGTTGTCTTCCTATTTACCGCCGAGCCGGACTATGTGCCGCCAATCTGGCCGGAGGAGCCGGGGCGGCAGCAGAAGCAGATGCACTTTGATTTCCAGGTGGAGGACATCCCGGAGGCCGTCAGGCGGGCGGAGGCCCTGGGAGCGGCCAAGGCGGCGGCCCAATTTGGCGGCGGGGAGTTCGTCACCATGGTGGACCCCGCTGGGCATCCCTTCTGCCTGTGCCGGAAGTAAGAACCTGTATTCACAGGCGGGGAATGCTGGATGGGCGAGGGGCTTTTTCGCCCTGCAAGGCAAAAAGCCGCAGGAATCCTTTGTGTATTTCAAGACTTTTGAACGCAGCAGGAGGAGGCAGCCATGGAGACAATCTACCGCTACGACGGGAGCTTCGAGGGCTTTTTGTGCTGCGTATTTGACAGCTATGTCTACCACGAATACCCCGCCCGGTTCCAGTGTGAGGAGGAGCCCTCCCTCTTCCCTGTCCGGCAGGTGGGGACAGACGGTGCCCATGCCGCGCGGGTACTGGCCAGCCTGGAGAAAATCAGCCCCTATGCCCGGGAGCTTGCTGTCAAGGGCTTCCTCACCTGCGTACCTGAGCGGGAGGCGGTCCTCTACCGTTTCATCCGTGCGCTGTACGTCCAGGGGCGTCCCCTGCTGCGCCAGCTCAGCCATGATGCCATGCTGCCGCTGCTGAAGGCTGTGCGCCATCTGGAGGGGGAGGTACACTTGCTCAAGGGCTTTGTCCGCTTCTCTGACTTCGGCGGAATGCTGGCCGGGGAGATCCGCCCCAAAAACCGGGTCCTTCCCCTGCTGCAATACCATTTCTGCGACCGGATGTACAATGAGGTATTCCTCCTCTACGACCGGACCTACCGCGAAGCCCTGGTCCACCGGCCAGGCCAGTGGGCCATTGTCCCCATGGAGGAATTCAAAATGGCCGCTCCGTCGGAGGAGGAGGCCCAATACCGCCGGCTCTGGAAGCGGTTTTATGACACCATTGAGATCAAGGAGCGCCACAACCCCAAGCTCCGCCGCACCCATATGCCCCAGCGCTACTGGGAGACTATGACCGAGTTCCAGGACGAAGCCTATTTCCACGCCGGGGCGGAGGGGCTGCCGCAGGAGCATGTTCCACATATTCCACTTGAGCGGCCCTGAAAATTTTTCGGCTTTCGGCATAATTATCATTGACATTTCGACACAAACCAGATATAGTTAGCTTGCCTGTATTTCCAGGGGAAAACAACTCAGGAAAAACAGGCATTTTTTCTATGCCCAGGCCCGCTTTTGCGGGCGAGATTACACAGAAAAGAACGGGGGAGGATAATGTCCAAAAAGTTGATTCGCCTTGTGGATTGCTGCATGGCGTTTGACGGCGAGCTGGTTCTCGATCACATGAATCTTTATATCAATGACAGTGAGTTCCTCACACTGCTCGGACCCAGTGGCTGCGGCAAGACGACTACTTTGCGCATCATTGGCGGCTTCATTACGCCTACTTCAGGCGAAGTGCTGTTCGACAGTGTGAGGATGAATGATATTCCGCCACATCTACGGCAGGTCAACACGGTGTTCCAGCGCTACGCCCTCTTCCCGCACCTGAACGTCTTCGAGAACGTGGCCTTTGGCCTGCGCATCCCCAAGACAGTAGAGGAGGGCGGGAAAAAGCGGAAGGTGAAGCTGCCGGAAGCGGAGATCCGCCAACGGGTGCTGGAGATGCTGGAGGTGGTCAGCCTCAAGGGCTTTGAGCACCGGCGCAGCAGTGAGCTCTCCGGCGGGCAGCAGCAGCGGGTGGCCATTGCCCGGGCGCTGGTCAACCGGCCCAAGGTGCTGCTGCTGGATGAACCACTGGGGGCGCTGGATCTGCGCCTGCGCAAGGACATGCAGAACGAGCTCAAGCGCATCCAGCAGCAATTGGGCATCACCTTCATCTACGTCACCCACGACCAGGAGGAGGCGCTGGCCATGAGCGATACCATCGTGGTCATGGACCAGGGCCGTATCCAGCAGATCGGGACCCCTGAGGATATTTACAACGAGCCGAAAAACGCCTTTGTGGCGGATTTCATCGGCGAGAGCAATATCCTGGACGGGATTATGCACGAGGATTTCGTGGTGGAGTTCTTCAACAGGAAATTCAAATGCCTGGACAAGGGCTTCGCCCCCATGGAGCCGGTGGATGTGGTCATCCGCCCGGAGGACATCGACATTGTGCCCCAGGAGGAGGGCCAGCTGCGGGGGGTCGTAACCGCCGTCACCTTCAAGGGTGTCCACTACGACACCATCGTGGATTTCAAGGGCTTCAAATGGCTCATCCAAACCACCGACTACCACCCGGAGGGGGAGACCATCGGCATTATCCTGAACCCGGATGACATCCATATCATGCACAAAAGCGAGTACTCCGGCATGTTTGGGGACTACAGCTCTTACTCCGAGGAGTACGAGGAGATGGATGAGGCCAGCGAGGAGGCGCCGGACCATGAAAAATAAGCGCGCCCTCTTCGCCGTACCCTGCGTGGGCTGGATGGCCCTGTTCGTGCTGGCCCCCATTGTGATGGTGGTCCTCTACGCCTTCACATCCGCCGCCGGCGGCTTCACGCTGGAGAACTTCTCCCGTATGGGGACTTATGCGGTGGTGTTCACCCGCTCCTTCCGGCTGGCCCTTATCGCCACGCTGGTATGCCTGCTGATCGGCTACCCGGTGGCCTACATGGTCTCCCGGGAGAGCCCCCGGTTCCAGCGCATCGCTATGATGCTCATCATGCTGCCCATGTGGATGAACTTCCTGCTGCGGACCTATTCCTGGATGTCTATCCTGGAGAATACCGGCCTCTTAAACCGCTTTTTTTCTGCCATCGGCCTCTTTGACCTCATCAACGCCCTGGCCGGCACCCATCTGGAGTACTTCCCCATGATTAATACCCAGGGGGCTGTGGTGCTGGGGATGGTCTACAACTATTTGCCCTTTATGATCCTGCCCATCTATTCGGTGATCGAGAAGATGGATGGCAGCCTCCTGGAGGCTGCCCGGGATCTGGGGGCGGACTCCTTGGGGGTGTTCCGGAAGGTGATCCTGCCTTTGAGCCTGCCCGGCGTCCTCTCCGGGGTAACAATGGTCTTTGTCCCCTCCGTGTCCACCTTCGCCATCTCTAAGCTGCTGGGCGGCAGCAATGAGCTGCTGCTGGGCGACCTCATTGAACAGCAGTTCGTGGGGTCCGCCTACAACCCCTACCTGGGCTCTGCCATCGCCCTGGTAATGATGGTGATTGTGGTGGTGTGCATGGCCGTCATGAACCGCTTCGGCGAGGGCGAGGAACAGGCGGTGATGCTGTGAACAGGAAGCCGTCTGCATTCAACCGTGTTTTGATGGCGCTGGTATTCCTCTTCCTCTACGCGCCGATTTTTGTACTGATCGTCTTTTCCTTCAACGACTCCAGCAGCCGCACTGTCTGGCAGGGCTTTACCCTGCGCTGGTACAGCGAGCTGGTCCGGGACCGGCAGATCATGAGCGCCCTGTCCTCTACCCTCCTGGTCTCCCTGCTGGCGACAGCTGCCGCCACCGTGGCGGGAACCATGGCCGCTATTGGCTTTTTCAATATGAAGAAGCGTTGGCGGGGGCCGCTGATGGCTGTCAACAACATCCCCATGACCAATGCAGATATTGTCACCGGCGTGAGCCTGTGCCTGCTGTTTGTCGCGTTCTTCGGGGGCTGGGAGGCCTTTGCCCGGTGGCTGAACGGGGCGCAGGGCCTCATCCGTCTGCCCGTCCACCTGCACATGGGCTTTGGTACGCTGCTGATCGCCCACATCACCTTCAACATCCCCTATGTGATCCTGTCCGTCATGCCCAAGCTGCGCCAGATGGACAAAAATCTCATTGATGCAGCCCAGGATCTGGGTTGTACCTGGATGCAGGCTTTCTGGAAGGTGGCGCTGCCGGAGATCAAGCCCGGCATCGTCTCCGGGGCGCTGATCGCCTTCACCATGAGTGTGGATGACTTCGTTATCTCCTACTTTACGGCGGGCTCCGGCACCTCGCCCCTGGCAATGGTGGTGTATGGCATGACCAAACGGCGCATCAGCCCGAAGATCAACGCCATCTCCTCGCTCCTGTTTATTACGGTGCTGGCTCTGCTGGTCATCGTCAACATCCGGGAGGCCCGGCAGGAGCAGCGGAAATTGTAATGGCTGCTATCCCTTCCTGTGCAGAAGGAAGGATGCCGCCTTACAATATATATTATTTTTTGGAGGAATGAAGAATTGAAAAAGACGTTTTCCTTTTTGTTGGCGCTCACCTTGGCGCTGGCTTTCTGCCTGACCGGCTGCGGCGGCGGAGAGGAGCGGGTTGTCAACGTGTGCGGATGGGGGGAGAACATTGACCCAGACCTGATCAGCCAATTTGAGCAGGAGACCGGGATCCGGGTCAACTATCAGACCGCTGAAAGCAACGAGACGATGTATGCCCTGATTAAGCAGGGCGGTGCGGACTACGACGTAATTGTGCCCAGCGACTACATGATCGGCCAGATGATCGCGGAAGGGATGCTGGCAGAGCTGGATTACAGCAATATCCCTAATTTCAGCCTCATCGGCAGCCAATATAAGAACCTGAGCTACGACCCAGAGAACAAGTACACTGTCCCCTACACCTGGGGCACCTTGGGCATCATTTATAATCCCACCATGGTGGACGGGGAGATCACCAGCTGGTCCGCCCTCTTTGACGGGAAGTACGCCGGGCAGGTGGGCATGATCGGGAACCCCCGGGATGCCATTGGTGCGGCCCTGCTGTACCTGGGCTACTCCGTCAACACCACCGATGAGGCACAGATCCGGGAGGCCTACCAGCTGATTGCTGACGCCAAGGCCAACGGCGTCTACCAGGGCTTCTTTATGGACCAGCTCTATGACAAGATGGAGGCCGGGGAAACGGCGATCTGCACCTACTACGCCGGCGACTTCCTGACCATGCACGATAATAACCCTGACCTATGTTATGTGGTCCCCCAGGAGGGGAGCAACTGGTTTGTAGATGCCATGTGCGTGCTCAAGGGTGCGGAGCACCAGAAGGAGGCGGAGGAGTGGATCAACTTTATCTGCCGCACGGAATCCTGCCTGGCAAAC
>CAJUAC010000044.1 GCA_910583885.1 uncultured Oscillospiraceae bacterium | reverse complement strand
AGCCTGCGCAGCAGCAGCGAGGTGATTGTGCGCATGATCCAGACCGCCACCGAGCGGCTGAAGCGCCAGGAGTGGGTGCATATCTACATCTCCGGTTGCAGCGCAAAGGGCGCGGCCCAGATTTCGCCCGCCCTCACTACCGCCCTCGGCGCCCTGTCCCAGCATGTGAAAATTGTCCCCATGGGGGACGACGAGAGCGGCACCTGTATTGTTGAGACGCCGGAAGAGATCATCGATGCCAGTGTCTCCACTCAGATGTCCAATATCCGGGATATCCTGCGCGATCAGATGGGTGCGCTGTGACCCCGGCAGAGGAGAAAGGACGGATATGTTCCGCGAAATGATCCCCTTTGTCCGCTCCGCAGAGACGATGAGCCGGACTGGAAAAATTGAGAATATCGTGGGCATGTCTATCGAGGCCTCCGGCGGCCGGGCCGCTATCGGCGATATCTGCCGGATCTACAGCAACGAATCTGGAGGCCAGGTCCCCGCCGAGGTGGTGGGGTTCAAGAACGACCATATCCTGCTGATGCCCTACGCCAATATGAGCGGGATTTCTGCGGGCAACTTTGTCCGCAACACGGGGAAGCGCCTCACCCTGCCGGTAGGGCCTTTCCTGCGGGGACGGGTCATCAACGCCTTGGGCCAGCCCATTGACGGCCTGGAGCCCTTCGGGCGGGGGGACACCTTCTCTGTGGATTCTACCTACATCAACCCGATGACCAGGCCGCCGATCCGGGAGCGGATGGAATTTGGCATAAAGGCCATCGACAGCCTGCTGACCATCGGTAAGGGCCAAAGGATTGGGATTTTTGCCGGTTCCGGCGTAGGCAAGTCCACCCTCATGGGGATGATTGCCAAAAATGTGAAAGCGGATATCAACGTAATTGCCCTGGTGGGCGAACGTGGCCGCGAGGTGCTGGAGTTCATGCAGAAGGATCTGGGGGAGGAGGGGATGCGCCGCTCCATTCTGGTGGTGGCAACCTCTGACCAGCCCGCTATGCTGCGCATGAAATGCCCCAGCGTGGCCACCAGCATTGCTGAGTACTTCCGGGACCAGGGGTATGATGTGCTGCTGATGATGGACTCCCTAACCCGGTTTGCTATGGCCCAGCGGGAGATTGGCCTGGCCGTAGGCGAGCCGCCGGTAGCCAGGGGATACACCCCCTCCATCTATGCGGAGCTGCCCAAGCTCCTTGAGCGCAGCGGCAACTTCGAGAAGGGCTCTATTACCGGCGTGTACACCGTGCTGGTGGAGGGCGATGACACCAACGAACCCATTGCGGATACGGTGCGCGGCATCTTGGATGGGCACATTGTCCTCTCACGCCAGCTGGCCAATTCCAACCACTTCCCAGCCATCGACGTGGGGGCAAGCATCTCCCGTCTGATGGTGGAGATCGTCTCCCCGGAGCACCGGAAGCTGGCCAGCCAGCTGCGGGATATCATGGGTGTGTACGCAAAGAACGCAGACCTGGTGTCAATCGGCGCCTATAAGAGCGGCACCAACCCGAAGCTGGATCATGCCTTGGGCAAGATGGATGCGATCAACCAGTTCCTGATGCAGGGCGTGGATGAAGCGTTTTCCTATGAACAGAGCTTAGAGCAGCTGCGGCGTATTATGCGGTAAGATACGAGAAGAAAGGAACAGTTTTACCCATGAAAAAGTTTCGCTTTTCCCTGGAAACCGTTCTGGACTATAAACAGCAGGTCCTGTCCTCCCTCCAGGCTGAGCATGGGGCTATCCTGGCCCAGGTGCGGGAGCAGGAGCGCCTGATTGAGGAGCTGGAGGCGGAGTACCGCCAGATGGATGGGGAGTTCGCCCAGCGGAAGCTGGAGGGGATCGCTATCCTGGATGCGATGAAGTACGAGCAGTACTTGCGGGCCATGGAGCGGCAGATCCAGCAGGCGCTGGAGCAGCTGGCCGAGCTGCAGAAAAAGGAGGAGGCCAAGCGGGCCGAGGTAGTGGCCGCCAAGCAGGACACCTCCTCCATCGAGAAGCTGCGGGAGAAAAAGCTTGACCACTACAACAAGGCTATGCAAAAGAACGAGGAGGCCATGATCGACGAGCTGGTCTCCACAAAGCGTGTCATGTCGGCGCAAAGCGCATAAGATGGGAGCGGCGCCTGTGGGCGTTCTCTGATAGATCCGAGAATGATAGGAAAGGTGGTGAGGCCGGTCTCAAGCGCATATCCCATTCCAGAGGGAAGGGGGGTGAGCGGGCAAGGCGGTGCAAAACCGCTCCAAACGACGAACCTCACGCGGATGCGCGGAGAAACGACAAAGGAGAAGGAATACCTATGATCGACACAGACATCAGGACACTGGCGAACAGCATCTATTCCATTGGCCCGGCCTATGCCAGCAGCGCGATGAAGGAGCAGCTGGAAACCCTCTCCCGGGAGGAGTTTGTCGAACAGCTGGTGCAGGCCAACCAGCAGCGCTGGGAAAGTGGCGATGCCCAGCAGGACCGGCTTTATGCGGGAAGTGAACAGCGCAAAACTCCCTCTAGCGCGGAGATCGCGGCACTGGCCAACAAGTACGACCCCCGCAACATGGACGACAGCGACTACGATGACTTCCTGGATGACTTAGCGGAGATCGGGGCCATCTCCCAGTGGGAAAAGCGGCAGTTGGGCTACAACAATATGGTAGTCGTGGGGTATTACGATGCAGAGGGGAAATATGTCTCCTGTGAGCCCCTTGCCTATGTGTCGGAGACCCTTCCAGACGGAGGCCAGCGGCTGTTCCACCGGACAGAGGCGAACGGCGATATCCTGCACTGGGTCACTGACAGGCTCCAGTGGACTTCCGGAGGAAGCCGGGAGGAGCGTGCAGCCCAGCAGAAAATGCAGGAGATGTTCCAGGCACTCTCGGAAACCCTCGAACGGATGGAGGGGGCACGCCCGGATAGGGCCGGTGCAGAGGTGGGCAGGTCTGAACTGCGCCGCCAGCTGGCAGACCCGGACAGCGATTTCTATGCCGCGATGCGCCTGAAGCTCCAGCAGAGTATGGAGGAACAGGAGGAGCAGGAGCGGGAGCAGGCTATTATTGATGCGCTGGGGAAGATCCTGGACGTCATGAGCGGCGGGGAGGACACAAAACGGTCCGACGTGCCCCGGTCTGCAACAGAAATCGCACAGCGGATCAGCGAGTATGAGCCAGGCAGCCCGGAGCGGGTCCAGCTCGAACAGCTTTTACGGCGCTTGGCCGGGCTGGGGCTCTATATCGATCTGGCTGGTTTGGACAGCACAGAGGACAACGAGAGCATTTCTGAGACCTTGGCAAAGCTCCTGATGGAACGGGAGGCGGAAGGCATCCCCCAATAAAGCGAGGTGAACGGAACCATGAATATTGCGGAAAATATGCTGCTCCAGCAGATGAAGCAGATGGCGGCCAACATGACCATCCCCCAGACTGGCGGGAAAAAGGATAAGGCCGGCAGCAGCTTCCAGGATTTGATGGAGCAGACACAGACCACGCAGAGCAACAAGAATACCAAGGAGACCACGGATAAGCCCAAGCAGGAGCAGAAGGATCAGCCTGTCCAGGAGGAGACGTCCCCCGTCCAGAAGGGCGAGAAGGAGGAGCTCCGGCCTGAGGAGATGGTAGCCAACCCCAATGCAGCCCTTCTCCTGTTCCGGCCTGAGGTGGAGGAGCTGACGGCTGAGGAGCCGGCAGTAGTTACCGCCCCCATTGAGGCGATTCCGGAGGAGGCCGTGGAGGAGACTGCGATGGCACTGGATGGGCAGCTGCCCACGTTGGATACTGCGGTAGAAACTGCCGTCCAGACGGATTCCACCCCCAAAGGTGAGGATCAGCAGGGTGAAGCGATGAGCTTCCAGCAAGCTATGGAGGAGGCCCCGGTACAGCCGGCAGAGGCCAAGCCTGCGGAGGCGGAGATGAAGCCGGAGGCAGCCCCAGAACACGCAGATACGGAGGCTATCGAGGTTCGCCACAGTGAAGCCCCCCAGGATGTGAAGGACGTAACCCCGGAGGAGGCGCCCGAGGAAATCCCGGATGAGGCGGCTGCCCAGGAGCCTGTGTTCCACGAGGTAAAGGCGGCCCCAGTCAAGGTAGGCGAGAGCTATGAACCGGTGGACACCCAGGAGCCCAATATGGAGGCAAAGCTGGCGGATACAATCCGTATGGCGGCCCAGGCTGGCGCGGAGAAGGTGGAAATCCGCCTGATGCCGGAGAACCTGGGCAAGCTGACAATTGAGATGACCCGGGATAACAGCGGCGCTTTGCAGGTTGTCCTGCACGCATCCAACAGCCGGGCGGCAGGCCTGCTCAACGAACACCTGGATGGGCTGCGCACTGCTTTGCAGGGCTATAGCCAGCAGGAGGTGCGCGTGGAGGTCCAGCGCGGCGAAGAGAGCCAGCAGCAACAGGCATTCCAGAACGCCGACCCTGACGGGCGCGGACAGCGCCATCAGCGCCAGCAGCAAGAGCAGGAGCAGCACCAGGAACAAGGCGGCGACTTCCTTCAGAAGCTGCGCCTGGGATTGTTCAGCACGGAAGAGAGCATTTAATGCAGGAAAGGAGTGAGCGGCATTGAGCGAGTGGAGTTCTGCTTTTGACATCGCAAACCGCACAAACTACTACAACAGCAACAGCAGCAAGGCGGTCGATGAGACCTACCAGACCTACCCCAACTACAAGCCTGAGACGGAGAAGGTGAAGGACAATTCGAGCCTGACCTTTGATGACATGCTGCTGCTGATGGTCACACAGCTGCAAAACCAGACCATTGACAACCAGACTGACACCAGCGAGATGATGAACCAGCTGATGCAGATGACGGTTATGCAGGCCCTGACCGATGTGAGCACCCAGGTCGAGGAGCTGACGCTGGCAAACGTGATGTCTTACTCTGCCTCCCTGGTGGGGAAGGAAGTGACTGTCGGCGTCCTGGACGAGAAGGGGAATATCCAGGAGATCGTCGGCACTGTTACCGCTACCGGCACCTATGACGGCCAGCAGGTAATCTTTATGGGCGACAAGAGCTATACCCTCAACAGTATCATGGCCGTGGGCCGCCTGCCTGAGAAGGTAGAGGGAGACGGCGAGAAGGATCCGGATGATGATAAGGTAGAGGGCGGAGAGGATGTGCCCGGGACCGGCGATAATCCGGACGGAGAGACACCGCCTCCTGTGGAAGGTTCCGGAGATGCGGAGCAGACGCCGGAGCCCCCGGAAAATAACAACGGCGAAGGCGAAACAGGAGCCGCCGGAAGCGAAAACGGCAGCGTAGCGGGGATCTAACCCGGTTCCCTGCATCCAGCCGGGAAGGATGGACATCATGATCGAACGAATCTCTCCCATACCGCCTGTACAAAAGGCAAACCAGGTGGAGCAGATCCAGCCGGTCAGCCGCCGGGGAGCGGGAGGCCGGTTTACAGCGATGCTCCAGAGGGAGCTTAGCAAGACAACGGCCCCGGCAGAAGAGAGCTTTTCCATCGCGTTCTCCAAGCACGCCATGACGCGGGCAGAGGAGCGGGGTATTGAGGTGACGCCGGCACTGATGGGCCAACTGGCCGACTCTGTAGAGCGGGCCCAGGCCAAAGGCGCAACCAATATTTTGGCCTTTGACGCCACCCGGGCATTTATCATCAACGTTCCCCATGGGAGGGTGATCACCACCATGTCCCAGGAGGAGATGCAGGAGAATATTTTCACCAATATCGACGGCGCTGTGCTTCTGAAATAGAAAGAGCAGGACCTCTACAGGATGCTTTGCCCTTCCGCCCGATTGGCGGGGGGACGGCGGCGCCAGAGGAAAAAAAGGAGTAATGATTACATGACCGGAGCAATGTATGCCGCCATTGGCGGCTTGAAGACCCACATGGCAAACCTGAACGTAATCGGCAACAACATTGCAAACGTGAACACCCCCGGCTATAAGGCCCAGCGGATGACTTTCCAGGAGTCCATCTATGCTACCAGCAAGTCCGGCAGCAACGGCGGCGTTACCGCCGGCGGCAATAACCCCTCCCAGATCGGCTATGGTTCCTCCATCGGTTCCATCGACCTGAACATGACTCCCGGCACCTACAATCCCACCGGCTTTGGCCTGGACTGCATGATTGACGGCGAGGGCTTCTTCCTGGTGGGCGATAAGAACCTCAATATCAACAGTGCAGAGGATCTGAGCAAGCCCATGCTCACCCGTGTGGGCAACTTCTGGAAGGATCCGGAAGGGTATATCTGCGACCGTAACGGCAATGTGCTCTACGGCTTCGCTACTGTATACAACCCGGACTATGACCCCACCTTGACTGACGAGGAGATCGAAGAGGCCAAGCAGCAGGGCAAGAATGTCGGCCCGACCATGATCAGCACCCAGCTGGTGCCCCTGCGCCTGCCCCTGGCGGCGGATGTCCCCACGGAGGCGAACGGCGGCAAGACTGGCGAGACCTACAACTGGACCACTGGCGACCCGGTCTATGGGATGCTCAGCAATGCAACCGGATCCAACAACTCCCGGACAAACGTCTCTCTGGCGGAAAACCTCAAGGCGTATCTGGACGATGACGGGAAGTTCAGTGCAGAGAAGTTCAAGGATACCGGGATTGGCCAGGCCATCAAGGAGACGACCGCCAACGCCGATGGGACAACAACTGTGGAATATGAAGAGATGAACCAGCTGGTTCTCGATAAAATCCCAATCCCCAACACCAACGACGAGGTCATTCAAGTCAAGAACCTGTCCATCAACAAGCAGGGTGCCATCACCTGTACCTGCGACAATGGCCAGACCGTGGTGGTCGGTTATGCGGCGATTGCCAATGTGGCCTCCCCCGACGGCGTGACCCACATTGATGGGCCCTACTACAAGGCCATGGAGGGCGCAGGCGATATCAGCGTCAGCGGCGTAGGCGGTATCCTGGAGAATAAGTTCCTGAGTAACCAAACTGTTGTCGGGGATGAGGACACGACACGCTCCCCCGCCACCGCCGATGCCATCGGCCTGGGCAGCGGCATTGAGATCAAAAATGGCGGCTTGGAGATGTCCGGCGCAGACGTGGCTACGGAGTTCTCCAACATGATCCTCACCCAGCGCGGCTACCAGGCCAACACCCGTATTGTCACGGTCACCGACTCCATGCTCGAAGAGCTGGTGAATATGAAGCGGTAAGGCTAGCCCCATCCCCTGAGGAAGTCCCTACCAACCATTGATGCCCCAAAGCCCCCGGCCGCAAGGCAGCGGCCGGGGGAGAGATGAAAGGAGTGTGCCATGATTGTCCTGACCAAGAGGAATAACGAGAGATTCCTGCTCAACCACAATCAGATTGAGAGCATTGAAATGATCCCCGAATCAAAGATTGTGATGATGAACCGGGATTACTTCATTGTGAAGGAAGAACCGGATGTCATCATCAAGAAAATTCAGGAGTACAACGCAAAGGTGCAGGATGTCCACCGCGCGATTACGGTCTGGGACAAGCGCTGACGCTCTGAAGAGGGGGACGCATTTGAGGGATGCTGAGGCGGCGGGGAGCGGGTCCCGCGCGGCCCATCCCCGACCTCAACATCGGTCGAATGCGCCCCGTGTAAATTGGAAAACAACTCCCGCAGCGGGAGCAAAACGGGTGTGAAGTATGAATATTCTGTATATCATCGGTGTAGCAGTTGCTTTCCTGGTCATGGTCGTTGGTATGATGCAGGGCAGCGCCAGCGGCGCGTTCCTGGATCCGACGCAGCTGAAAAACTTCATAGACGGCGCGAGTATTTTTATCACCATCGGCTGTACCTTCGCGGTTATGGTGGCATCCTTCCCAGGCAGCGCCCTGAAGGATATTCCCAAGCACTTCAAGGTGCTCATGAACACCAAGGGCAACGACCCCCTTGCGATTATTGACGAGCTGGTCGAGCTGGCCCAGGTGGCGAGAAAGAACGGCCTGCTGGCCCTGGAGGAAAAGGGCAACGCCCAGACAAACCCTTTCTTTAAGCAGTGTATTATGCTGATCGTGGACAATAACGATGCCGACCAGGTCCGCGAAATTATGATGAACGATATCGAGCAGTCCTCCGCCCGTCACGAGGCTGGCGCGGGGATGTATGACAAGGGCAGCTCCGTAGCCCCGGCCTTCGGCATGGTCGGTACACTGGTGGGCCTGATCAACATGCTTAAGGGCATGGATATGGATTCCGGCGGTGCGGGCAACATCGGTGCAGCCATGGGTACCGCACTGATTACCACCCTGTACGGCTGCGTACTGGCCCACATGATTTTCGGGCCCATTGCTTCGCAGCTGCGGGAGCGCGACGAGGAGGAGGTCCTCTGTAAGCTGATCATTGTGGAAGGCATTATGTCCATCCAGGCGGGCGCAAACCCCAAGTTCCTGCGGGAGAAGCTGCTGACCTTCGTCTCCCAGCGCCAGCGTGACGACGGCGGCAAAGCCAAGAAGGAGTAAGGATACCGTGCGTGTTCTGAGAAATCGAGAGGAGGCCCGTTATGGCGTCTCTTAAAAAGAAAAAGGGCGGCGGTGGCGGCGCAAACTGGATGGACACCTATGGCGACATGGTTACGCTGCTGCTGTGCTTTTTCGTCCTGCTCTACTCCATCTCCAGCATCGACGAGCAGAAGTGGATGTGGGTGGTCAGGAGCTTCAACGAAAACGCGGCCCTGAATGATGACGCCCCCGAGGGGCCGGAAGGCGAACAGAACTTGGGGGGCGGCAACGACATGCCCATGACACAAAACGAGATCAATGAGGTGTTTGATACCCTCTATGAGTATATCGCGGAGTACGCCGCGCAGCAGGACAGTGCAGCCATCACTGTCAGCGAGGGCGACGGCATGGTGTACATCTCTTTCAGCGACTCCCTTTTCTTTGACGGCGACCGCTACGCCCTGCGCAAGGAAGGGCAGGAGGCCCTGGATGCGATCCTGCCTGCTTTGGAACAGGCATCCCCTTATATCAATGAGATCCGGGTCCTCGGCCACACGGCTACGGCCCTCTCCAATACCTACAACGCCCGGAAGGACCGCACCTTGGCCAGCAACCGCGCAAACGAGGTGCTGGTGTATTTGCTGGAGCATAGCGACGTGCTGGACCCCGCCCGGCTCATCAGCGTGGGTTACGGCCAGTGGCGTCCGGTAGCGGCCAACGATGTAGAGAGCGAACGGGCCAAAAACCGGCGCGTGGAACTGATTATTACCGGCGAAAATTTGGAAGACGCGCTCTCTGACAGCGTAGCGCAGTATTACACTGAGACCGGCCAGAGCCAGCCGGGCGTGGACGGCGCGGACGTGGAACCCTCCACAGATGCAGCTCCGGCCGTGACCGCTTCCAGCCAGCCGTAGCGCGGCGGCGCGGCGATACAATGACCGTGTATGAATCCATTACCCGGAATGAGGAGACAATATGGCAGAAGTCTTATCACAAAGTCAAATTGACGCGCTGCTGGCGGCGGCCCAAAGCGGGGCGATGGATCTCAACGCTCCGGTAGAGGAATCTGCGGACAAGAAATACCGGAAGTACGACTTCTATAGTCCGCGCAAGTTCACGAAGGACCGGCTCAAGATGCTCAACAGCATCTTTGAGAATTATTCCCGTGTAATCAACTCCCGTTTGAACGGGATACTCCACGCCACCTGCGAGATCACCGTGGAGAGCGTGGAGGAGCAGCGCTACAACGAATTTTCCAACGCACTGCGGGACAGCGACGTGCTGGCCCTGGTAAAAATCGATCAGGAGGCGCTCCAGGAGGAGACCCCCATCCTTGTCCACATGGATACCACCGTCCTGCTGACCATGATCGACCGCCTGATGGGCGGCGAGGGGGAGCCGGACGACAGCCTGGAGTCGGAGTACAACCTGACAGACGTAGAGCTGAAGATATACGCAGACCTGATGACAGATCTGATGGGGGTGCTTGGCCAGAGCTGGGAAAACTATATGAGCATTGACTTTGAGTACGTGCGTACAGAAGTTAACCCAACCATGGTCCAGCTGATCGGTTTTGATGAGACCGTGGTAATTGTGGGGATCCAGATCAATTTCCCCAATAACAGCAGCGGCCGCATGAGCATCTGCCTGCCCGGCGTGATGCTGGCCAACATTTTCGCAGAGATCGGCAAGAATAATACCCGGCGTACCAGCGGGGAGGATAAGTCAGAGGAGATTTTCGACTCCCTGCGGGACACAGACCTGGAAATCATAGCAGAGCTAGGAAGGACACATCTGCTGCTCAGCGACATCTATCATTTAAACGTGGGAGACGTGGTGAATATCAAGCAGCCCAAGGACACACCCATTTTCTTGAACATTGGGGGCCGGCGCTGGTTCGACGGCCGCATGGGTGTCTACAACAAGCAGAAGGCCGTGAAAATCGGTGAGACATACATTAAGGCTTAAAGGAGCGGAACCGGATGGGAGATACTATTTTTAGCCCGATGGTCATAGACGCCATCGGAGAAATCATGAATATCAGCCTCGGCTCCTCCGCCACAGCGGTGTCCAACATGCTGGATCACCGTGTAGACATCACGACGCCTACGGTCAAAGTTGTCAACGCGGAGGATTTCACCCTGGGAGAAATCGAGCCGGCCGTGGGCGTAGAGATCAAGTACGTCTGCGGCGTTGAGGGCAGCAATATCATGATGCTCAAGCGCAGCGATGTGAAAGCCATCGTAGACATCCTCCTTGGCTCGGAGACGGAGGATGAGGAGTTCCAACTGGACGAGCTGAGTGTCAGCGTGGTCTGTGAGGTCATGAACCAGATGATGGGCGCGGCCTCCACGGCGCTGTCAGATCTGCTGGGCCGGATGGTGAATATCTCCACCCCTGAGTCCTTCGAGATGGACGACTTGGATAAGGTGCGGCGGGAGCACTTCCCGGTGCAGACAGGCCCCGTAGTAGTGGTCAGCTTCCGGCTGAGCATTGAGGGGATTGTCGAGAGCGAGTTCATGAATGTGATGAGCGTGGAGCTGGTTCAGGAGCTGGTGAGCGGCTTCGGGATCGATCTGGAAGGCGAGGGGGCTGCTGCCAGTGCGCCGCCGGCTTCCGCGCCCGCACCGGCCCCGGCTCCTGCGCCGGAACCCTCCGGCGGCGGCGGTACGCTGAGCCAGGAGGAGATTGAGCGCCTGCTTGCAGGCGACGCAGGCAGTGCCCCTGCGCCCGCACCGGCCCCCCAGCCGGCAGCAGCACAGACGCCGCCGCCCCAGATGCCGGCGCAGCCGGCCGCTGCCCCCCAGCCGGCAGCAGGGCAGGAGCCCTACTACCAGGCGCCCCCGGCTGGTGCGCCCTATCCCCAGGCACCAGGGCAGGGCGGGTATCCCTATCCGCCGATGTACCCGCCGTACTACATGTATCCGCCCCAGCAGGCGCCGGCACCGGAGCCGAAGGTAATCAATGCCAAGTCGGCGAGTATGCCGGATCTGAATCCGGAGAATGCGCTCCCCCAGGAGCAGCGGCAGAATCTGGATCTCATCATGTCCGTCTCCCTGGAGGTGGCTGTGGAGATCGGCCGCACGCGGCGGAAGATCCAGGACATTGTTGCATTTTCCAAGGGATCCTTGGTGGTGCTGGACAAATTGGCAGGCGACCAAGTAGATCTCCTGGTCAATGGCCAGTGCATCGCCAGGGGCGACGTAGTGGTTATCGACGACAACTTTGGCATCCGGATCACTGAGATCCTCCAGAAACCCGACATCAATGAACTGGCAAAATTTTAAGGCCAGTATCAAATAACTACAATTTTAAGAAGGAAAAGGGTGTATTGTAATGGCTAAGATTTTATTGGTTGACGACGCCGCGTTCATGCGGAAGGTAATCAAGGACACACTCAGCAAGGCCGGGTATACGGATCTTCATGAGGCAGTGGATGGGGCGGATGCCGTGGAGAAGTACAACTCCCTGAAGCCCGACCTGGTGCTTATGGATATCACGATGCCCAATATGGACGGCCTGGAGGCCCTCAAGGCCATCCGTGCTGCCGACGGCGGCGCAAACGTGGTCATGTGCTCCGCCATGGGCCAGGAGACCATGGTCATCGACGCCATCCGTTCCGGCGCAAAGGACTTCATCGTCAAGCCCTTTAAGGGCGAGCGTGTGCTCAAGACTGTTACTTCCATTGTAGGCGAGCCCTGATGCACCGGGACCTGCTCTCCCTTCTGGGTATCCTGCTGGTCCTGCTGCTGGTCTTGGTCGCGTGCTACCTAGTTACCCGCTGGGCCGGTACAGGGCTATCCCTCCGGTTCGGCGCAGTGCCGGCCGGCCGGCAGATGCGCGTGTTGGAGCGGCTGCCGGTGGGCCGGGACCAGGCCATCCTGGTGGTGCAGGCCGCTGGCCGGTATTTTATCATTGGCAGTTCTCCCTCCGGATTCTCCCTGTTGGCCGAACTGACAGAGGCGGAGGGGGCCCTGTGGTCCAGCCCTTCCCCCTCAGATATCCCTAATGGGAGCAACCCCCTGGATTTTAGCGAAATACTGCGGAAATTCAGGGAGAAAAAGTGATCTGAGAGGAGGATCATACCTGTGACAGACGCGATCATCAATGTCAATGGTGACAGCGTCCAGATGTTGGACATTCTGCTGCTGACGACAATCCTCACGCTGCTGCCGTCACTGGTGGTCATGATGACCTCCTTCACCCGGTATGTGGTGGTCTTTTCCTTCCTGCGCACCGCCATGGGTACCCAGCAGACCCCGCCAAACACGGTGCTGGTGGGGATGGCGCTGGTATTGACGCTGTTCACGATGACGCCGACCCTGGACAGTATCCGGGTAGATGCCTATGACCCCTATGTGGCCGGGGAGATCAGCCAAGAGGAATTTTTTGACCGGGCCCAAGACCCGCTTAAGAGCTTTATGCTGGACAACACAGAGATCTCCAGCCTGGAGCTCTACTGCGAGATCTCCGGTACAGAGCCCCCACCCAACCTGAGTGACGCGGGGGAGATGTCTATGCTGGTCATCGTGCCCGCCTTTGTCACCACAGAGCTGAAGGAAGCTTTTGAGATCGGGTTCCTGTTGTATATCCCCTTTATGCTCATTGATATCATCGTTTCCTCCACACTAATGAGCATGGGCATGATTATGCTGCCGCCATCTATGATCTCTACCCCGTTTAAAATCCTTCTCTTCATCCTGCTGGATGGATGGCAGCTGCTGTTCTCCGCACTGGTGCGGGGAATAAACTGAGAGGGGGCGCTGAACGGTGGATACGGTCATGATTACGGAGCTGATGCGTGAGGGCGTCTGGGTAGTGATAAAGCTGTGTGCCCCCATGCTGCTGCTGAGTATGCTGGTAGGTGTGCTGCTGGCTATTTTCCAGGCAGTCACCCAGATCCACGAGCAGACGCTTTCCTTTATTTTCAAGCTGACGGTGGTGGTCCTTGTCCTGCTGGTAGGCGGGAGCTGGATGATGGAAACCCTTCTGGATTACGCAAGGAGCCTCTTTGCACTGATGGCGAGTTAGGAGGCGGGGCTTTGGATTGGGCTGAGTTGACCCTGTTTATGTTGATCCTGGCCCGGATGAGCGGGTTTGTCCTGTTCAACCCCCTGTTTGGGCGGCAGAGCATCCCGGGCCTCATCAAAGGCGGCTTGATCCTCCTGCTGACTGTGGCAATCCTGCCCATGACGGCCTACCGTCCGGAGGTGCCGGGGACAGTCCTGGAGATGGCGGTCCGCTTCCTGCTGGAAATGGGCCTGGGGTATATCCTGGGCCTCGTGATGAATGTTTTCTTCTATATCCCCCTGCTGGGCGGCGAGACCATCGACACCCAGATGGGAATGAGTATGGGCAAGACCTATGACCCGGGCAGCCAGTCGTCGATCTCCGTCACGGCCACACTGCTCAATATCCTGATGATCCTGCTGTTTTTCACGGCCAATGGACATCATACCCTGCTGCGGATCATCCTGCACTCCGGCCAGATCGTCCCCTTTGGGGCGGTTGCCTTTGGGGAGTCGGTCTATGCGGCGGTACTGGAGATTTTTATTGATTGTACGGTCATGGCCATCAAGCTCTGTATGCCCATCCTGGCAGCGGAGCTGCTGGGCCAGGTTGGCATGGGTATCCTCATGAAGGTGATCCCGCAAATCAACGTCTTTGCCATCAACATTGAGCTGAAGGTCATTATTGGCCTGAGCTTGATCCTGATCCTGCTCACGCCCTTTAGCGAGTACCTGCTGGAGATAGAGACCAAGATGCTGCGCGCACTCCAGAGTATGTTGCCGCTGATGGAGGGATAACAGACCCGGCCTGTCCGGGACGGCACGGCAAAGGGGGGATCCATCGGTGGCCGGCGACTCCAAGACCGAAAAAGCAACACCAAAAAAGCGAAGGGACGAACGGAAAAAGGGCAACGTCATGATGAGCAAGGACGTTGTGTCCGTTGCCACCCTCCTGGGCAGCCTGGCGATGCTCAAGGTCATGAGCGGCATCGTGGCGGAGCAGGCGGAGAGCCTCTTCGGGACCTGCTTTAACTATATCGGCGAGAGCTACGCCGGTATGCTCCCCACCATCCTGCGGGAGCTGCTGGTCAAATGCATTGTGACAGTCGCCATTGTGGCGGGCCCCTTCCTGGGCGTCACCGCCCTTCTGGCCGTCGCGGCAACCTTTGCGCAGACCAGGCTGCTTGTGTCGACGGAATCCCTGAAACCAAAGTTCAACCGGATCAGCCCCTTGCAGGGCTTTAAACGGCTTTTCTCGATGCGCAGCGTGGTCGAGGCACTCAAAGGGATCCTCAAGATCACGATCCTGCTCTATCTGATTTTCAACTACTTCCAAAGCGTAGTGATCGGCTTTGCCCGCTTCCTGGATATGGAGCTGAGCCAGTCCTGCGCCATCCTCTTTGACGACATCATCTCCCTGATCCTCCAGGTGGTAATCGCTTTTACGGCCCTGGCCGGCGCCGATTACTTCTACCAATGGTGGGACTATGAGCGGCAGCTGCGCATGTCCAAGCAGGAGATCAAGGAGGAGTACAAACAGACCGAAGGCGACCCCCAGGTCAAAGGAAAAATCAAGGAGATCCAGCGCCGCCGGGCCCAGCAGCGTATGATGCAGCAGGTCCCGGATGCGGATGTCGTCATCCGTAACCCCACCCATGTGGCTGTCGCCCTGCGCTATAAGCCAGACCGCGACGACGCGCCGGTGGTGGTCGCCAAGGGGCTGGATGAGCTGGCCCTGCGGATTGTCAAGGTAGCCGGGGAGAACCAGGTGGCCATTGTGGAAAACGTCCCACTGGCCCGGTCCCTGTTCGCGGCTACGGACCTGGACCGGGAGATCCCGCCAGAGTTCTATGGGCCTGTAGCAGAAATCCTGGTCTACGTGCTGAAGCTGGACCAGACGGCCCCATAATTTCCCAGCACATAAACTGGAAAACAGCCGCCCCTGCTGGGGCGTTCCCATAACAGCCCCGATAGAAAGGGCTTTTCTCAATCGGAAAGGACGGTGCCCATGAGGCGAATTTTCCAAAACGGCATAGCGCTGGCAGTGGTCATTATTGTCCTGTTTATCGTCGTGCCCCTGCCGACCATCCTGCTGGATGTGCTGCTGGTGGTCAATATCTCCCTGTCCATGCTGATTTTGGTGATCACCATGACCGTGGCGGACGCGCTGGACTTTTCTATCTTCCCATCCCTGCTGCTGATTACGACGCTGTTCCGGCTGGGGCTGAACGTATCCACCACCCGGGCCATCCTGGGCAACGACGGTGATGCCGGCAGCGTCATCGAATCCTTCGGCCTGATGATCGCCCAGGGGAATATTGTGTTGGGTATCATCATCTTCCTGATTATCGTCTTGGTGCAGATGATCGTGGTCACAAAGGGCGCGGAGCGCGTCTCTGAGGTGGCAGCCCGGTTTACCCTGGACGCCATGCCCGGTAAGCAGATGGCCATTGACGCGGACCTCTCCTCTGGCCTCATTGACGAGCAGGGGGCCAAGGCCCGCCGCGCCAAGATCCAGAAGGAGGCCGACTTCTACGGCGCTATGGACGGTGCCACCAAGTTCGTCAAGGGTGACGCAACCCTGTCCCTGATTATCACCGCTATCAACCTGGTGGGCGGCCTGATTATGGGGAGCCTCGCCGGTGTGCAGGACGTCTGGAACGTCTACGCCATCGCTACCATCGGTGACGGCCTGGTCTCCCAGATCCCCTCCCTCATGATCTCCACAGCTACTGCCATGGTGGTCACCCGTACTGTCTCCGACGGCAGCCTCAATGACGACGTGGTCCACCAGTTCGGCAGCCAGCCCAGGGCTATCCTCACCGCCGGTGTGGTGATCGCCCTGCTGGGCATGATCCCTGGCACACCCCATGTCCCCCTCCTGATCGTCGGTGTCGGCCTGGCTATTGGCGGCTGGTATATCAGCAGCCAGATGACCCGGAAGGAGGCGGAGGCTGTTGCAGCAGCCGCGGCCCCCGTGGAGGAGGCACCCCAGCCCAGTGCAACCGACTTCTATAAGGATATCAATAACGTATACAGCCTCCTGACGGTGGATCCCATCGAGATGGAGTTTGGATACAGCTTAATCCCAATGGTGGATGAGAACAGTGGCGGCAAGCTTATTGGCCGCAATGCCCTTTTCCGCCGCCAGTACGCCCAGGATATGGGGTTTGTTATCCCCTCGATCCGCTTCCACGACTCCTCCGCCTTGGGAACCAACCAGTATGTGATTAAGATCAAGGGCGAAGAGGTGGCCAGGGGCGAGATCCTAGTGGACTATTTCCTGGCCCTGGAGCCCAGCAACCCCACTGGGGAGATCGACGGTATCGAGACCGTGGAGCCGGCTTATGGTATCCCCTCCCGCTGGATTTTGCCGGAAAATAAGGAGATGGCGGAGATCTATGGCTATACTGTCATTGACCCGCTCTCCGTAATGCAGACCCACCTCAGCGAGGTCATCCGCAGCCATGCCCACGAGCTGTTGGGCCGGTCGGAGGTGATCCAGCTGGTGGAGAACCTCAAACGTACGGCCCCCGAGGTGGTGGAGGAGACGGTCCCCAATATCCTCACCTACGCCAACATGGAGCGGATCCTGCGCAACCTCCTCCGGGAGGGGGTGCCGATCCGGGACCTGGGGACAATCTTGGCTACGGCCGCAGACGCCCTGGCGACCACCAAGGATATGGATATGGTAACAGAAAATATCCGCGCTGCCCTCAGCCGTACGATCACCCGCCGTTTCTGCGAGCACGGCCAGCTGCGTGTGGTCACGCTGGATGCCGAGGTGGAGAAGCGTGTGATTTCCTCCCTGAGCAAGAATGAGCAGGGGATCTATCTGGCAATGGGGCCGGATCTGATGCAGCAGATTATTACCCAGCTGGCGGAGTATATCAAAAAGTTCAACGACCTCAGCCAGACACCGATTGTCCTGACCAGTCAGGTCATCCGTATCTACCTCAGCCGTATGCTCGCCCAGTTCTATCCCAACCTGTATGTGCTGGCGTTCAATGAGATCACCAGTGATGTGCAGATCCAGTCCCTGGGGAACATCACCCTGTCCCGGGAGACCATGGGCAGGCCAGAAAGAAAGGCGGCAGCGGTATGAGCGGCGGGGGGAACCAGGCCCTTCGGGACACAGCGCTCCCCTATAGCCAGGAGGAGCTGGATGCCATGAGCAAGGAGGATCTGCTCCTGCTCTACAAGAGCACCGGCAGCCAAGATCTGAAGTGGCCCTTGGCCCTGCGCTACGTGGGCCTGGTCAAAAGCATTGCACTCCAGGTGCGGGGGGTTTACTCCAGCTTTGCCCAGGTGGACGATATCATCAACGAGGGCGTGCTGGCCCTGGTGGGCTCAATTGACAAGTTCGACCCTGATAAGGGGATCAAATTTGAGACCTTTGTTTCCAAACGGATCCGGGGGGCTGTGATTGACCTGGCCCGCCGCCAGGACTGGGTCCCACGCAGTGTGCGCCGGAAGGCCCGGGAAATTGACCAGGCCAGTGTGGAGCTCTTTGCAGAGCTGGGCCGGTACCCCACAGATGAGGAGATTGCCCAGCGTTTGGGGGTGTCCTCTAAGCAATATCAGGAGGATCTGGCCAATTCCGCGCTGTGCAATGTACTCTCCCTGGACTCCCTGTTTGACGACCAGGACCAGGGGAGCCTGGATGTGCCTGACAGCACTGCGGGCAGCCGTCCAGAGGACTCGCTGCTGCGCCAGGAGCTCCTGGATACCCTGACCGACGGCATTACATCCCTGCGGGAGAATGAACAGCTTGTTGTCTCCCTGTACTACAAGAAGAACCTCAGTATGAAGGAGATTGCCCAGGTAATGGAGGTTACAGAACCCCGCATCTCCCAAATCCATTCCCGGGCGATCCAGAAGCTGAAGCTGTATATGAAGCGGTATATGAACGGAGAGACGTGACACGCCGCAAAGAATGAGAGGAGTACTCTGCTATGTTCAAAGGGTTCTACAATTTGACCTCCGGTATGCTCTCCCAGGGCCGGCGGCTGGACGTGGTGGCCAACAACATGACTAACATCTCCACCGCAGGTTATAAAGCGGACCGGTATACCGACAGCACCTTCCAAGAGGTGATGATCAGCCGGGTGGGCAACAAGGATAAGACCCAGACCAGTGAGCTGGGCGAGCAGAGCTATATCCTGGCCCCCAGCGAGCTCTACACCGATTTTGACCAGGGGTCCCTGGAGGATACAGGCCTGCCGCTGGACTTCGCTATCGAGGGGGATGGCTTCTTTGCAATCTCCCGGGACGGTGAGATCGGTTACACCAGGGCCGGCTGCTTTACCCTGGATGACAACGGCTTCCTGTGCCTGGCAGGGCAGGGCCAGGTCCTGGATAACCAGGGCCAGCCTATCCAGCTGCCTACTGACAATCTTTACGCGGATAAGACCGGCGCACTGTACACCGAGAACAACCGCACCTATATAGCAACCCTTGGCGTATACGCATTCCCGGACAACGAGGCGCTTGAACACAACGCGCGGGGCCTCTTCACAGGGAACGGCGCTGCAATCAGCAACAACTATGTGATCCACCACAAGATGGTGGAGCGCTCTAACGTCAACATGGTCCAGGAGATGGTGTCTATGATGACCACCCAGCGGGCCCTCCAGAGCGCGGCGCAGGTGACACAGATCTATGACCAGGTGATCACCAAGGCCACCACAGAGCTGGGCCGTCTGGGTTAATCCGGCAGGCCTGGCGGGAAAAGATAAACTCCCTCTGTTATATATGGAAAGAAAGGCTTGATGCGCTATGAATATGTCCTTTTACAGCGCTGCAGTAGGCGCATACCAGCAGAACCTGCGCATGGGTGTCCAGGCGAACAACATCGCCAATGTCAACACCCAGGGCTTCCGGGCGGAGAAAGCAGCCTTTGGCGAGCTGATGAACCGGAATGTCACCGGCATCAACAATGAACAGCTGCCCAAGGGCACCGGTACCAGGATGATCCAGGCCACAGTGGATTTCTCCACCAACGGCTATATGGACACCGGGCGCAGGTTTGATTATGCCATCAGCGGAGAGGGCTTCTTTGCTCTATACGACATCGCGAAGGAGGAGATTTCCTACACCAGGGACGGCTCCTTCATGATGGCCCAGTTTTGGATCGCCCCGGGGGAGGGCGCAGAACCGGGGGAGGACGGGGAGCCGCAGCTCACCTCCGAGTGGCGCCTGAGCGACAATGAGGGCCGGTGCGTGCTGGATCCGGAGGGGAATTTTATCGTTATCGACCCGGAGAACAAGGATGCGCCGCTGGAGATCGGTGTGTTTGACTTTGCCATCCACGAGGGGATGCAGCACGCCGACAGCTCCCGTTTTTTGGCCACGGAACGCAACGGGGAGCTGTACCTCGGCACCGGCCAGGTCAAGCACGGCCTGCTGGAGATGAGCAATGTGGATCTGACCCAGGAATTCATCAAGGTCATCGAGTCCCAGCGGGCTTTCGGCTATGCCTTGAAGATGATGCAGACATCTGATGAGATCGAGACAACAATTAATGGTTTAAGAGGCTGATCGGAGGGATAGAATATGGGAATTAAAAGCTTTGACCAGCTGAACTCCCTGGAGATCGATACACTCCGGGAGATCGGCAGCATCGGCACAGGGAATGCCGCTACGGCCCTCAGCCAAATGCTGGGCCGGGAAGTACGTATCACCCTGCCAGAGGTACGTATTATGGGCTATAACGAGGCCATTGAGTGGATTGGCGGGCCGGAGCAGGTGACAGCTGGTGTCCTGGTGGGCATGAGCGGCCAGATGAACGGTATCATGCTCTCCGTGCAGCAGCTGGGGTTTGTCAACATGGTGCTCGAGCATATGATGGACATTTCCATTACCAACTATGAGCAGCTTGACGAGCTGGGCCGGTCCACCCTGGTGGAGGTGGGGAATATCATGATCTCTACCTTTATCAACGCCTTTTCCGGCCTCTCAGACATCTCGGTTAACCTGACGGTGCCCGCATTCGCCGTGGACATGCAGGGGGCAATCCTGTCTGTCCCCATGGCGGAGTACGGTGGGATGAGTGATTATTTGATGACTATTGGTGGGAATTTCGTGTGTGAGAACCAGGAGGTCCCCTGTCGCCTGCTGCTCTCGCCAGATATCCGCTCCCTGAATTTCCTGCTGAAGAAACTAGGCGTTGCAGAATGAGTGAGAGGATCACGGTCGGGATTGCGGACATGAAGATCGCCAAGGGATCTGGCATCCTGATCACATATGCCCTTGGATCCTGTATCGGCCTGTGTTTCCACGACCCGATGACACATGTCGGGGCGCTGTTGCACGTGATGCTGCCTCTGAACTTAGAGACGGGCCGGAAAAACCCGTTGAAGTACGCAGATACTGGCATCCGGGAGACATTGCGCCAGATGGAGGCGATGGGGGCCTCCAGAAAGAGGATTACAGTGAAAATTGCCGGCGGGGCCAAGATGTTCGAGGTCACAGGCGGCAACCTGGGCAATATCGGCCAGCGGAATATTGAGAGCGTCCACACCGTCCTGCGCAAGGAGGGGATCCGCCTGCTGGCGGAGGACGTAGGGGGTACGGTAGCCCGTACCCTGCTATTTGACGTAGTCAGCGGCCAGGGCTGCATCCGGTCTTACGGCAGGCAGGATGTCCTGTTCTGATCTGGTGCATGTTTGGAAATGCCGGCGCGCCTAGCCGGACAGACAGCAGGGCTCCCGCCTTGAGGGGGCGCCCAAATTTTCAAACAAGCAGTTAAGTGGAAAATTAATTGTAGATAGGAGTGTTAGTCATGGCTGAGATGCACAAGGAAAAAATCCTGTTGGAGTCTGGGACCAACGAGATTGAGATCATGGAGTTTACCATTGGCGGGAACCTGTACGGCATTAATGTGGCAAAGGTACGGGAGATCATGATTTCTGCGCCGGTGAAGCCCATGCCCCACGCCCATCCGGCGGTAGAGGGGATCTTCAAGCCCCGGGACACCGTGCTGACGGTGGTGGATCTGCCCAAGTACCTCAACGGTGTGGACAGTGAGAAGGGGCCCAAGGATATTTTTATTATCACCAATTTCAACAAGATGTTTATCGCTTTCCGTGTCCACAGCGTGGTGCGCATCAGCCGGATCTCCTGGACCGATATCCAGAAGCCCGACAAGACGGTCTCCGGCGGCGCGGACGGCGTGGCCACCGGTATTGCCCAGTGTGGGGAGGATCTGGTCAGCATCCTGGACTTTGAGCGGATCGTGGCGGAGATCGCCCCGGAGACCTCCATCCAGATTGAGGAGATCGACAGCCTTGGCCCCCGCAGCCGCAATGACCGTCCCATCTGGGTGGCGGAGGACTCCGTGCTGCTCTCGAAGATGATTGAAAGCTCCCTGAAGAAGGCGGGGTATGTCAATTTGCAGATGTATTCCAACGGCCAGGAGCTGTGGGATACGCTGACGGCCCTTCCTGCTATGGAGGACCTGTCCAGCAGGGTGGCGCTGATTATCACGGATATTGAGATGCCCCAGATGGATGGCCACCGGCTGACCAAGCTGGTAAAGGACAGCGCCCGCTTTAAGGGGATCCCGCTGATTATCTTCTCCTCTCTGATTAGTGATGAGATGCGTATCAAGGGCAGGCAGCTGGGGGCTGACGAGCAGCTGACGAAGCCGGAAATTGGGCATCTGGTGGATGTGATGGATCATCTGCTGGTAAAGGCGGATCAGGCGGCGCAGGGCGCCAGGTAGGAGAAGGAGGGGTACGATGGCGAATCAAAACGCGGGCAGGTATGTTGTCCGGCAGCCAATTAAGGATTTGCACGGCAAAGTACTTGGCTATGAAATCCGCTATGATGGGGAGGACAGTGCATACGACAACGGCGAAAAGGGCAGCCAGGATCATGCAGTGGCAGGTGCTGTCTACAATTTCCTTACCCAGAACACGGATAGGGCGTTCAGGGGCGCGATCCACTTCATGAATTTTACCGTCAATCTCCTGATGAAGCAGACACCGAAGCTTTTTAACCCCAGTGACCTTGTCATCCAGGTGGATGACAACGTTATTATCCATCCCTTGGCCATGCGTTTTGTGGAGCGGTACTCCCGGGAAGGATACAAGGTGGCGGTCAATGAGTTCCAGTTCTCACCACGGTATATCTCCATCCTCGACCGCTTCGATTACATTATGATCAATTTCCGCTCTACCAGGGATTCCAGCATCCGCGCGATTGTAGAGCTGGCCCACAGTATGGGCAAGCGCTGTGTCGCCACGGGGATTGACGATGAGACCTTGTATCAGAAGGCGTTCATTATGGAGGTGGACGCAATGGAGGGCCGCTATGTAGCGGAGCAGATGTTCACGGCCGTCCATTCCAGCAGCTATCTCCAGAGCAACTTCTTCCGCCTGATGGTGGCGATTACCCAGGATGAGCCGTCAGTAGATGAGATTGAGCAGATCATCTCTATGGATGCGACCCTCACGTACAGCCTGCTGAAGATTGTCAACTCTGCGTACTTTGCCCTGCGCAACCGGGCCACCGAGGTCCACCAGGCCATTGTGATTTTAGGCTTGGGGCAGCTGCGCCAGTGGATTTATCTGATGGGCACCGATAACTCCGAGGAGGAGATGGATGAGAGCCAGCAGGAGCTGCTGAAGCTCTCCTTTACCCGTGCCACCTTCGCCAGTGAGTTGCTGAAGTTTGCCAAAAAGATGCCTATCGCCCGCAATGATGCCTATCTGCTGGGCATGTTCTCCACGCTGAACCATTTGATTGCTGCGCCGATGGAGGAGATCCTGGCAGAGATCCCTATTGCTGAGCCAGTCAAAAAGGCCCTGCTCCGTCATGAGGGGCGTTGCGGCCTGCTGTACGACCTGATCCTCAGCTATGAACGGGCGGACTGGTCCGCCATCGGCAGCTTGGCGGAGGAGCTGAATATCCCTGTTGACCAGCTGACAGACACCTATTTCCGGTGCCTGGAGGAAGTAAACACCATCTGGCAGCAGCTGATGGAGGTTTCCCCTGGTGCTGCTGCCCCGGCAGAAAACAAAGGATAACGCCAGGGTTACGGGTATTGAACATTAAAAAGAACCAGGCCAGCCCCTCCAGATGGGGCTGGCCTGGTTCTTTTTGTAATGGGATTACGAAAAAATGATTGCATAACAAATAACCGAAGCAGAATATTACAGCATGTATTTTTGGTTGTGCCGGGGATTATCCATGACCACCTTGCAGGAACGGGTGAGCTGGGCAAATACTGTGCTGTTGAATCGGCTTTCGTACACAGTGAGCATACCATGGGCTTCGGACCGCGGTACAACGATATATGACGGTTGGAGATTGGTCAGCGTCAATGCCTTGACATCAGCGATGCAGCGCGGGCAGGTACACAGGCCAAACATGCTAATATACCGTGGGGCTTTCAGTTCCACAAGATACTCCATTACATTGATAATCTGGAGTTCCTCCGGATCGGGCTGAGGTTCCGGCGCGGCAGGCTGTGGAGCGGGAGCCGGTTCAGGTTTGGCAGCTGGGGCCTCGGGCTCAGGGAT
>CAJUAC010000043.1 GCA_910583885.1 uncultured Oscillospiraceae bacterium | reverse complement strand
TTCTTACGTGAAGGACAGCAAGTGGGTCCGCGCTTCCTGGCTGGATACCGAGTATAATGCCATTATGGAGGAGCAGGGTACCAACCCCAATGAGATCGTTGTGGAGTACGACGAGGCTTTCGCTGGTATGCAGAATGTCGCGATTGTTGATGCGAACGGCGATATTTACAGACTGCCCGCCCTGACCAGCTTCAAGCTGGAGGATTGGACTGATGGCGCCAACCTCTACATCCCCACTACCCTCTTTGAGGTTCCCGACATCACCCTCAGCAACGGCCAGACTCTGAGCAACATGATTCGTTTCGAAAACGTGAGCTACGTTACTGGTGTGGATAAGGACGGTAACTATGTGTTGCAGTCTCTTGTTACGGACAACACTGGCAACGACCTCACCGTTGTTTACAAGAATGTCAAGTGCTACAAGGTTCCGAACAACTATCAGAACGTCAATCTGGTTGCAACCTATGGTTTTGTAAATAACAACATCACCAACGATGATCTGAAAACCTCTACCATCGTGATCGAGGATAGCCGTGGCGAGACCAACATCAACAAGAGCGACATCATTGCGGCGAAGAATGTCTCTTTTGTTGACAAGACCATGGGCAAGGATGAGATGTACAAGAAGACTCTCGCCAATGATGGTGTGAAGCGGATTGTCCGTGTTGATTTCGATCTGAAGAACAACTACTACAATCCCAATGTCAAGGTTTGGGTTGGCGGGAATGGCTATGAGCTCGTCGTTTATAGCGGCGAGGGTGGCTACCAGTACTCCGTGTACTTCGAGTGGGATACCAAATCCAAGGTTGATGTGACTATCGATGCTGTCAGCAACGAGAACCTCACCTATAACGTGGAGCTGGATACTCTGCCCGCTGGTGTGACCGCTGTTATCAGCAGTGCTACCTACAAGGTGAGCGGCGATACCGCTGTTACCCTCAAGGTTCGCACTAACGATACCTATACCGTCACCGCTGATACCAATCCCAACTGCACGATCAAGTCTGTTGAGCTGAAGCGTTACCTGAACAGCACGACCGGCAAGTTCGTGAACGAGTGGGTCATCACTGTGACCGACGTCAAGGCTGACGTTAAGATCAAGCTGAACGCGGACGACACTAGAATCCCCAGTGATGACGTCAACACTCCTGATGACGGTGCCAACACCCCCGATGATAACACCAACGTTCCCGAGAACTGATCCTTGCTGGATCCCGGATTAGTAAACGGCACGTATCCTGGAGTTCTTTCGTGAATCCCTAAAAAGCACCCCCGAGGGCTTCGGCCCTTGGGGGTGCTTCCTCATTCAATATCTTAAACAGCTGCCATCCCCCAGCTGTACAGGGCGATTTCCCCTCCCGCATGGCATCGGGTTCTCAATTGTGGTGTGGTTGTGGCAGGGATTGCGGCGTTCCGCCGGAACTCAGATTCTGTCACCGCCTTTCCCTCAAGCGTCATGATACTTCTTGTCTGGCAGGGGGAGACCTCCGCGCCGTCCCACGACAGAGATAGGGTGCCGCCCGTTCCAATCAGCCGGTAGTGGACGAAAATAATCCCATCCATCCGTGCTTCACCACACTGGACGGTGCGGGAAAGCAGGCCGGTCGTGTCGGCAGTAAGAGTGGCAGCGGCAAAAGAATAGGAAGCTGACGATTTATTGTAGTTTACCGTACCATTATAGCGGTCATCTCTGGTGGAGATTTCAATCCTGTAGTTGAATCCGCCGCTGAAGCAGAGCTGTGCTTGAATCTGTTCATGGCTGATGTAGGAGGCGTAGTTACACTCCAGGTTCTGTGTGAAATCCCGCTCCGCCTCATATTCTCCCGTGTTTTCGTTGTAGAGTGCCAGGTGGAACATGGTCTCCTTACAGGAAAGGTCATGGAATTGAATCATAACAGGAATTTTTGTAATATATCCTGGCTCAGGCGGTGTGAAACGGATGACTAATGGTGTGTTGGCCGCCGCGTTGTCCTTAAAGACTTTCATGGTAGACATCTGCTGGAGTCGCTCTCGGAGTTCCTCACTGGTGTAAGAGGTTGTCCCCCGGGCAAGCCATAAGGCGTCCCCCCTGGCAAACAGCCCACTCGCATTGGAAGGGGCAGAAGGCCCCCTGAACTGCTGGAAAAAGTATCCAATCTGGGGCGGCTGCTTCTCCACTGCCGCCAGCATATGGCAGTGGTTGTAGGCCAGCCGCAGCAGACCAGTTTTCAGGGAAGCCTGGGAGGCCGTGTCGCTCGTCCGGATCTGCTCCTGCGCCTCCCGCTCCACCCGTTGGATCTGCCCGGACAGATCGCTGTTATTTTTCCGGAATTCTGTCCGGTTGCCGGTCAGGCCGTTTTCGATGTCCGCGCACATCCGGTTAAAGTCGTCCATCATGATGCGGTCGGACTTCACCCACTGGGGCAAATGATAGTTTTTCGTATAATCCATCAAAAAAATCTCCATTTCGTAGTAATCCTGCAACGAAAAGCCGTTACACCTTGGGGTGTAACGGCGAGAAGTAGATGGAAAACTGGTAACGTCATATGTACCAAAAAAGGACGGCAGCCAATCTTTTGCTTGGAAAGGAAACGATTCAAAAAAACAGCCGGGTTTCTGATCAGAAAATTAGGTTACAACTGTCTGCCTGTAAAGTTTTCTTTTGATTCTTTTCTTTTTCAAAAGAAAAGAATGGCTGCCAAACAGTTGTTACAAAATCAGCAGCAGGCCAAGTGCAATCAAAAGCTCCTCGTCCTCTCCTTCCCGGAACAGCAGGTAAATAATCAACAGGAGGATCAGGTCACTGGTGTCGATACGGTCCAGCTTCAGGCGGCTGAGGATGCCGGAGAGGAATCCCTGTTTCCCGCCTCCATGTGGGGGCGGCGCCCATCCATCCCCGCCGTGGGGCGGCGGAGGGCCATTGCCGGGAGGCGGCCCCTCGGGAGGGGGCTGCCCGCCGGGGGGTGGGGCATCCTGGGTGGGGATCCGCTCGTATTGCCCGCTGTCATTGCGCACATAGCGGTTATACATAGGCGTCACCCATAGATGCCAGGAGCTTTTTCCCCGCATGGATCAGCTTGGCGGTCTTCACCGCCCGCTCCACCTTATCCCGCCGCTCCGGCTTGAGGAAGGGGCGGAGGGCGTAGAGCAGCTGCCAACGCTCGTCGTTGCCGCTGTCGCTGGTGAGCTCCCCCACCAAGGGAAGCAGGCGGCTGATCAGGTTGGGATCCAGATTGCCCAGAAGATCCCCCAGCCCCTCCAGCCCACCCAGGCCCCCCGGCATCCCGCCGCCGCTTGGGGGAGGCGGGGGCGGCCCCTGCGGGCCATCCCCTTGGCCCTCGGGCGCTCCGCTGGGGCCGCTGCCTCCCAGGTTCAGGGACTGCGCCAGATTCATCACCTGTGCCATCGCGTCGGGGTTGGACAGGAAGGCATTCAATTTTTCCTCAAATTCACCCACTGCCATCCCTCCTTCCCCGCCGCAGGCGGTGGATTATTTCTTCTCGAAGCTGCTGCTCAGCCGCCGCAGGAGCTCTGCGCCGCTGGGGCTGCTGGTAATGGACTGGATCAGCTGGTTGAGCTGGGTCGTGTCGCCCTTGGCAGCACTCTCCGCGATCCGCTTCAGGGACGCCTGGTCCTGGCCTTGGGTCAGCATATTGGCCAGGGCTTTGGCGTCCGGGGATTTTGCCACCTGTTCCAGGACGGCCTTGTCATTGAGGATCTGCTGGAGCTTGGTTTGGTTATTCTGTTTCATGCCATGTCCTCCCGCATTGTTGTCTTTCCAGTATATGAGGCGGGAGTGAAAAATGTGCCCCCTTCCCGCAAGAGAAGGGGGCACTGCCTCTATTCTTCCCCGGCCTGGCCGCTCCAGTAGGAACACCAGGGCCGCAGGGTGCAGTTCCCGCAGTCCGGCCGCCGTGCCACGCACACTGCACGGCCATGGAGCACCATCCGGTGGCAAAAGCTGTTGCTCTCCTCCGGAGGGATGCACTGGCGCAGCTGCATCTCCACCTTCAAGGGATCCTTACTGCCGTCGGTGATCCCCAGCAGGCCTGTGATGCGGATGCAGTGGGTGTCGCAGACGTAGCCCTCCCGGCCATAGACATCGCCCAGGATCAGGTTGGCCGTCTTGCGCCCCACGCCGGGCAGGCGCAGCAGGTCGTCCATGTTGTCCGGCACCCTGCCGCCGAATTCCTCCACCAGCATCCTGCTGGCGGCCACAATATCCCGTGCTTTGGCCCGCCAGAAGCCGGTGGAGTGGATAATCTCCCCGACCTCCTCCTCGCTGGCCTCTGCCAGGGACTGGAGGGTGGGGAAGCGGGCATAGAGGATGGGTGTTACCAGGTTCACCCGCGCATCGGTACACTGGGCCGCCAGACGCACAGAAAACAGCAGCTCATAGGCTTTGTCCGGGTTGTAGTCCAGGGAACACTCCGCGCCGGGATAGAGCTGCTTCAGCTCGCCGATAATGGCCTGGATGGCCGTTTGGTCTTTCATTTCCTTCACCTCAGGAATATCTTACCATAGAGTTCGACATTTTTCGAGAAAAATATCTGTGCAGAGGCAAAAAAATGTGATACAATAGCCAGGATCAATCAAAAACCCAGCCGGTACTGGCCATTATGGGAGGACCACGCGATGAAATTACTGTTCAAGCAGCGCCTTTTCTCCTGGTTTGACAGCTACGACATCTACCGGGAGGATGGCAGCACGATTTTTACCGTGGAGGGGAAGCTCAGCTGGGGCCACTGCCTCCACATCCTGAATGCCGCAGGGGAGCACATCGGCACGGTGCAGGAGAAGGTGATGACCTTTCTGCCGCAGTTTGAGCTGTACGCCTATGGGGAGTATCTGGGCAGCCTGAAAAAGGAGTTCACCCTGTTTACCCCCCACTTTACCTTTGATTGCAGCGACTGGGAGATTGAGGGGAGCTGGACAGAGTGGGACTACGCCATCACCAGCCCCAGCCAGGGCCTGGTGGCCTCCATCAGCAAGGAGCTGTTCAACTGGGCGGACACCTATGTGATCGATATAGACGACCCGGGCAACGCCCTGTGCGCCCTGATGGTGGTGCTGGCCATTGATGCGGAGAAGTGCGGCCGCGGGTAACGCTCTGAATACACCAGAAGGCAAGGCGCCGCCTTGCGGAAAATTCTTTTTGAGTCTTTTTCTTTTGAAGAAAAAGACTGTCCACCGCGAAAGGAAGTGACTGCCCATGGACCGTCCCTTGGCGGACCGCATCCGCCCCCAGAGCCTGGAGGAGGTGGTGGGCCAGAAGCACCTGTTGGGCCCGGATTCCCTGCTGCGCCGTTTTATCGAAAAGGGGACGGATGCCAACATGGTCTTCTATGGCCCCTCCGGCACGGGTAAAACCACCATTGCCAACATCATTGCCAAGCGCACCCACCGGACCCTGTACCGGCTCAATGCCACCACGGCCTCCCTCCAGGATATCAAGGACATTATATCAGATGTCGGGACGCTGATGGCCCCGGGGGGGATCCTGCTGTATCTGGACGAAATCCAATATTTCAACAAGAAACAGCAGCAATCCCTGCTGGAGTTCATGGAGAACGGAGCCATTACCCTGATCGCCTCCACTACGGAGAACCCCTATTTCTACGTCTATGCGGCCCTGCTCAGCCGCAGCACGGTTTTTGAATTCAAGCCCGTTACTGCCGCCGATGTCCGGCCAGCAGTGGACCGCGCCCTGGCCCTGGTGAAGGCGGAGAGCCCCCTGCCCCTGGCATGGGAGGAGGGGGTGCCGGGCTACATCGCCCAGGCCTGCGGCGGGGACGTGCGCAAGGCTATGAACGCGGTAGAGCTGCTCTATGAGGCGGCTGCCACGGTAGATGGGGCGCTCCTGCTGACCCAGGCGGACGCACAGCAGGTATCCCAGCGCAGCGCCATGCGCTACGACCGGGGCGGCGACGCGATGTACGACCTGGCCTCCGCGCTGATGAAGTCCCTGCGGGGCAGCGACCCGGACGCGGCCCTCCACTACCTGGCCCGCTTCCTGGAGGCGGGGGATCTGATTACCCCCTGCCGCAGGCTGCTCTGCTCCGCCAGTGAGGATGTGGGCATGGCCTACCCCCAGGCAATCGCCATTGTCAAAGCCTGTGTGGATACGGCTATGCAGCTGGGCCTGCCGGAGGCCCAGCTGCCCCTGGCCCAGGCGGCCATCCTACTGGCTACTGCGCCCAAGTCCAACAGTGTGATCTCCGCCATCGGCGCAGCCTGGGGGGATGTGAAGCGGGGGCGGACCGGTTCCGTCCCTCGGGAGCTGCAAAATGTCCACGCCGACTCCACCGGCCAGGAGCGGGAACAGAACTACCAGTACCCCCATGAGTTCCCCGGCCACTGGGTGCGCCAGCAGTACCTGCCGGACGAGCTGGTGGGGAGCGCCTACTATGTCTATGGTGACAACAAGACGGAGCAGGCGGCGAAGGCCTACTGGGAGAAGATCAAGGGGCAGTAAAGGCGTGCGCAGCGGAGCTCCCGTCCCCGCTGCGCAGCCGTTCAGTATGTCCAGTGGGAGATTTCCCCATCGGTAATGAAATAGTGCAGCGCCCCCGGCCCCTGGAGGGCCTCCAGCTTTTCGATCACCTGGAGCTTGATCTTCCGGCTCTCCGGCCGGATCGATTTAATGTACACGGAAACCTGGTCGCCTGGGGCCAGGTCCCCCCGCCAGTCCGCCAGGCCCGAGAGGTTGGGCGCCAGCTCAATGAAGATCCCGTAATCACGCACGCCCCGTACAATCCCAGTGACCGCATCGCCGGGGGCAAAGGCGGCGGCGTTCTCCATCCAGGTGCCCAGCAGCTCCTTGTGGGAGAGGTAGAAGCGGCAGGCCGCCGGGTCGACGGCGGTTACAGCGGCCAGGATATCCTGGCCGGCCTGGAAGCGGGCAGACGGGTGGGGGATGCGGGAGACGGAGATGTTCTCCAGGGGGATCAGGGATGTCACCCCGCAGCCCAGGTCCACAAATGCGCCGAAGTTCTCCAGGTGGGACACCCTGGCGGGGAGGACTGTCCCAGGCCCGCTGTGCTCCAGAAGCCAGGCGATGGCCTGTTCCTGGGCCGCCCGGCGGGAGAGGGTCAGGCGGGGCTTGCCGCCTCCGTCCACCGAAAGGGTGGTGATGGTGAAACAGATGGGCTTGCCCACACGGGAGAGCACTGCGATATCCCGTTCCGCGCCGCTGATGGCCGGGTGGACGGCATCGGCCCGATGGATGACGCCCTCATATCCGCCGAAGCGGACTGTCAGATCCTGTCGGATGTCACATCGGATGGCGGTACCCTCCAGGATCGTCTGGCGCTCCATGGCCTCCTGGAGGGCACTGAGCGGCTGGTTGTCTGGGAACAGAGGGCCGCAGCCCTCCGGCAAATAAATATTCCTGCGCACGAGACACACCGTCCTCACTTTTCTTTGATAGAACAGTGTATGCGGCGTGGAGCTTGACCGTTGAGGATTTGAGGTGATTTTACGAGATGGAGCTGAAATTAAACCAGCGGGTGGAGCTGAAAAAGCAGCATCCCTGCGGCAGCAAGGTGTGGGCCATCCTGCGGGTGGGCATGGATATCAAGCTGCGCTGCGAGGGGTGTGGCCATGAGCTGATGCTGCCACGCAGTAAGGCAGAAAAGGCCATCAAAAAGATTTTAGATGAGGAGGGGAGCAAATGAGCCAAAAGTGGGTCAAGATCATTTCCCGGGTGATTATCGCCCTGCTGCTGCTGACCATGCTGGCAGGGATGATCCTGCCGGCCCTGGGATAAAGCTGTGCCATCCAGACGCCGCTTTTCCCGTCAAAGAGGTGCTGTATTATATAGCAGGACTGGAGCGGGACCAGTGGTCCCGCTCCAGTCCATTTCCAGTCAGGCTTTTTCCACGTGGATCTGCTCCAGCAGCGCCATGGTTTCCTCCTGGGTGCCCAGCCAATCATTAAACGCGGTGGCACAGCCTGCGGCCACGCCCATTTGCAGGGCACGCCCGAAGTCCCCTGACTGGCGCAGGCCGGTCAGGAACCCCGCCACCAGGGAATCCCCTGCGCCGACGGTGTTGCGCGCCTTGCCAATGCAGGCGCTGGCAAAATAGAGCCCTTGGCTCTCCGTGAGCAGGAATGCGCCGTTTTTCCCCATCGAGACCAGCACATTGCGCGCCCCCTCGTGCTGGAGCTGGCGGGCCAGCTCGACGCCCTCGCTCACATCCAGATCCTCCACCCCGAACAGGGAGCCCAGCTCCGTCAGGTTCGGCTTGATGAGGAACGGGCGGCAGCCCAGGCACTGCCACAGCGCTTCGCCGCAGCAATCGAGCACCGCCGTACACCCCGTAGCCACGACCTGCTGGAGGATGGACACATAGAAGGGGATGCTCTGCGCCCAGCCGGAGAGTACCACAGCATCCTCCGGCTCCACATCCCGCAGCAGCTCCAGCAGCCGGGACATGTCGCTCTCCCCCAGGTCGGGGCCATGGCCATTGATCGCCGTCTCCACCTGGCCCTTGAGCTTGACATTGATGCGGCTCTGGCCGCCGCCGCTCAGCTCCAGCAGATTGTGGGGACAGCCCAGGTCATCCAGCAGATCCCGGATTGTCTGGCCGATGCGGCCAGCCGCAAACCCCAGCGCCATCGTCTCCTGGCCCAGCCGTTGCAGGGAGATCGACACATTGATGCCTTTGCCGCCTGGGTAAATGGCTTCGCCCTGGGTCCGGTTCACCTGCCCCAGGATCAACTCAGTTTCTACTGTGTAGTCCAGGGACGGATTGGTCGTAATCGTATAAATCATAACAGCACACACTCCCTCCAGCGTTACAGTTAAGAATACCACGAAATCCCAGCCATTTCAAGGCATACCGGCTAAAAATGGGAAAGAATGCCTACTCCGATGCCTCCTCATAGACGATTTCCAGTGCTGGATTGTCTGCGGCGGCATCTGACAGCGTACCCAGGAGGGCGTCCGCATACCCACCCAGCGCCGCTGACAGTGCCGCCTGCCCGCAGATGACCAGGCGGGTGGGGGCTGCCCGCTCTGTGAGGACATCGTAGAGCGCGTCCAGGTTCCTGCCGTAATACCCCGGCAGGTGCAGGCACGCGGCAAAATAGTCGTGGACAGCCTCCCGGGTGGGCAGCTCCCTCCCGTCTATGCGGATGATCTCCATCGCCTACTCCTCCCCGTACAGCAGGGTAAAGCTTTCGTAGTGGTCCTCTGTGTAGTAAATCAGGCCGTCGTCAGAGTAGACCAGCCGCTTGGCGCCCCGGCTGCTCTGCCCAATGGTGTCAATATCGCACTCATAGTAGGTCCGCCCCGTGGGCAGCAGCTCCTCCCGGTTGCCGAAATGATCCCCGCCGATGGCGCAGCCGGGGGCTACCTGCTCCACAGAGCCGCCGGTCCAGCCCAGCTTCCGGGCCTCGCTCTTGGTGATGTAGTTGTCTGGCAGATGGCCGTAGTAGTCGAGGTAGAGGGACACGTCCTCGGCGCTGTTGTAGGTCCCGTCCTCTTCCAGGGGTGCGGCCTCCTCGTAGAGGTCCACGTCCCCGGTCTGCCCCTCCTCCGGCTCCAGATCTGGGACGTTGGGCTCATCCCTGTCCGGCTGGGCTAGTCCGGAGACGCCGGGGCCGTTCACAAGGACCTCCCCAGGGCCATCTTCGCCGCTGATGATGCAGATAGAGACAAGATTGCCGCAGCCCGCCAGGGACAGGGAGAAGGCTGCCGCCAGCAGCAGGCTGAATAGTTTCTGTTTCATGGTATCCTCCTACAAGAAAAATGGCTGTAGCCAACACAATAGCCACTTACCGGCTATTTTACCATATCCGATAGGATTCGACAAGCCGGAAAATTTTGAGCCAGTCCGGTACAGCGTGGTATCCTTCAAAACACAGGAAATTGGAAAAGAGGAATAGAAATGATCGTCCTTATTACAGGCGCATCCCACACAGGCAAGACAGTTTTGGCGCAGAAGCTGCTGGAAAGGTATCAGTACCCGTATCTTTCACTGGACCTTCTGAAAATGGGGCTGATCCGGAGCGGGTACACAGATTTGACACCTATGGAGGATGAGGCGCTCACCGCCTACCTGTGGCCGATTGCACGGGAAATCATCAAAACAGCCATCGAGAACAGGCAGGATCTAATTGTAGAGGGCTGCTATATCCCCATAGACTGGGCGGCGGGCTTTGGAGGAGGCTACCTGCCGCACATCAAATTCTTCTGCCTTGTGATGAGCCAGCGGTACATCCAAACCCATTTTGACAGCATTCAATCCTACGCCAACGCGATCGAGCAGCGCCTGGACGACTCCGGCTGCACCCTGGAGGCGCTCCTGCGGGATAACCAGCGGATGCTGCAGCAATGCCAGGCTCATGGGGTGGAGTATGTGCTGATCGACGGGGACTACCAGATTGATGTACATCTTTAAAGCAGCTGTGCGCGGCGGAGAGGCCTCTCCACCGCGCACAGCTGCTCGCTTGTCAGGCATCCTCGCCGTGGCTATGGCCGCAGCAGCCCTCTTCGCACAGGTCACAGGGGGACTCATAGGGGAGCCCCTTGCGTTTGTAGTAATCCGCCACAGCGGCCTTCACCGCCTGCTCCGCCAGGACAGAGCAGTGGATCTTCACCGCAGGCAGGCCATCCAGGGACTCCACCACCGCCTGGTTGGTCAGGGTAAGCGCCTCGCTGAGGGGCTTGCCCTTAATCATGTCGGTTGCAATGGAGCTGGTGGCGATGGCGGAGGCACACCCAAAGGTCTGGAACTTTACGTCCTCAATGATCTCATCGTCATTGACCTTTAGATACATCCGCATGATGTCGCCGCATTTGGCGTTGCCCACCTCGCCGACGCCGTTGGCGTCCTCCATCACACCCACGTTGTGGGGGTGGGCGAAGTGCTCCATAACCTTCTCGCTGTATTCCATAGCCATAACCGATGACTTCCTTTCTCTTGTCAATTGATGTTTATTGGGCAACTGCCAGGTAGGGATCCTCCATGTTCTCCAGCATGTGTGTCCATACGGGGCTCATCTGCCGGAGGGTGCGAACCACCTCAGGCACCTTTTCCAGGATGTATTCCATCTGCTCCATGGTGTTGTATTCGCACAGGCTCAGCCGCAGGGAGCCGTGGGCGATCTCGTGGGGCATCCCCAGGGCCAGCAGGACATGGCTGGGATCCAGGGAGCCGCTGGTACAGGCGCTGCCGGAGCTGGCACAGATGCCGGCCAGATCCAGCCGCAGCAGCAGGCTCTCCCCCTCGATGCCCTCAAAGCAAAAGCTGACAATCCCCGGCACCTTGTGGTCCGGGCTGCCGTTGCAGCGGGAGCAGGGGATCTGGCCCAGCCCTGCAATCAGCCGGTCCCGCATGGCTGTGACCTTTGCCATGTTTTCCTCCAGGTGCTCACAGCTCTCCTGCATCGCCGCCGCCATCGCCAGGATGCCCGGGAGGGCTTCCGTACCGCCCCGCCGGCCCCGCTCCTGGGCGCCGCCCTCGATGAAGTTCCGGATGGGGACGGACTTTTTGCAGTACAGCGCCCCCACGCCCTTGGGTGCGTGGAATTTGTGGCCGGAGAGGGAGAGCATGTCAATATTATCCGCTACCACATCGACCGGGATGTGCCCCACCGCCTGGACGGCGTCGGTGTGGAAGAGGACGCCCTTGGCCCGGCACAGGGCCCCGATCTCCCGGATGGGCTGGATAGTACCAATCTCGTTGTTGGCATACATGATTGTCACCAGGCAGGTGTCCGGGCGGAGCGCGGCCTCCAGCTCCTCCAGGCGCACCCGGCCATCCTCGTGGACAGGCAGGTACGTCACCTCAAAGCCCTCCTTCTCCAGCCGGGCCAGGGTGTGGAGCACAGCATGGTGCTCAATGGTGTCGGAGATGATGTGCTTTTTCCCCGCCGCAGCCCCCAGGCGGGCCCCCTCGGTGATGGCCCAGTTGTCCGCCTCAGTGCCGCAGCCGGTGAAGTAGATCTCCCGGGCCTCGGCGTTCAAGCACTTGGCAACCGTTTCCCGGGCCCCGATAAGCGCCATGTTGGCCTCCCGGCCCTTCTGGTGCAGGCTGCTGGGGTTGCCGTACAGCTCGTGCATGGCTGGGGTCATCGCGTCAATAGCGGCCTTGCTCATCGCGGTGGTGGCCGCATTGTCAACATATACAAACATGCTGGGACTCCTTCCTTTTTCTGCCGGCCCGGCGGCCGGACTGGTATTCCTTCCCCAATTCCTATAGGGATTTCGGGATTCTTCTGCCCGGGCAGCAGACCGCCCCGGCCGGTTTTTCAGCAATTGCCCTTTTCCGCGCGGTGGGCAGCACAGCGGGCGTCCAGCCGCCGCTGTTTGTCCACCAGGTCGGCCAGCGTGACGTGGTCAACGACATTGCTGATGGCCTGATCCACCTGTTCCCACAGATCCAGCGTGGCGCACGCCTGGCAGCGGGCGCACTGGTTGACCTCGTCATCCAGGCAGGAGACTGGGGCGATGCTGCCCTCAACTGTCCGCAAAATCAGGCCAACGGTGTAATCCTCCGCGCTTTTTACAAGATGATAGCCCCCCTTGGCCCCCCGCACGCTGCGTACCAGGCCGTCGCGGGTGAGAAGGGGGATGATCTGCTCCAGATACTTCTCGCTGATGCCCTGGCGCTCGGCGACGGATTTGACGGACAGGTTCTCCCCATTCTCCTGCATGGCCAGCGCCAGCATCAGATGCAGCGCATAGCGGCTCTTCGCGGATATCTTCACAGCCTCACCGTCCTCTCTTGTAATTCCTATCTTAATCTAGGAGTTCTTTTCTGTCAAGACGCATTTGCAACAAATAATAGAGGCGCATCTTGGGCACTGTGCCATATCCTGCCCAAATCCTGACACCTTATCCCTTCCGGCCGCAGCAGCAGGCGCACACCCCGCCAATTTTCAATGGGATACCTTGCGCTGTAGGGAAAACCTGCTATAATAGGGGGAAGAAACAAGGGAGAAACAACTCAGAAGGAGACAGTGCCATGCAATACGATTTCACCTCGATCCTCGACCGCCGGGGGCGGGATGCCCTGGCGGTGGATGGCCTGGGGACCGGCTCCGCCCCCGCGCCGCCCAAGGATGGCTTTGACCTGATCCCCATGTGGGTGGCAGACATGAATTTCCCCACCGTCCCCACTGTCCCGGCGGCGCTGATAGAGCGGGCCAGCCATCCGCTCTACGGCTATTTCCGGCCTACAGACAGCTACTTCCATGCCATTACCCGCTGGCAGGAGGAGCGCAATGGCGTGACAGGGCTGTCCAGGGAACATATCGGATATGAGAACGGCGTCCTGGGCGGTGTGATCAGCATCCTGAACGCAGTCTGCTCCAAGGGGGACAAGATCCTGCTCCACTCCCCCACCTACATCGGCTTTACCTTCAGCCTCGCAGACAACGGCTACCGGATTATCCACAGCCCCCTGGTGCAGGACGGGGACGCTGTCTGGCGGATGGATTTTGCGGATATGGAGCGGAAAATTGTGGAGGAGCAGATTCATGCCGCCGTATTCTGCTCCCCCCACAACCCCTGCGGCCGGGTTTGGGAGCGCTGGGAGCTGGAGCAGGCAATGGAGCTGTTCCGGAAGCACGATGTATTTGTGGTGTCAGATGAGATCTGGTCGGACATCATCCTGGGCGGCCGCCGGCATATCCCCCTCCAGTCGGTTTCGGAGGACGCGCGGCTGCGCACGGCGGCGGTTTACGCCCCGTCCAAAACCTTCAACCTGGCAGGGCTGGTGGGCAGCTATCATATTATCTACAACCGGTGGCTGCGCGAGCGGGTGAACCGGGAGGGGAGCCTGTCCCATTACAACAACATGAATGTCCTGTCTATGCACGCGCTGATCGCCGCTTACAGTCCGGAGGGCATGGCGTGGGTGGACGAGCTGCGCCAGGTTCTGGCAGGGAATGTGGACTATGCCTGTGATTACATTGCCGCACACTTTGACGGCGTCAAGGTGACGAAGCCGGAGGGGACGTATATGCTCTTCCTGGACTGCACAGACTGGTGCCAGCGCCATGGCAAGACCATCGACGAACTGGAGCAGGCCGGGTGGGACGTGGGCGTCGCCTGGCAGGACGGCAGGGCGTTCCATGGCCCATGCCATATCCGGATGAACCTGGCCCTGCCACTGTCCAGGGTGACGGAGGCTATGGAGCGGCTGGGCAGGTACGTGTTCTGCTGAGGCTGGTAAACATTCTTTTTCTTGAAAGAAAAAGAATCAAAAAGAACTGGAAACATGTTGAGATGGGAACACCGGCGGAGGGACGAATCCTCCGCCGGTGCTTTTCTGAGCCCTTCTGGATTTTCTGAAACAACGCGACAACCGTTCCCCCTGTTTCTTTAAGAAAAAGAAGGATCACCGATCACCCGGGAGGGCTGGGAAACTACCGTGCAGCCGTCGGGGATGTCTGTACTGACCACGGCCCCGGCGCCGATTTTCACGCAGCTGCCCACGCGGATATCCCCTACCAGGACGGCTCCCGCGCCGATCAGGCAGCCATCCCCAATCTGAGGCGCCCTGCCGCTGACCTCACCAATGGTCACATTCTGGTAAATCCGGCAGCCGCTCCCGAGCTTGGCGTAGCGTGAAATGTAGATGCCATGCAGGCCGTGGGGGAGGGAGGGGATGCCTGTAATGACAGCTCCCCGCCCAATGTACCCCCCGCGCTTATGGGCTATACGGTTGAGAAAAAACGTGAGGATATCCGCCAGCCACCTGCTGTGGGTACGCTCCCGGAGGCGGAAAAGCCGCCAATAGAGGCGCAGGTTGTTTCCCAATGAATAATCCATGATCCGCTCACGCATTTCTCATGACCTCCTCAAGCAAAGCGAAGCTTTGCACAGATTTTCTTTTGATTCTTTTCTTTTTTAAAAGAAAAGAATGGATACCTTACAGATCCAGCACGCCCATGATAACAATCCCGGCCACCACCAGAAGGATCATCCCATAGTGCTTCCAGGACAGCTTCTCCTTTAGGAACAGGCGGCCCCACAGCACCGAGGCAGCGCAGTAGGCGGAGATGATAGGGGCGGACATAGCCAGGTGCTCTGTGTCGGCAATGGCGTAGATATAGGCGAACTGGCCCGCTGTTTCGAAAATAGCCCCAGTATACTTGGGTGCCTCTGCCTTTGGCAGAAGCTTGTCCCGCTTTACCACGACCACATACAGGAAACACACCGCCGCCGCAAAGAGGAACGTCAGCTCATAGGCCACATTGGCGCTGGCTTCACAGTCCTCCACGACCGGGCGCAGCTGCTCCAGCACCCGGTTGTCCGCAAAGGTACCTGCCGCGTCCAACACGCAGTAGGCCACCGGGAGGGCCAGGGCTAACCAGCTTTTGGCGTAGCGGTAGTTGCCCTCCCGCTGCCGCTCGGCCCGGAGGGCCTCATCCTCCACGGAGTCCACAACACCCAGGCCCACAGCGCCTACACACACCAGCGCTACCGCAAAAAGCGCAAGAGGGGAATAGTCCTCCGTGCCGACAAAGATCAGCGTCAGCACCGCTACCAGCGCGCCGGAGGAGTTGCAGATGGGAGAGGAAATACTCAGCTCAATATACCGCAGGCCCACATAGCCCATGGCCATGGACAGGATGTAGAGCAGGGATACCGGCAGGTAGGTGAGGATGATTGGGAAGTTGATCTCCACGCCGCCCACAAAAATCTCCCAAAAGGCATGAAGGCCCATGACAACGCCCACAGCCATAACCATTTTCAGATGGCTCAATTTGTCCTTGGGGTCACGGCAGCCAATTTTGGAAAACAAGTCGGATCCGCTCCAGCAGAGCAGCGCAATAATCGAAAGCCAAAACCACATATTCATTGATCTCCTTTATCCGTTCATTTTTGTCAGGCAAATATGGACGGATAAAGGGGGCGGTCTGCGCCGGAAATACCGGTTGGGGGTGCTGCCTGTCACAGCGCGGCCAACCCCCTGTCCACCAGCTTCTGTACCGCCAGCAGTACGCCCAATTTTGCGTGCTGCCAGGTGAGCCCACCCTGGAAATAGACCGCGTAGGGGGGACGGATGGGGCCGTCGGCGCTGAGTTCAATACTGCTGCCCTGGACGAAGGCTCCCGCCGCCATAATCACCTGGCTGTCATAGCCCGGCATATCCCCTGGGACGGGTGCGGCGAAGCTGTCTACCGGCGCAGCGGCCTGGATGCCCTCGCAGAATGCGCACATGGCACCCTCGCTGCCCAGCTCAACAGCCTGGATAATATCACAGCGGGGCTCCCCGCTGGCAGGGACGCAGCGGAAGCCTAAGCCCTCACACATGCTGGCGGCAAACACAGCCCCCTTCAGGGCCCCGGCCACCACTGTGGGGGCAAGGAAAAAGCCCTGGTAGAAGGCGGGCAGGATCCCCAGGTTTGCGCCCACCTCCTGGCCCAGCCCGGGCGCGGAGAGGCGGTAGGCACAGCGGTTGACACATGCCTGCGTCCCGCAGATATAGCCGCCAATGGGGGCCAGGCCGCCGCCGGGGTTCTTGATGAGGCTGCCCACCACCATGTCTGCCCCCAGGTCGGAGGGCTCGATAGTGGCTACAAACTCGCCGTAGCAGTTATCTACCATGCAGACCACGTCCGGCTTCACGCTTTTGCAGAAAGCGATCAGTTCCCCAATCTGCTGGACAGAGAAGGAGGGGCGGGTAGCATAGCCCTTGCTGCGCTGGATGGTGATGAGCTTCGTCTTCCCGTTGATAGCAGCACGGATTGCGTCATAGTCAAATCCGCCCGCTGGGGTCAAATCCACCTGCCGGTATGTTACCCCGTACTCTGCCAGGGAGCAGGGGGAGGGCCGCAGGCCGATGACCTCCTGGAGGGTGTCGTAGGGCAGGCCTACAGGGGAGAGAAGCTCGTCCCCTGGCAGGAGGTTGGCGCTGAGAGCTGCCGCCAACGCATGGGTACCGCAGGTGATCTGGGGCCGGACCAGGGCGGCCTCTGTGTGGAATACATCTGCGTACACCTTCTCCAGCCGCTCCCGGCCATCGTCGTCGTAACCGTAGCCGGTCGTTGCGGCGAAGTGGTTGGCCCCAATACGGTTTTTCTGCATAGCATGGAGGACCTTAGCCTGGTTATATTCCGCCGTCTGGTCAATAGCGCGGAAGCGCGCCTCCAGGCCGGCAAGGACAGCCTCGCCCCGGTCGTAAACCTGGCGGCTGAGGCCCATCTTCTCATAGATTGTATACAGCTCCATAAACGTCTCCTCATTTTGCCAAAATACCGGGAAAAGTTTACCATGGATAGCCCTTTTTTGCAAGGGCAAGTTTTTATACGGAACTGGACGCGGCACTGTTGCCCCTAATGCTCAAAAATTTTTCTACACGCGAGGGATTATGGCGTTCTATGCAACAAAAAATTTGCACAGAACGCCATAGAAATTTTGCCAGCCTTATGTTATTGTAAAGTCAATATAGAAGAAAGAAGGTATCCCGCATGAAGCGTCTTGCTGCTGTACTCATGTCACTGCTGTTGTGCATATCCGCACTGGCGGGCCCCGCCGCTTATGGGTGTTACTGCGAGGAACTCGCGCCTCCGGCGATTGAGGAACCGGAGGGGGATGCGTATCCGGTCTCTCCTATGGATGATATGCCGGATAGTAAATTAGACATGAATTAAAGCTCCAAATTTATCCCCAGTTGTTCTCCGGCATCTGAAAGAAGGATAGCAAGGTCTTTTTTATTGTCGACTGCTAAATAGATATAATATGCCTGCAAATATAAATTTTTGCTTTTTTCATTGTTTCCTAAGTAATGATAGCACTCAGCTTCAATATGCAGCAGGCCAGGCAATAATAGATAGTGTCCGCTTTTGATACATGCTTGCTTTCCTTGTTCAGCAATCTCAATCGCATCGTCATACCGTTTGTCTAATCCTAATTCACGTGCATAATTATGTGCAATTAGAGGTACTAGCCCGCCGGAGCGCATGATTTGCAGATTGCGCGCCTGTACATACCGAAGCAGTCGGTCGTAAAGACCGATTGCTTTTTTTCGCTGCCCTGCTTTGGAGTATGCACATGCAATCTGGTTGATGACTTTGACCTCATCGAAACAGTAAACAAACTGCTCCAGCTTGTCCAGCTCAAACTGAGGGACAGTCATTCGGATTGCCCTCATCAGCATCTCCAACTGCTCCTCGAAACCATAGTCCCCTAAGAGGACTTCAGAGCGCAGGATAAACTGCTGGGTTGCCTGGTCATCCGGATCGGCCAGCTTTGCCAATTCCGTGAGGAGCCTTAAGCCCTGTTCCTGCTCCCCGCGGACATTACACGAAAGGATTTCCTCTTGCAGTGCGGCAATCTTCTCCTCTTCTCTGCTCAGCAAAGCAAAATACCTGTCATCCGGCAGACCCAGCCGCTGGAGCAAAGCGGCGATCCGATTCCGGGAGGGCGTCTGACGGCCGTTCTCTAGCCGTGAGAGGGTGCCATGGTCACAGATCCCCTCGCAGAGTTCCTGTTGGCTCAAGCCCAGTTCGATCCGTTTTTGCCGTATGTAGTCGCCCAGAAACACTTCGTTCATAACGCACCTCTTTACCTTTTGGGTTTGCCCGTGATTTTAATAATATTATAGCATATTGCTGAAATTTGTACAGAGTATGGACATGCCGTCTTATGCAAATTTTTTTGTGCAGGGGATGTCATAGACAAAAGGTGAAAGGTATGGTATCCTATAATCACGGCAGGGACAGTCGGGACGTCCCCGCCGATGGTGTCCCGAATTTATACAGATGGAAAGCTGATAAAAAAGGAGACAATCATGAAGAAAAGTCGGTTCACCCGTATCCTCAGCCTCTTTGCCGCTGTTATGATGGTGGTGTCCCTTTTGTCCACTGTGGCACTTGCCAGCGATGCCGGCATCCAGCCGCGTTTGGCTTCCTGCCCGGAGTGTGGTGGAGGTCGCTATATGAGTCAGGAAAGAGAAGAGACATACGATGACAGCTGGAGCGTTTCTTGCTCTAAATCGGGCGTCCATTATACTGCCAAGCAGTACCGGATTATGCTTTGTGAGGACTGCAACAGCAGGGAACGCGTCTTATATGCGACAGGTTATTATTGCACAAATGGCTGTGGACGTGGTTTCCACTGGAATCGTTACGTCTAACACCAATAGGGCCGCTTGACAAGAGCGGCCCTATGTTTTATGTTCTCATAAAGGAACTACAACCTAAACAGACCAGACAAGGGAGAAGTTGACCATGAGAAATACACACTGGATAGCCCTGCTACTGGCGCTGCTCGTTCTCTCTGCCTGCGGCGGAAAGGGAACCTCCACTCCGGAGGGGGTCATTTATGTACCGGAGGAGGTGGCCATCTCTGCCCCCTTCTCGTTTGTCTCCAGCGGCTGCGTGTCAGGGGATACCATCTACTTATTGGGCAACCTTGCCCAGGCCCCGGAGGAGCGGGATCCCGGCCAGCTCTATGGCCCCTGGGGGCTGGTGGCCCTTCCCCTGGAGGGCGGCCCTGCCCAACAGCTGGCAGCCTTCCAGCCCACACAGTTCCAGGAACCAACAGAGGGACATGTTAACAGCGCCCATCTCCGGCCCGGTAAAGACGGCACCATATGGGTGACAGAGCATACATACCTCCAGACCTACGATCTGCCGGAGGGCTTCGACCAGGAGAACGACAGTAAGGTGGGTTACATCAGCTATCGCGGCAGCTCCATTGTCCTGCGCCAGCTGGACGGGGAGGGGAACGAACTCTTCCGCTTCGATGCCGGGGATCTGCTGGACCGGCTGGAGGTAGAAGAGCTCTATGACCTGTGGATGGATGATGATGGCGATCTCCTGGTCAACGCCGGCGGTCTGGTGGCCGTGCTGGACAGCCGTGGGGAGGTACGGTTTACACTAAGAAATGAAAGGGTCATTGGCGCTTCAAAGTTCATCCGCCTGAACAGCGGCGGGAGCGCCATTTTGGGCAGCTCTATGGGGGAGGACGGGTATCCAGTCCCTTGCGTGCTGACCATCGACAAGGAAAAGCAGGAGTGGGGAACCTCCTGGCCCCTGCCCCCGCAGACCCTTTATGCATTCGATGGCGATGAAAACGCCCTGTTCTACTATATCAATGGCGATAAGCTGTACGCCTGGCCGGAGGAAACCAGCACAGCGGAGGAGGCCCGGGAGGTGCTCAGCTGGGTGGACTCCGGCATCAGCGCAAACCTCATTACGTTCTTCACCTTCCTGGAGGACGGCCGGCTGGCCGCCATGACCCGTGGCGGTATGGGCAGCATGGCAGAGACCAGTATCTGCCTCCTCACCCCCACCGATGCCGCAGAGGTCCCCGCCAGGACAGTGGTGACATATGGAGGGTTCTCTTTGACGCCCTCGGAACAGGAGGCAATTGCTGCGTTCAACCGTGAGAGCAAGGATTGCTATATTTCTGTTATTGACTATGCGCAAATGGGCAGCACCTACCAGGAGGTTTTGCCGGTCATCATCACAGATATCCTGACGGGCAATGCCCCGGATATCATTACACAGAGTGAGCTGGTAGGCCGCCTGGGGGCTGCCGGGCTGCTGGAGGACCTGTGGCCCTATATTGAGGGCGACCCGGAGCTGGGCCGGGATGCCCTGATGCTCCGGCCTCTCCAGGCCTTGGAGCAGGGAGGGAAGCTCTATCAGATCGCGGAAACCTTTGCCTTTGAAACCCTGGTGGGCGCCCGGGATATTGTCGGCGACCGGATGAGCTGGACCCCCGAGGATTTCTGGGTGGCGCTGGAGGCCATGCCGGAGGGCTGCCGCCCCCTGGGGCTGGGGTACAGCGGTACCCGGATAGAATTTTTTCAGAAGCTGGTCTCCATGGAATCCGGGACCCTCCTGGACTGGGAGGCCGGGACCTGTCATTTTGACAGCCAGGAGTTCCGGGATCTGCTGGAGTTCTGTGCCGCCTTCCCGGAGGAACAAATACAGACGTTTGAGGCGAGGGAAATACTCAACGGGAACCAGATGCTCATGCAGGCCCTCTGCACCAGCTTTGATTTCATCAATGAATATGAGACCCTTTTTGGCGGGGAGTTCTCCTTTATCGGCTATCCCAACCGGCAGGGCAGGGTGGGCAGCCGGTTTGCCATGTACCAGACCTTTGCGCTCTCAGCCTCCTGCCAAAACAAGGAGGCCGCCTGGTCCTTCCTGCGCACAAAGCTCATCCCCCATGTGTTTGAGCTGGACAGCAGCAATTTTACCGCTTTCCCCATCAATAAGGAGGACTTCCAGCGGGTGGCAGAGCTCCACATGACGCCGAAGATGGAGGTGGGCAGGGACGGCGTCCTCCGGGAGGTCCCACGCTGGCGAAGCGGGATCATATCTGGTGAGGACCGTGTGGAATTCCTGTATGACCACATCACCCAGGAGCAGTACGATCAGTTGATGGCCTTGTACGAGGCCACAGAGGGGGTGCATCTGTGGGATTACAGCACCCTGGACATCATCACCGAGATGGCGGGAGCGTACTTCACTGGGGACAAAACCTTGGAAGAAACGGCAGCGTTGATTCAGAATCGGATGGAGTTGTATGTCAACGAACAGAAATAGTGGATAAACCGGCGTGTACCGGTGCATGGATCAATCTGGTGCCGCCTTAAAATGCTAAACAAAAAATATTCCAGGCTCCACAGAGCCTGGAATATTTTTTGCGCTTCAGCAGCCTGGCCGTTTGGTCAGTTCTTTTTGATTCTTTTTCTTTCCAAGAAAAAGAATGGCTGCCGTCCTCTTTTGGTACATATGACGTTACCAGTTTTCCATCTACTTCTCGCCGTTACACCCCAAGGTGTAACGGCTTTTCGTTGCAGGATTACTACGAAATGGAGATTTTTTAATGGATTATACGAAAAACTATCATTTGCCGCAATGGGTGAAGTCCGACCGCATCATGATGGACGATTTCAACCGGATGTGTGCCGATATCGAAAACGGCCTGACCGGCAACCGGCAGGCTGCAAATGAGCTTTCCGGGCAGATCCAGCGGGTGGAGCAGGAGGCGCAGGAGCAGATCCGGACAAGCGACACAGCCTCCCAGGCCTCGCTGAAAACCGGTCTGCTGCGGCTGGCCTACAACCACTGCCATATGCTGGCGGCGCTGGAAAGAAAGCCACCCCAGCGCGGCTGTTTTTTTCAGCAATTCCAGGGCATATCCGCCCATACCGGCGTGGGCGGGCTGCTTGCCCGGGGGGACGCCCTGTGGTTCGCCCGGGGGGCGTTCTCCTGCACCAGCGAGGAATTCCGTGCCAGCCTGAAGCAGGTGTCACAGATGAAGGTAGCCAAGGGAAACGCAGAGGCCAATATGCCGCTGGTGATCCGGTTTACGCCGCCCGGGCCGGGGTGTCTCATAGAGATCCCTGTGCTGATCCAGTTCCAGGAGCTCTCCTGTAAGGACACGGTCTTCCATCTTGCGCTTTACAATGAAAACACTGGGGAGTACGAGGCTGAGCGGGATTTCACACAGATCCTGAAAAGCGACCACTCCTACTATGGAGGCTATTACCAGATCCAGACGGAACTATTTTTCAGCGGCAAGTTCAACTACCGGATCGAAATCTCCACCAGGGATGGCCGCTATAGCGGTACAATGGACTACAATGCATCTACCGGCCGCTTTACCGCCACAAGCCTTACCGACGATACTGTTGGAACCATCTCCCGCACCGTCCAGTGCGGCGAAGCACGGATGGACGGGATCGTCCTTGTCCATTACCGGCTGATCGGGACAGGGGGCACCCTCTCCCTGTCGTGGGACGGCACGGCGGTCTCCCCCTACCGGACAAGAAGTATTGTGAACATTGACGGGAAGACAGTGACAGAATCGGAGTTCCGGCGGAACGCCGCTGTCCCTGCTGCAACTGCCCTGAAACTAATCGCCAAATGCCATGCAGGAGGGGAAATTGCCCTGTACAGCTGGGGGATGGCAGCTGTTTAAGATACTGAATGAGGAAGCACCCCCAAGGGCCGAAGCCCTCGGGGGTGCTTTTTAGGGATTCACGAAAGAGATCCTGTTAACACGCAATCAACTAATTCGGGATCCACCAGGAATTAGTTCTCTGCTGTCACATTCTTCTCTGCGTTCAGCTTGATCTTGACGTCAGCCTTAACGTCGGTCACAGTGATGACCCACTCATTCACGAACTTGCCGGTCGTGCTGTCCAGGTAACGCTTCAGCTCAACAGGCTTGATCGTGCAATTGGGATTGACATCAGCGGTGACGGTATAGGTGTCATCGGTGCGAACCCGGAGGGTAACAGCGGTATCGCCGCTCACCTTGTAGGTGCCGGAACCAACAACGACCTGGACGCCAGCGGGAACGGTATCAAGGGTGACATCATAGGTCAGGTTCTTGTTGCTGACAGCGCCGATGGTCAGAGTAACAGCAGACACGGTATCCCACTCGAAGAACACGGAATACTCGAAGCCGGAGTTACCGCCATGGACAACGAGGGCACGGGCCTTGTCAGCGCCGATCTGGACGGAGACATTGGGATTGTAATAATCCAGCTCCAGGTTGAAATCAACACGGACGATCCGCTTGCTGGTAGCAAGGGTCTTGTACATGTCGTCCTCACCCATGACGGTGCCCACGGGCAGGAGAGTCACATCATAGGTATCAATGATGTTGCTCTCGGTGGTATTCGTCTCGCCAGTGATGTCCTCAATAACAACAGTGTGCTCCTTCATGGCATCGTCATCATAGCCAGCCTTGAAGTTATAGGTTGCCCAGAGCTCAACCAACTGGTAGTTGTTGGGGATCTTGTAGCACTGAACGCTCTTGTAGCTCACAACGGCAGGAGTACTACCATCGTAGGTCACGCCAGCAAACTCGATCATGTCTCTCAGTGCAACACCGCCGCGGAGGGTGATGTTGGGAACCTCAAAGAGGGCAGTGGGGATGTAGAGGTTGGAGCCGTCGGTCCAATCCTCCAGCTCGAAGCTGGTCAGAGAGGGCAGAGCATAAACCTTGCCGTTCTCATCAACAATCGTGGCGTTCGTCATGCCCTCAAAGGCACTGCCAACAGTGTAGTGAACAGTAATCTCGCTGGGGTTATGAATCTGCTCACGGATAATGGCATCATACTCGGTATCCAGCCAGGAAGCGCGGACCCACTTGCTGTCCTTCACGTAAGAA
>CAJUAC010000042.1:8941-24287 GCA_910583885.1 uncultured Oscillospiraceae bacterium | reverse complement strand
CAGGTTCTAGTGCTCATTACGGGCGTGCGGGTTCAAGTCCCGCCTCGCGCACCAAACACCAGATAATCCGAACTTTTTCCGATAGGAAATAGGTTCGGATTATTGGTTTTTCCGGACTGATACAAAAAGCACGTATGCTTCAGGATTCAAAAAGGGAAGAAGTTGGGATGATCAGGGGGGAGTAAATGAGACGGAAAGTATTGTTAATTGGCGGCAACAGCCTGGTAGGGCAAGCAATTGTCAGGGGTTTGGAAGACGGTTTTCAAATGATACTGACAGCAGGGCATCATGTCCCGGAAAACGGCTACCAATTGGCGGTGGAAGAGCTGGATAAATTGTTGGAGATTTTATCGCATGAAAACCCGGACATCGTCATTTCTTCTGTCCGCGGAGACTACCAGGCACAACTGGGGTTTCATCAAGTATTGGCAAATTGGCTGGCGGAAAAAAAGAGGCGCTTGCTGTATATATCGACAGCAAATGTGGTTGATGGGAATCTATCCAGGCCCTGGACAGAAAATGATTTGCCCAACCCAAAATCTGAGTACGGATGCTTCAAACGTGATTGCGAAACGATGCTGGGGAACCTGCTCGGAGACCAGCTGGCCATCTTCCGTCTGGCCGCAGTCTGGAGCGATGACTGCCCGCGGGTTCAACAATTAGAGCGGCACAGCCGCAATGGGGAGCCTCACCACACGTATCCCAATTATACGATCAATGTGACATTTGCAAAACAAATAGGAGAATACACCCAATATGTTCTTGACCATAATCTGCACGGGGTTTTCCATGTAGCAACCACGGACACCGTTAACTATTTTTCCTTTGAAAAGATGATTTGTGAAGCGCGCAACATGAAATTACCACAATTTGTAACAGAAACAGCGTCCGAAAAAGCATTCTTTGCCATACTGCCCACAAGAAAAGAAATCCCGGATGACTTGCAAATGACAGTTTCAGATGTGGTGTCGGCACTAAAAGTGACAGGATAAATGCAGCAGCTTCCCAATACAGCAGGATTGCCGGCCTGTGTGCTGGCGATCCCTTGTGGATAAACACCAGCTGGTCCCCTTGATAGAAGGATCATATGCGCCGCAGGATGCGCTCCTCCTGCGCAATGGATTGCAGGCGGCCCTCCGCATAGGCAAAAAACTCCCGGAGGGCTGGGCAAAAGTAGTTGTGGGGGTCTGGGGTAGAGATCCAATCGTTTTTGCAGCCGCCGTTGCACAGCCTGCGCCAGCGGCAGCCCGTACATTCCGTGGGCTTTTCATCCCCCCGCTGGAAAAAGGCGCGGAGACGCGCCCCATCCGCCATCGCTTCTAAGGGCATCCCGCCCAGTGTCCCGAGCCGCCATTGATCGAGCACGAAAAAATCGCATGGGTACACACTCCCGTCGCTTTCAACCACAAAATAACTGCCGCACTGCCCGCAGGTAGAGCAGGTCCCCGGTACATCCCCCAGGATCAGATGGACATAATCGTCGAACAGCCGGATGCTGCGATAGCGGCCCTTTGCCCAATCCTCATACCAGCGGTCAAAGAGGCGGCACAGGAATTGGCCATACCGCTCCGGTGTCAGGGAAAAGGGCATCCTGCCGCGCTCCTGGCCGATAGGGTCCAGGCAGGGGATGAACTGCATACAGTCAAACCCCAGCTTTTTCAGCTCCGCATAGGCCCGGTCCGGGTGCCGGGCGCACTGGGCGGTGACAACGCAAAGGGCGTTTGTCATGACGCCGTGCTTTTGCAGCAGCCGCAGGGCACGGATCACCCGGTTCCAGCTGCCGGCCCCCTTTTCGTCTGCCCGGTACAGGTTGTGCAGATCCTTATAGCCGTCCAGGGAGAGGCCCACCAGGAACTGATGGCTGTGGAAGAATGCAGCCCAGGCTTCGTCCAGCAGGGTCCCATTGGTCTGGATGGAAAACTGCATGTCCACCCCGGCAGGGCAGAGCTGCCGGGCTTCCGCTGTGAAGCGCTCAAAAAAGGGGAGCCCGGCCAGGGTGGGCTCCCCGCCCTGAAACGCAAAATGGATAGCCCCGTTGGCGTCCGCCAGGCGGAAGGCGTTTTCCAGCAGTGTATGCATGGTGCTGTCCGGCATGATCCCCATGCTTTTTTCACTGCGGTTGTTGGAAATATCCTCGTAAAAGCAGTAGCGGCAGCGCAGGTTGCAGAGGCTGGAGGCTGGCTTAATCAATAGATTTACAGATTGCATGGCGTGTCTCCTCCGTGCGGCCTTTTGTCCCCGACCCGCAGGATGCGGGATACTGCTACAGTGTTTCCCGCACCCTGCGGAGGGCGGCGGTAAAGGCGTCCGGTTTTTCGTACATGAGGTTATGCCCGGCGTCCGGGATGATGGTGATCGTTTTCTGGGGGGCCTCAATCGTATCAAAGTAGGCTTCGCTGAGCGGCGTAGGCGTAATATTGTCCGCCCCGCCCAGGATGTAGTGGACCGGCGTCTGGTAGCGCGCCGGGAATTGGAAGAGGTCAAATGAAACCATTTGCAGATGGAGCGGGTGATTTACCTGCATGATCCGCAGGAAGCTAATGAGGTCGCCCCATCGGAAGGATGGGCTGCGGCGGATGACCTTCAGCAGATCGCCCGGGCCAGAGCCGGAAACAGGGCCGTTGTCATAGGCCTCCTGTATTTTCCGCATGGCGGGCAGACGCTTCAGCAGCAGCTCCGGGTCGCTGGGAGGATACGCCCCCAGCTTCTCCAGCGCCTGGAGGTGCTTCTGGTTCCCCGCTTTCCTGGCCAACTCCTGTATTTTCTGATACCCGGCCCGTTCATTCTCCATGATACTGATCACCTGTCCTGCCCCAATGTAGCATAAAACATTTTCAGGGTGCCGCAATGCGTACAGGCTGCCAAGTATGCTCCCCCAGGAGTGGCCGAGCAGGGCGATTTTTTCTGTTTGGTATTTCTGCTGCAAGTGCTGGACAATACTGTGTAAATCGTCCAGCATCTGGCTGGTTGTTTCCGGCATACCGGCCCTCTTGTTGATCCGGAGGGTTTTCCCTGCCCCGCGCTGGTCCCAGTGTACCTGGGTAAACAGATCCCCCCATCCCTTGTCCAGCTGATACGCGAATAGGGATTCAAAGATGCCGGGGCCGCCGTGCAGGTAGAGCAGGACCGGTGTTCCGGGCGCCTTGGGATAGTGCAGCAAAAAATGGCGGATGCCATTGGCAGGGACATATTCTTCTTCAAATGGATGCATAGCCGGCCTCCAATCCAGATCCAGCAGGCCATCGGGACAGCCGATAGCCCAGTTGATCAAAACGTATAGGGAAAGGGAAATCACCCCGTTTGTCAGCATGGGCATCACATGCTCTGACAGATGGGGTGTTCCCTTTGCTAGCGGTCAAACAGGACCGCGCCCTGCTTAGCCAGGGCGTCCTGGATGTTTGTTACCTCCAGATCCCGGGGTGTGACCTGCCCCAGGGCTGCCAGGGCGGCGGCTGTACCCGCCGCCTGGCCAGTAGCCAGGCATACGCCGCCGACGCGGTAGCTGGCGTGGGCACGGTGGGTGCCGGAGATACAGCGGCCGGCAGTGAGCAGGTTGTCCAGCCCCTGGGGCAGCAGGCTGCGGTAGGGGATATCGTAGGGGATAGCGGGCTGGGAGCGGCCCTCGGCCTGCCCGCCGCCAGCGGGGTTGTGGATGTCGATGAGGAACCAGGCGTCATGTACCACTACGTCATCGTGCCGGGCGCCGGTTTCCACGTCGTGGTCGGAGAGTACATAGTCCCCCGTGATCCGCCGGGTCTCCCGCACCCCCAGGGTACTGCCGCTGCCCTTCAGGGCGCAGTGCGCAAAGCCGGGGACATATTGGCGCAAAAAGCGGATGATCTGGCCGATCTGCCTGCGGAGCTCGACCTCGGCGCCCACAACGCCCTCCGGGGTGAGGGTGTTGTAGCCGTTGGCCTGGGTGGCATTGATACTGCGCTCGCCGGGGCGGTTGGTGCGGTGGATGCGGACAATAGCCACATGTTCCGGCAGCTCGCCCCGGGCGTTGGCGGCCTTGCAGAAATCTGCGTATCTCGTCCCATCGGGCAGCGTGACCGGGTCACTGCCGCCCCAGCAGGTGATGCCGGTTTCCTCGTCAATGCCGTACAGGCTGAACTCGAGGGTGGCGGGCTGGCAGCGGCCGTCAGCCTCCCGGCCTATCTGGTACGCAGCCCCTGCCCGGGCGGCCACGAAGCCGTCGCCGGTGGCGTCCACGACCACGCCTGCAGACAGCTCCTTCAACCCGTCCTGGGTGCTGATGACCAGCCCCCTGACGGTCCGGCCCTCCTTCAAGACCTCCACCACAGGGGTTTGGAGGAAAATATCCACCCCGGCATCGTGGACGAATTGCAGGAGGAGGCCCTTGGCCTGCTCGCTGTCAATACTCATCTCCTGCCCGTTGCGTGTCTTCATGCTGGAGGCGCCCAGGAGGGAGATGATCTCGCTGTACATCGTGCCGGGGGCCACGGCCCCCAAAACCGGGTTGACATAGCCGGAGGTGAACATCCCGCCCAGGATGCCGTACCGCTCCACCAGTGCTGTCCGGGCCCCCTGGCGGGCGGCTGCTGCTGCCGCGCAGATCCCCGCAGGGCCGCCCCCTGCCACCACCACGTCATATGTCTGGGAAAAGCTTTTCATAGTTTGCCGCCTCCTACCCTGTTATATGCTGACCGGGAAGTCCAGATGCCTGCCCAGCCACCGCTTGCACAGCGGCACCCACGAGGCAAGATGGGGGTGCTCCTCCACAGCCTCCACTGTCCCCAGGCCCAGGCCGTGCCGCCCCTCTGTATAGAGGTGAAGCTCACAGGGGACGCCGCAGCGCCGCAGGGCCTGGACAAATTCCAGGGAGTTCTCCACCGGCACATGGTCATCCGCCATGGTGGACCAGACGAAGCAGGGCGGCGTGTCCGCCCGGACCTGGCTGGGCAGGTCAAAGGGGGCCGGGTCGCCGTCCCCCACCAGGCACCGCCGGGAGCTCTGGTGGACAAAGGGGCCCAGCATCCGCGTTGCGGGGTAGGCCAGTACTGCCGCGTCCGGACGGTTGCGCGCGTCCGCCGCACCCAGGAGGGCCTTCAGCTCCGGCCGGTCCCACAGCACCGCGCAGGACCCGGCCAGGTTCCCCCCGGCGGAGAATCCCATGACGGCCACCCGGTCGGGGCGTACATCCCATTCCGCCGCGTGCTCCCGGATCAGGCGCAGGGCTTGGGATGCCTGGGCCAGCGGTGTCCAGCCCAGGGGCTTCGGCGCCTCGGCGTTCCACAGGGAGTAGGTCAGGAGGAAGGTGTGGAAACCGGCTGTAAAGAACTCCCAGGCGACTGGGTCGCCCTCGTGCTCCACCAGCTTCCGGTAGCCGCCTCCCGGGATGACCAGGATGGCAGGGCGGGGGCTGCGGTGGATATAGGCGTTGTCCGGGTCATGGAGGTAGCCGGTCAGGCTGCCGCCCTCCGCCGTGAGGGATGCGATCTCAACCCGCCTCATCGCGCGCCCTCCCCAAAGGCCTGCGGGATGGCCTGGGCCAGCGCGTCCGCCAGCAGGCGGTGGGACTCCGGCATCCAGTGGAGGCCGTCGGCGTCACTGGGCTGGGCGTACAGGGCGGCGTCCAAATACAGGCACCCCAGCTCCTCCGCCGCCTGGCGGTAGACCGCGGCGAACTGGCGGGACAGGGCCTCCCCCGTCTCCCCGCCCAGCTTGGGGTAGACCTCCTTCCGGCCCTGGGCCTCCTTGATGTGGGCAGGGGCGATGACCAGGATGGGCGGCGGTGTATTGCCCCGGCCGCACTTGGGCGTGGCCCGCACGACATCCACCAGGGTACGGATGCCGTCCCCCAGCCGCTCGGGGGAGGGGTGGAGGCAGGCGTGGAGGTCATTGGTCCCCAGCATGATGACCACCAGGTCCAGAGGCCGGTGGCTGAGCAGGCAGGGCTGGAAATAGGGGAGGCCATTGCGCCAGGGCTCGCCGGGGAAATCGTAGATAGAGGTCCGCCCGCCCAGGCCCTCCTCAATGATGTGGTACCCATCCCCCAGCAGGGCTGCCAGGCGGCCTGTCCAGCGGGTGTCCGGGCCGTAGCGCTCCGAGGGGACGCCCAGGTCCTCCCACCGGGGGATGCAGCCCCAGGTGTTGGAGTCGCCATAGCACAGGATCTCTTTTTTCACGTCGTACTCCTCCTTTACAAAACGCTGCCCCCAATGGGGGCGGCGTCCGGCCGTTACAGCCGGATTTTCAAAATAAACTCGTTCCGGTTGGCAGGATAATAGCTCTCGCAGTACTCCACCAGCTCATCGTCCATATCCTTGGTGTAGGAGACGATAGTCAGCGCAGGCGCACCCGTCTCCACGCCCATCAGGCGGCTGGAGCGGGTATCCAAGAAGGTGACATTGATGTGCTTTTCCGTGTATTTCTTCGCCATCCCGTGTTCCGACATGGCCTGGTGGACGGAGATGGCGGAGAAGTCGTAGTTCTGAAGGAAGCTGAGCTTCATAGTGTAGTAGGAGGTGGTCAGCACAATGGGCCCCTCCTCAATATGGTCCTTGCGGTAGCGCAGGCGGGTCAGCTTGATGACGGAGCTGTTCAAGGGGATCTGGAGGCTGGCGGAGACCCGCTCGTCGGCGGGCATTACCCGGAATTCCAGAACCTCCGTCTCGATCACCTCGCCCCGGCGGTGCATCTCCTCGGCGAAGCTCTCGATAAACACGGTGGATTCCTCCACCCGCTGGGGGGTGGTGACGAAGGTGCCCCGGCCCTTTACGCGGATCAGGTACCCGTCGTTGACCAAACCCAGCAGCGCCGTGCGCACAGAGGCCCGGCTGACGCCGAACTGTTCGCACAGCTCCATCTCCGTGGGCAGCAGGTGGCCGACAGGCCACTCCCCACTCTCGATATTTGTCATAACATAGTCCGATATTTGGGCGTGCAGCGGCTTCATCATCCACCTCATTCTGCCCCTGAGCATAAAAAAACGGAAAGGGAGCCCCTCTCCGCATCTCAGGTAGAAGGTTTTTGTATAACTATATCACACAGAGCGGGGGGATGTCAAACAATTTCTACCATATTCCGACAAATCGTGGGAATCCTGGCTATCGATTACTATGTCCTGTCAAATATGGCAAAAACAGGGGGGTGGTTTTGTGATTTCCTCCGAAATGTTCTTACAATTTGGCACAATTCGACAGAATGTATTGACATGTATTGGAAACTCTGTTAAACTTCACAGCACAGACAGCGAAATGTGATGTATTTTAGGGGAGATGAGAGAGATGGGGATACGCAGCAAATGGAAGGATGAGGCCTTTGACGTTGTAGTGGTCGGCGGCGGTATGACCGGCCTGTGCGCGGCGCTGGCCAGTGCCCGTGAGGGCGTCCGGACGGCGCTGGTCCAGGACCGGTCTGTGCTGGGCGGGAATGCCAGCTCGGAGATCCGGATGCACATTTGCGGCGCGGACGCCAACCAGTTTAAGCAGAATGCGGCGGAGACCGGCATCATCCACGAGATCATGCTGGAGAACAAGGCCCGCAATGACTACTATAATTACTCGATCTGGGACAGCACTCTGCTCCAGATTGTATACCGCCAGGAAAACCTGACCCTGTTTCTGAACACCAGCATGAACAGCGTGGAGCTGGAGGGGGACAGCATCGGACGCATCCTCTGCTACCAGGGCACCACAGAGACCAACCTGCGGATTGCCGGGAAAGTGTTCATCGACTGCACAGGCAACGGCACGCTGGGCTACTTTGCCGGGGCGGACTACCGTACCGGCAGCGAGGGGAAGGCGGAGTTCCAGGAGCCGGACGCCCCGGACCAGCCCAACAACAACCGTATGGGCAATACCCTGCTGTTCAAGGCGGTGAACCGGGGCCATCCAGTCCCCTTCCGGACACCGGACTGGGTGCGGCACTTCAGCGAGGATGATTTGAAGCTCCGGGGCCACGGCAACCACCGGCCCATGCTGCTGTTTGCCGCCGATGCCGCCTGCCCCGCATCGGACAAGGGGGAGGGGACGGCCGAGGAGAAGAAGGCCTTTGACTGTTATGGATTGGACTACGGCTATTGGTGGATTGAGCTGCCCGGCAAGGGGCCGGACATCATTGATGAGTATGAGACGATCCGGGATGAGCTGGTGCGGTGTGTCTATGGTGTGTGGGACCACCTGAAAAACAGCGGCGACCACGGGGCGGAGGACTACGACCTGGAGTGGGTGGGGATGCTCCCCGGCATCCGGGAGAGCCGCCGGCTGATGGGCTGCTACATCCTGACAGAAAACGACGTCCTGTCCAACCGCATTTTCCCGGACGCAGTGGCCTACGGCGGCTGGCCGGTTGACAACCATACTGCCGGGGGGCTGGATGACAAGGATCAGATGCCCTCCACGGTCCGGCACTTCCCGGGGCTGTATACGATCCCCTACCGATGCTACTGCAACAGCAGGATCCCGAACTTGATGCAGGCGGGGAGGATCCTGAGTGCATCCAAGCTGGCGATGGCCAGCTCACGGGTGATGGGGACCTGCTCTGTGGGCGGCCAGGCGGCGGGTACGGCAGCAGCGATGTGCGTGCAGTACGGCTGCCAGCCCCAGGAGATGGGGGGCCGGATGGAGGAGCTGCAGCAGCGGCTGCTGCGCAACGACTGCTATCTCCCCGGCTTCACCAATCAGGACAGCGCGGACCTGGCCCGCCGGGCCCGGGCGGAGGCGTCCAGCCAGAAGCCTGGCCATCCGGCCGCCAACGTCCTCAACGGCATCTCCCGGGATACGGAGGGTGCCATCAACTGCTGGGAGTCCGAGGGGCTTTCGCCGGAGGGCGAGGTCCTGGCCCTGCATCTGGAGCAGCCGGCAAACATCGCGCAGGTGCGCGTGACCTTTGACTCCAACCTGAACCGCTCGATCAAGATCACCCTCTCTGCCAAACGGATGGCACAGCAGCAGGTGGGCCCCCCGGCGGAGCTGGTGCGGGACTATGAGCTCCGTCTGCTCTGCGAGGGGGCAGTGGCCGCAGCCCGGCGGGTGGAGGGCAACTACCAGCGGCTGAATGTACTGGAATTCCCGGAAGCACCCCTGTGCGACAGCATCGAGCTCCGGATTGCCACCACCAACGGCTATCCCAACGCGCGGGTTTTTGAAGTGCGGGCATATGAGTGAGGCGCAAGCCCTGCTCTTGAGATACCAACCATGCCAAATTTATGAGAAAGGGACAAATCAAGATGAAAAAGAAATGGATCGCGCTTTTCCTGGCTCTTGTCATGACCTTGAGCCTCGCGGCCTGCGGCGGCAATAATGGCGGCCAGCAGGACACCCCCAGCACCCCCGCCGGCAACACCCCCAGCACGCCGTCTGATGAGACGCCCGCCACTACCCCCGAAACACCCAAGGAGACCGTCACCCTGAAGATGTGGGGCGGCGTCCAGGGTGAGTACGGCTACGACGCCCTGGTGGAGAACTTCAACAAGGAGTTCGCAGACAAGGGCATCCAGGTCGAGTACACCCGCTACGTCAACAACGCCGACGGCAACCTCCAGCTGGACACCTACCTGTCCGCTGGCAGCGACATCGACATTTTCATGTGCTACGGCGGCACCACCCGCTACTACAACCGTGTGGACGCCGGCCTGTGCCTGGATCTGACCGACGATCTGGCGGCCCGCGGCTTTGACCCCGCCAAGGAGCTGGGCGCAACCAACGTGGCCCCCTACGCCATCGACGGCCGCTTCTACGCCATGCCCACCAAGACCGACAACAAGGCTTGGATGATGGTCAACGCCGACATGTTCAAGGAAGCCGGCATTGAGCTGCCTGTCAACGGCTGGACCTATGCCCAGTTCACCGACGCCTGCCAGAAGCTGACCAAGGGCGAGGGCCTGGACAAGACCTACGCGGTGCGCTTCTGCTTCGCGGACACCAAGGACTACCTCCGCGCCGGCATGGGCAGCCCCCTCGGCATCAACAGCATCTATAAGGACGGCGCTGCGGAGACCAACTTCGACAGCGAGGTCTGGAAGAACGGCATCCAGCTGCTGTGGGATACGGTGGAAGCCGGTTATGCCTACGGCTGGGACGACGAGGTGGCTGACGACGTCTCCTTCGCCAACTCCTTCCTGGAGGGCAAGTGCGCCATGAGCCTGGGCGTGGCCAACATCCGTGTTGCCCGCGACCTGGAGACCTATCCCCACGATTTCCAGACCGCCCTGGTGCCCTTCCCTGTGCCCGATGAGAGCTACATGGACCGGGCCGACCACGGCATTATGTCCGACGCGGGCGACCTGATCGTGGTCAACTCCAAGACCCAGTATCCCCAGGAGTGCATTGATTTCATCGTCTGGTACATCCAGGGCGGCATGGCCCCTCTGGCCTCCGGCGGGCGCATCCCCCTGTGGAGCGGCTTTGACAAGTCCAGCATTGTGGACGCAGTCAACGAGGGCACCACGGACGCCATCGAGGGCGGCGCGTTTGATGCAGAGTCCCTGAAGGCGTACCTGTCCATCGGTACCGGCTTCGACGAGGCTGTCCTGGTCACTGACAAGGACGCCGAGGTGGAGACCATTTTCGACGAAGAGCTTCAGGCGATCATGTACGGCCAGAAGTCTGTTGAGCAGGGCTTGGCCGACATGAAGAGCCGTTCCGATGCGCTGCTGAAGTAAAACACACCCTGGTCTCAGCCTGTGGGCTGAGAACTGCAGCCTGGAGCGGCGAAGAATACGCGCCGCCCCAGGCTGTTCCATATCAAAAACCAGAAAAGGCAGCAAAAAAGACGGCCCCCTGGTCTGACTGCAACTTTTAGGAAGGAGATCCTATGGCACAACAACACACGACCCAGCAGCTACGCGCCAGCGCCAGGCAGCAGCGCGCCCACCCCAATCTGGTGGCGGGCACGTTCCTCCTGCCCAGTCTGGTGGGCCTGGTCTGCTTCAGCGTCATCCCCATGCTGTTCTCCCTGTTTATCAGCTTCACCGACTGGAATTTCCTCAAGGGCATTGGCAACTGGAATGTCGTTGGGCTGAAAAATTTTATCGACCTGTGGTCCGACGAGTGGTTTACCGCCTCACTGGTCAACACCATTATCTTTACTGTCGTCACCGTGCCCATCGGCCTGTTTTTGGCCGTGGTGCTGGCGGTGCTCATTGACACCTTCTGTGCAAAGAAGCTCCAGGGCCTGGTACGCATTACCATGTACATGCCGAAGATCTGCAATATCGTTGCCTCCTCGGCGGTTTGGGTGATGCTCTACTCCTCCTACGGCCCCTTCACCCAGCTGATGCGGTCCCTGGGCTGGGATGACCCGCCCCGTTTCCTGGTCAGCTACACCTGGGCCCTGCCGGCAGTGATGCTCATGTGCATCTGGAGCAGCCTGGGCTATCAGGTATTCATCTACAGCGCCTCCCTCACCGCCCTGCCCAAGGACCTCTATGAGGCGGCGGATCTGGACGGCGTCAACGGTATCCAGCGGTTTTTCTACGTGACCCTGCCCCAGCTGAAGCCCACCACGTTCTTTCTGACCATTACCGGCATCATCAGCTCCTTCAAGGTCTTCGGCCAGATCAACGTCATGACCCAGGGCGGGCCGGGTACCTCCACCTACACGCTGGTGTACTACATTTATAAGCAGGCATTCAGCTACTACAACATGGGCTACGCCTCGGCGGTAGCCATGATCCTGTTCCTGCTTCTGCTGTGCGTCACCGTTTTCCAGTGGAAGCATAACAAAGAAGATTAAGGAGGTGACCGAAGATGAGTGCTGCAACAAACGTAAAACATACCAAGGACGGCCCTGTGCTGACCATGCGCCAGCGCCAGCTGCCGGGAAAGATTGTGATGACAATCCTGCTGATCGGCTTCGCTGTCCTGATGATTGTGCCCTTTATCTGGATGGTCTCCTCCTCGTTTAAAGCGGAGCGGGATGTCATGAGCATCCCCATCCAGTGGATCCCCCAGAACCCCAGCTGGGACAACTACAAGGTGGTGCTCCACATTGACACCAACAAAAAGGACTACCACTTCCTGCTGTCCTACTGGAACTCCATTAAGGTGTCCGTATTGAACACCTTGGTCAGCGTTACCACCGCGGCCACGGCGGGCTATGCCTTTGCCAAGCTGCGCTTCAAGGGGGCCAATGTGCTGTTCCTGATCTACCTGGCCCAGATGATGGTCCCCTCCCAGCTGACCCTGATCCCCCGGTTCGTCATGTTCTCCGCCCTGGAGATGACCAACACCCATTTCTCCATCATCGCCCCCAAGCTCATCGCCGTGTCCGCCACCTTCATGATGCGGCAGGCATTTATAGGCGTCCCCAACGACCTGCGGGAGTCGGCCATGATCGACGGCGCAGGGGAGTGGCGGATCTGGGGCCAGATCATGATCCCCTCTGTGAAGCCCACCCTGGCCGCCCTGGCAACGGTGCAGTTCCTGGACAGCTGGAACAGCTACCTGGACCCCCTGGTGTTCCTGTCCGACTGGCGGCTGCGGACCCTGCCCATCGCCCTGAACCAGTTCGTCAGCGAGGAGGGCGCCCAGTACAACCTGATTACTGCGGCCTGCTGCCTGACCGTCATCCCGGTATTCGTCGTGTTCCTGTGCGGGCAGAAATTCTTTGTCAAGGGCCTGACGGTGGGAGCCGTCAAGGGCTAATCATGATAATATAATGTAGAAACGAGAGGGAGCAATATGGAACAAACATCTTGGCTCGGCCTGGAGGGCCGTGTAATCATCGTAACCGGCGGCGCGTCGGGGATTGGCCGCGCTGTCGTGGAGGAGCTGCTGGCGGACGGGGCGAAGGTCGCCGTCTGCGATATGAACCCCCAGGCCCCCACCTTTGAGAACGCCGCCGAAGGGCAGGTGCTCTACCTGGTCACGAACGTGACCAGCAAGGAGAGCGTGGATCAGATGGTGGCGGACGTCCTGGCCGCCTTTGGCCGGATTGACGGCATTGTCAACAATGCGGGCATCAACATCCCCCGCCTCCTGGTGGACGAGGGAGACCAGTATGAGCTGGACGAGGGCACCTGGGACAAGGTCATGGGCGTGAACCTGAAGGGCGTATACCTGTGCGCCCAGGCGGCAGGCCGCGTTATGGTCAAGCAGGGCTCCGGCGTGATCCTGAACATGTCCTCCGAGTCCGGCCTGGAGGGCAGCGAGGGCCAGAGCGTCTATGCCGCCACCAAGAACGCGGTCAACTCCCTGACCCGCTCCTGGGCCAAGGAGCTGGGCAAGAAGGGTGTGCGCGTGGTGGGCGTGGCCCCCGGCATCCTGGAGGCCACGGGCCTGCGGACCCTCAGCTATGAGACCGCCCTGGCCTACACCCGGGGCATCACCATCGAGGATCTGCGTGCGGGCTATGCCAAAACCAGCACCACACCCCTGGGCCGCTCCGGCAAGCTCAGCGAGGTGGCCAATACCGTGGCCTTCCTCCTCAGCGGCCGGGCCAGCTACATCCACGGCGTGACCCTGAATGTAGCCGGCGGAAAGACCAGGGGCTGAGCCATGGACAGGCGGCCCAATATCCTGCTGATCCTGTCCGACCAGCAGCGGCGCGACTCCCTGGGGGCCTACGGCTGCCAGTATGTCAGCACCCCGAACCTGGACGCCCTGGCAGCGGAGGGCACCCGCTATGACCACGCCTACTGCAACGCCCCGGTCTGCACCCCCAGCCGGGCCTGTATCCTCACAGGCAAGCGCCTGAGCGGACACGGGGTATACAACCTCTTTGACATCCTGCCCCAGACAGAGCGGCTGCTGCCCTGGCACCTGCGGGAGGCGGGGTATCAGACCGGGCTGGTGGGGAAGCTCCATGTCAGCGGCATCCTCTATGAGACCCGCCAGCGGAACCCGGGGGACGGCTTTGACCACTATGAGCTCAGCCATGACCCCAATGTGCTGCTGGACGAGCCTCTCAATGCCTACGGCAAATGGCTGCGGGAAAACCACCCGGAAACCTATGAGAAAATCAAGCGGGAGGGCCGCGCCTGGAAGGGCCGCCCCCCGGAGACCCACTTCTCCACCTGGGTCAGTGAGCGCTCTGCCGCATTCATCCGGGAGCGTGACAAGGAGAAGCCCTTCTTCCTGTCTGTGGGCTACTTTGACCCCCACAGCCCTTACGACAACCACCCCGAAGGCAGCGAAGCGCTGCTGCATGAGCAGTGCCGCCCACCGCTGGTGGCGCCGGAGGGGGAAACGGAGGGCTGCCGCCTGGAGGCGCTGGAGGAGATCCGCCGCCTTCAATGCCGGGATCCCCACACGCGGTTCACACCGGAGGAGGCGGAACAGCTCCGCCGGGGATATTTCGCCGGGGTGTCCTTCCTGGATGCCCAGCTGGGGAAGGTCATCGGCGCACTGAAGGAGGAGGGGGTCTATGACAATACCCTCATTATCTATTCCTCCGACCATGGGGACATGATCTGCGACCACAACCTGTTGGGGAAGGGGGCCTATTTCTACGACAGCTGCACCAATGTGCCGCTGATTGTGAAATACCCTGGCCAACGGGAGGGGGACGTCAACAGCAGCCCGGTACAGCTCAACGACCTGTTTGCCACCGCCATGTGTGCGGCGGGGCTGGAGGCCCCCATCCCGGCGGAGAGCCGCCCGCTCCAGGGCGACCGGCAGCGGGAGATTGCCGTGTGTGAATACCGTGGATGCAGCCAGATGGATCTGGGCGTGTTCCCGCATCCGGTCCAGGCGACAATGATCCGGGGGACGCGGTATAAGCTGAACCTTTACCATGACACCAATGAAATGCAGCTGTTTGACATGGAGCGGGACCCCCAGGAGCTGCGGGATCTGGCGCAGGATCCGGCGTACCAGGGTGTGGCGGCGCAGCTGATGCAGGCCTATCTGAATGAAAAGGCGGCGGAGGACTACCGGCTCAACGCCTCACGGGGCGGGCTGTCGGAGATCCCAGCCTTCTCCAAGCTCAGCCAGCAGCTAAAGAAAACGTAACAAGGGAAAACGGGCGGCGCGGGCTGCCTGGAAGAGCGCCCGCCCGGGGCCGCTGTGCGGCCTTGCGGCGGGCGTAACAGAAATCAGACGGAGGGTGCTATGAACGGCAAGGGGAGACAATTTTTAAGGCGTACCATCAGTACGGCGCTGGCCCTGCTGCTGGCGGTGCAGGCTCTGCCAGCAGCGCTGGCAGCCGGAGAATTTCCGGAGGAAGGACCTTCCTCCGGAAGCCCCGTTTCCATCGGGGCTTCCGATATCCCTGGTGAAGGTACAGAAATGAATGCTGGAAATGAGGTAGGCACTCCAGATGCTCCCATGGATAGCGATGGTGTGAACAGTCCTTCAACCGATGTTGGGGAAGGGGCAGTGGTTCCCGGCGCTCCGGCAGAGGATGGCACACCATCCGGGGGAGATCCAGTGGTAAGTGA
>CAJUAC010000042.1:0-8841 GCA_910583885.1 uncultured Oscillospiraceae bacterium | reverse complement strand
CCGGCAGAGGATGGCACACCATCCGGGGGAGATCCAGTGGTAAGTGAGCCTGCCGGGCCGGACGGCGGGGACGCGGGTGTACAGCCGGATGGCACGCCAGATGTTGGCAATGGACTGCCTGATGGAGATTCCGCCGGCATCGAGGATAAACCCGCAGAGCCGGACACCGTTGCAGTGGATCAGGATATCTCTGCGGCAGGAGATGGTTCTGTTACCTGGTCCTATGACAGTGGGACGAAAACAGTTACCATCTCCGGGACAGGCGATACTGCTGATTACAAATCAAACAATTACCCAGGGCTTAATTGTGAGATCAGCACATTGGTCGTGGAAAACGGCGTAACCGGATTGGGCGCGAACCTTCTCCGGAAAACTGCGGGTTTGCAAAGCGTAACGCTGCCCGGCACGCTTGTGTCTATTGGTGAGAACACGTTTCGTGATTGTACGTCGCTGGCGTCCATCGAAATTCCAAGCAGTGTTACAAATCTAGGAAGGACCTCCTTCTATAATTGTACAAATTTAGCCGCATTTATTTGGCAGAATGACCAAGGCAAAACTTACACGATGGGCGACCAGGTGTTCACCGGCACAGTGCTGAGTACCCTGACGCTCCCAGCTGTGACGGATTTTACTGCGAATAAAGATAAGGGGCCCTTCACCGGCTGCCCGGACAGCTTATGGACATCTGGCACTGTCACCTTTGCCGGAACGGCAGAGCAGTGCAAGGCGCTGTTTGAAAAAGAAAATACCGGTGTCACGGTAGAAGCGTTCACTGTGACATGCAGTGATGGGGACTATGCATTTGGCGACTCCGGAACGGAAACACCCGGACCGGAAGATCCCAAGCCGGAAGATCCCAAGCCGGAGGATCCCAAGCCAGAGGATCCCAAACCGGAGGATCCAAAACCGGAAGATCCCAAGCTGGATCCGATTGACCCAACGAACCCCTATACCGGCAGTGTCGGCGATCATGTCGTCTGGACCTACGACCCCAGTACCAAGACCTTGACGCTGACGGGCACCGGGGAGACCTACGGCTATCCCAGCGATGTTCCCCCCTGGTACGGCAGGCTGGACGAGAATGTCGCATACACGCCGGAGCTGGAAAACGTAGTCATCGGCGAGGGGATTACCAAGCTGGGGGACCGCCTGTTTATTAACTCCTCCAAGCTAAGCAGTGTAACCGTCCCCTCCACGCTGACAGAAATTGCGCAGAAAACCTTCATGAACTGCACGTCCCTCGTGAGCTTGGATCTGTCCCCGGCCCCGGTGGAGGTCCTGGGTGGGAACCTGTTCAATGGCTGCTCCCTGCTGGAGCGGGTGACGCTCCCCAAGACATTGGTTACTTTTGAGAAGAAAGCATTTGAGAAGACCAACCTGACAGAGATCACGTACACCGGGACTGTCAGCGAGTACAAAGCCCTGGCCGATTCCGGTAAGGCGGATGTCCTGAAGCGGGACGACATAGTCATCCACTGCTCGGACAGGGACTATATCTACGGGAAAGATACGGTGGGCGATCTGGACTATACGATTGTAAATGGTGTGCTGTCCTTCAGCGGCACCGGCGCCATCCCGGACAACGCGGACTGGTCCGACGAGGCCTACGGGGTACACACTCTGGTGATCCGGCCTGGTATCACCGGGGTTGGGGAAAACGCGTTCCAAAATTTCTCCCATCTCAAAGAGGTCTACTACGTGGGTGATGAGAATGGATGGAGGGGATTCCAAACGAGTATCAAGGCGGGGAACGACCCGCTCCTGGCCGCAGCCGTCACACTGGCGGCCTCCGGCAGCTGCGGTGAAAACGTCACCTGGTCGCTCAGCGCGGACGAGGCTGTCCTGACCATCAGCGGATACGGCCCCATGGAAGATTACCGCTCAACCAGCAAGGTGCCCTGGCGCTACAGCGTGGACGCGGTAAAGGCGGTGGTCGTGGAGGCTGGTGTCACGACCTTGGGTGACAGCGCTTTCCAAAACTGCAAGAGCCTGGAGCAAGTGGAACTGCCCCGCTCCCTGGAGCGGATCGGGACCTACACCTTCAGCGGCTGCTACGCCCTGACGGAAATCGTGATCCCGGAGGGGACGCGGATCCTTGCAGCAAAGGCGTTCAGCGATACGAAGAACCTGCGCACCATCTATCTGCCCGCCACCCTGGAGGCCGTGGATATGAAGGCGTTCAACTATGATACAGCCATCCAGGACGTCTACTACGGCGGCACCCAGCGCCAGTGGGAGCAGATCCGCCTGACCAATTCCGGGAAGGGCAACGCGAACCTGCTGAACGCATCGTTGCACTGCACCGGCACCCCGGCCACCGCTGCCGCAGTCTTCTCCGATGTCAACGGCAGCGAGTGGTACGCAGAGGCCTTGGATTACCTGGCAGAGGACGGCTATCTCACCGGCAGCCGCTTCAACGGCGAAGCGCCCGCCACATTAGAGATGGTCCTGTCTGTCCTGTACCACCGCGCCGGGACCCCTGGCATGTATGCCAATGCGGTTGACTGGGGCAAGCGCAACGGCCTCACAGCAGGGATTTCTCAGGAAAATCTGACTGCCGGAGAGCTTTCCCTTGTGTTGGCGCGCACAGCCATGTATAATGGGCAGTATACACCGGCGGGCAGGGCTGCGGATGAGGAGCTGGCCGCCGCAGTGGCCTGGGCAGAGGAGCTGCTGTCCGGGATTACCGGCTCCTCCAGCAGCGTCCTGACCCGGGCGCAGGCCGCCGCCGTCCTGGCGAGGTATCTCCAGGCAGGCGCGTCCACAGCAGACCGCCAGGAGGGGATCTTTGCGGCTGTCCGTGCCGCGCTGGACAAGGGCGGGGATGGTAAGATGTATATCCTGGCCCCGGATCTGACCGAGTCCACCAAGGCGGCAAAGACCGGCGACTGCACGCTGATTGTCTTCCCCAACGGCCAGACGATGCTGATTGACTCCGGCGTGAAAAACAGCGAGGAGAATGTCCTGAACATGATGCGCGCTCTTGCGCTCACCAATCTGGACTACTTTGTCCTGACCCACCCCCACACCGACCATGCGGGCAACGCCCTGGCGGCGGCCCGGGCCATTTATGACGCGGGCGGACAGATCGGGACATACTACTATTCCGGCTATCCGGCGCCGGACAACAAGACCACTGAGTCCGACATTGCGGACTTCATGGCCAGTAAGGGCGTAAGCATTGACCGCAATGTCCACGCTGGGCAGCAGTGGGTGATCGGCGGTGTGACGGTGGATGTGCTGGGGCCGACTTTGGATGAGGTCACATCCGGCAACACCGAGGACGAGTTTGTCAACAATGTATCGATCGTACTGAAGATGACCTACGGCGCCTCCTCCTACCTGACCGGCGGCGACCTGTATATCAGCCAGGAGCTGCTCCTGATCGACCGCCTGGGCAGCCAGCTCCGTGCGGATGTGGTGAAGGCCAACCACCATGGCCTGTACACCTCCAACAGCTGGGAGTGGCTGGCGGCGGTCTCCCCCATGGTGATGGTGACAGAGAATGACGACGTGGGCAGCTCTGTCATTGCTGAGGCTGCGCCTGGCATGGGCATCGCCTACTACAGCGCCGGTGTGGACGGCGATGTGCTGGTGGTGATGGATAACGCCAGGCATTACGAGGTCATGACCCAATTTGACACAAACCTGCGCAGGGGCTACCAGGGGGAGGTCGGCCTGCCGGAGCTTCCCGCAGAGCCCAGCCCGGAGCCGCCGTCCTGGCCCATCTGGCCCGGGGTGATCCAGCGGCCTGGTTCCCAGAAGCCGTCCAAGCCCGATACCGGCAGCAGCGGGGAAAGCCAGCAGCCCAGTGAACCCCAGCAGCCGGAGCAGCCCAGCCAGCCTGAGCCGGAAAAGCCGGTCTCCCGCCCTGTGTACAGCGACGTAGCCGAGGGCCGGTGGTTCGCGCCTGCGGTGAGCTTTGTCTCTGAGCGCGGCTTGATGGTGGGCACCGCTGAGGGATGCTTCGAGCCGGATGGCCATATGACACGGGCCATGATGGCCACGGTACTCCACCGCCTGGCGGGGGAGCCTGCCAGTACCAGTGCCAGCAGCTTCACAGATGTGACAGCTGAGCGGTGGTTTGCCGGCCCGGTATCCTGGGCGGCGGAGAGCGGTATGGTCACAGGCGTCGGCAACGGCCAGTTTAACCCCAGTGGCCTTGTGACACGGGAGCAGGTGGCTGTGATGCTCTACCGCATGGCGGCGTATCTGGGGATGGACACCAGTACCCAGGCCAGCCTGGCGGGCTTCTCTGACAAGTCTGCGGCCAGCTCCTGGGCGGAGAAGGCCCTGTCTTGGGCGGTCGGCACAGGGATCCTTCAGGGGGCGGAGGGGCAGCTCATGCCCCAGGGTACAGCTACCCGGGCGGAAATCGCCACGATCCTGATGCGTTTTGACGCAATGATGAAGTAACAGGAAAGAAGCGCGGCCTGGCTTCGGCCAGGCCGCGCAAGCAATTATTCCAGGGGGTTTTGCCATGAATTACTTTCAAAATGAGCCGCCCCGGGAGGACGCGTCCCCTCTGGGGCCAGTGAACCGCTGGTTCCAGGCGGTCACAGGGCATTTCTGCTTTGTGGTCTGCACCGGGCTGCTGTTGGGGCTCTCACCGATCCCCGCGGTGCTGTGCGTGTACGGGTTCCTCTCCACTGGCGCACTGCTGTTTGTGTTGGGCTGGACCCTCTCCGGGGCAGCGGTGGGGGCAGCTTGGACGGCAGTCCAGCGGGCCGCATGGGAGCTGCAATTCGGGCACCCCTGCTATCTCTACCGCAGCCTCCTCCACTGGCTGTGGGGCAGCCTGCGGCAGGGGGCCGTGCTGGGGGTATTGTGTACAGCGCTGTGGACACTGCTCCTCTCCCCGGCCATCATCGCCCTGATGGGCGGCGCGCCCATGCCGGTCTGGCTGGTGGTGTGCCTGGGTGCCGGTGCGCTGGTTCTGGCATCCGCTGGGAACTATGCGTTCTACCAGGCAGCCCGGTGGGAGCTGCGGCTGCGTGAGATCCTGTCCAACAGCCTGCTGCTGTTGCTGGCGGCAGGCTGGCGGGGCCTGCTGGTTGGTGGGCTGTGGCTACTGTTCCTGGTGGGACTGGCTTTCTGGTACCCGGTGGTGTTCCCACTGTGTGTCGTCACCGGGTTGCCGGTCCTGCTGGGGATCACCGCGCAGGCGGTCTTTGCCCCACAGGTGGACCAGCTGATGGATGCAGGCGGGGAAGCGGGCTGACGGCCCTCTGCCCCCGGACCGATGGCAAGCCCCCGGCCCCCCACAGTTGGGGGGCCGGGGACTTTCTGCTACCGCTTTTCCCCGGGGCGGAAGAGCAAAGCCGCCAGGAAGCTGAATACCACGGCTGCCGCGATACCGCCGGCTGCGGCTGTCAGCCCGCCGGTCATCACGCCCAGCCAGCCTTTTTCGCCTACGGCCTTGGCTACCCCCTTGGCCAGGTTAGAGCCAAAGCCCGTCAGGGGTACGCTCGCGCCCGCACCGCCCCACTCCGCAATGGGGGCGTACACACCGATAGCCTCCAAAAACACGCCGGCTACCACATACCCCGTCAGGATACGGGCAGGGGTCAGCTGGGTCCTGTCGATGAAAATCTGTCCGATGGCACATAGGATGCCGCCGCAGAGGAATGCGTTCAGATACTGCATACATAGCTCCTTCTCCTGTTATTTGACTAATTGCGGTCCTGCGGAAAGCGTCACTGCATTTCGATGGTGACTGCGTGGCAGATGGAGGGGATGCTCTCGCCCTGGAAGGACGAGGTGGGGGAGAGCAGCGCGCCCGTGGGGGCAAAGAGCAGCTTTTTCCACCGCCCCTCCGCCATCTCCCGCAGCAGATACCCGCACAGCACCGACGCGGAGCATCCGCAGCCGCTGGCCCCGGCGTGCATGTCCTGCTTTTCGATGTCGTAGAGCAGCATCCCGCAGTCCTGGTAGTTCTGGCTCATGTCCACCCCGTCCTGGGCGAACAGGTCCACGATAATCTGATGGCCCAGCACGCCCAGATCCCCTGTCAGCACCAGGTCATAGTCCTTTGGGCCGGTGCCGGTGGCGGCAAAGTGGGCGGACAGGGTGTCATAAGCAGCGGGGGCTGATGGAAGATTAGGCCCATAAAAGAAATTATCCCGCCTTGGCGGACATGCCGTGCTCGTCCAGCAGGTCCAGCAGGCGCTGGTATTCGTCCTGGTATTTGAAGGTGATGGTGATGGTCCCGCCCTCGTGGACATAGATCATCTCAATGAGCTCCACGACAACCTCCCGCGTCAGCTCCCGGATGTTCCGGTACTTCAGGAAGTGCTGGACAAACTGGCTCTCTGCGGCGGCAGACTGCCGGTACTGGCGCATCTCCTCCCGCAGGCTGGCGATGGAGCGCTCGACCTGCTCCAGCTGGCTGTCAAAGCGCCCTTTTAAGGAGAGGTATTCCTCCTTGGTGAGCACGCCGGATTTCCAGTCAGGATAGAGGTCGGCCTTATACTGGGCAATCTTTTCCCGCTCCTGCTCCTGCATCTGGAGCATGGCCTCCAGCCGGGAGGACCTGGATGCCTGGAGGTTCCGCTTTTGCAGCTCCCGCAGCAGCTCGTCCATGGAAACCGCCAGCTGGATCTGTGCCTGGATGGTGGCCAGTACGGCCTGGCAGAGCTTTTCCTCCCGGATGGTGTGCTTGGTGCAGGCATCCCGGTTGCCCTTACGGAAGGTCTGGCAGACATAGTAGCGGTAGGTCTGATAGGGCTGGCAGGCGGTTTTCTTCGCCATAGCCCGGCGGCAGTCCGCGCAGCGGATGTAGCCGCTGAAGATGCTCACATGGGATACACCGGGGGCGGCGCGGGTGTCCCGCAGCAGGAGCTGCTGCACCGCCTCAAACTGTTCCCGGGGGATGATGGGCTCGTGGGTGTCCGGGACAATGGTCCACTGCTCCTGGGGCACGGCGGTGGAGACCTGGATCTTGTAGCTCTTGGTCCGGGTCCGGCTCTGGACCATATCGCCGGCGTAGATCTGGTTTTTCAGGATCCGGCGCACGGAGGAGTCGGGCCACAGACCGTCGCAGAGCTCGCCGGTGGGGTGCCGGTAGTGCAGGCCCAGCTGCCGCTTGTATAGGGTGGGGTTGGGGACACCCAGCTGGTTGAGCTTCTTCGCGATGCCGATGATGCTGGTCCCCTCCAGGAACCACCGGAAGATACTGCGGACCACCTCGGCGGCAGCCGGGTCCACCACCAGGTGGTGGCGGTCGTCCGGATCCTTGCGGTAGCCGTAGGAGGCAAAGGAGCCGATGAACTCCCCCTTGCCCCGCTTCCGGTCCAGGGAAGAGCGGACCTTGTTGGAGATGTCCCGGCAGTACTCGTCGTTCATCACATTTTTAAAGGATACCAGGGCGTTGTTGATGGAAGAGGGGTCCTTCACGCTGTCGATGTGGTCCACCACGGAGACAAAGCGGATGTTGAACAGGGGGAAGACCATCTCCAGATACTGGCCGACCAGGATGTAGTTCCTGCCCAGCCGGGACAGGTCCTTGACGACAATGCAGTTGACTGCGCCGCTTTTGATGTCGTCCATCAGCCGCTCGAAATCCGGGCGGTTGAAGTTTGTCCCGGTCCAGCCGTCGTCGATATACGTGCCCGTCAGGCTGATATCGCCGCTGCCGTCCACGTATTCGCGGGTGATATCCTTTTGTGTGGCAATGCTGTCGCTCTCCTCTTTATCGCCATCCTCCCTGGAGATACGCAGGTAAGCGGCCGCCCGCCACTGGGCGGCTGCCGGTGCGATCCCCTGCTTTTTTTTGACATATTCATCATAACGGTTCCTTCTGGCCATAGGATACCTCCTTATAAAATAGGAGGCCGTATGCCATGGCCGCATCACACGCCGCCATTATAGCATACAGCCCACACAAATTAAATGGATTTTGACAGCAAACGGCACATCCTGGCCTGTAAAGTGTCACCATTTTCCCCAGAAAAGGCCACATGGACGCCGATATCTCCGACGCGGAACAGGTACGGGTTCCCGGCCGCCCGCAGGAAGGCCCGGGCCTTCACCTGGGGGCCGGCGTCGGGCAGGGAGATACCCGCAATGTCAGGGAGTTCATATTTGTTAAAATCTGCCCGCAGGAGCATCTGCTCGGCCTGATGCTTGAGATCCACGCTGCATCCCTCCTTTTTTACCTTATTTTACCCGGAGGGATTGGGTTGTATACCGTGGGTCCGGTGCGCGGCAGGCAAACAAATCCAGCCAGCAATCTGCATACCTTCCCAATATCTGCGGATACTATCCATGTTTTCCAAAGAAAAACATGGGAGGAATCGAGAATGAAAGCAACCGGAATTGTGCGCCGTATTGACGACCTGGGACGGGTGGTTATCCCCAAGGAGATCCGGCGCACGATGCGTATCCGAGAGGGTGACCCCTTAGAGATCTACACCAGCCGCGACGGCGAGGTCATCTTTAAGAAGTATTCCCTGATGGGCGGGCTGGACGACTTTGCAGCCCAATTTTGTGAGACCCTGTCCAAGAGCTGCGGCGCGATCACCGCTGTCACGGACCGGGACACCATCATCGCCGTAGCCGGCGGCGGCAAGCGGGAGCTGATGGGCAAGCGGATCAGCTCCCAGCTGGAGCAGATTATGGAGGACCGCCGGATCTACCAGCATACAGGTGATGACCGCCGGATTTTTGTCACGGAGTCGGGCGAAAAATTCTGCGCCGCCGTAGCGGCCCCCATTATCTCCGAGGGGGACGTGCTGGGCCTGGTGCTGTTCGTGGAGGACGGAGATCCCCAGGCCACTGGCGAGACCGAGTACAAGCTGGCCCAGACCATCGCCGCTTTTTTGGGAAAGCATATGGAAAACT
>CAJUAC010000041.1 GCA_910583885.1 uncultured Oscillospiraceae bacterium | reverse complement strand
TCACGGCCCTGCCGGAGAATCTGACGGTTGGCGGCTCGCTCGACCTGAGCGGCACTGAGATCACGGCCCTGCCGGAGAATCTGACGGTTGGCGGCTCGCTCGACCTGAGCGGCACTGAGATCACGGCCCTGCCGGAGAATCTGACGGTTGGCGGCTCGCTCGACCTGAGCGGCACGGGGATCGTTAATCCCAAAGTGAAGCGTCTGCGAAATGGTGACTATGTCGAAGGCCGGTATCTATATGCGGATGGAATTCTGACCCATATTAAAAAGATGAAAAAATTTAAAGGTTACACATTTTTTGTCGGGAAGATTCCCGAAAAAAACGTTATGTTTGATGGAACAAATTATGCGCATTGCAAAAATTGGTCTGACGGAAAACGCGACCTGCTTTTCAAAGCGGCAAAAGACCGCGGGGCAGACCAATATAACGATCTTTGCCTTGATTCGGTTCTGCCCCACGACGAGATGGTCACGATGTACCGTATCATTACTGGAGCCTGCCAGCAAGGGACGGAGGCGTTCCTAGGCAGTTTAGGAGACAAGGGCAAGGACAGTTATACGATCCGCGAGGCAATCGAATTGACCAGGGGACAGTATGGCGCAGAGCAATTTGAAGGGTTCTTTACAGGGGCTGCGTGAATAATGGACAAAGTAGAAATCCGGCGGCGCTGCGTGACTCTGACTGATCTTCTCCACCTCCTACAGGACGAGATATGCGTGCTTGTGATCCGCCGCCTGCGACCGCATGAGTGCGAGGTCATGGCGGCGGGGACGGCGTGTATGCTCAGATCCAGCAGGTATGCACAGGCGCATGGCGGCCATTCTGTCGAAAAGATCTCTGTAGATACAGGCGAACTCCTGGGCTGCAAATGTCTGACAATTGTTATTACGGTCAGCAGGGATTTCCCGCGAGTACCACCCGGTGTTCCCTGTTAAAATCATTGGACCGGCGCACGGTTTTCTCCGCCAGATACAGAACTGCCATGTTCGGAAGTTCTGCGCTGAAGTGCGCCCAAAAATAACACGGCGCAGCATTGCCAAACGGCGAATGGAGGGATTTTTTTGAGCATTTTGGAGCACCATTTTCCTCCGATTGTAGCGGAAAAGTATGGGGTTAATGCGGCTATTTTGCTCCGAGATATTTACCATTGGTGCGAAACCAACCGCAACAACGATGAGAATTTTTACGAGGGCCGTTGGTGGACTTACCAGACAATCAAGGGGCTTTGTACGCGGCATAAATACTGGACAAAAAACCAGATCGAGTACATTATCCAGACGTGCCGGGAGAAGGGGGCGCTCCTGACTGGCCATTTTGGCGAAAACCAATTTGACCGTACATGTTGGTATGCATTGACAGACGAGGCGATGGCTGTCTTTGATGGTCCTGCATCGATTTCGGAAAATTCCGAAATCGATAGTAAGGAAATTCCGGAGCTAAACCGGAAAATTCCGAAATGTAATATAGATAAATATAAAACAAAAGATAAAACATATACCCCCAAAGCCCCCAAAGCAGCTTCTCCGGATTGGGCGATGTTTGACCGCTTCTGGTCGGCCTACCCCAGGAAGAGAAACAAGGAGGCGGCCAGGAAAGCCTGGAAGAAGATCAACCCGGATGCAGGACTGTGCCGTATCATGTCGGCAGCTCTGGAGCGGGACAAGCAGTCCCGCGAGTGGAAGAAGGATGACGGGGAGTATATCCCCTACGCGTCGAGCTGGCTGAACGGGCGGCGCTGGGAGGATGAGGACAGTTCCCCGCCGCCCGATTCAGGTCCGGTCCAGCCGCTGCGCGGGGAGGGGGTGGAGTACCTGTGAGCGGGAAAGAAAGCAATCTGCTCAGCGAGGATCTCCTGAACGCGGAGACCGGTGTGTTGGGTTCCATGCTCATCGACGAAGCAGCCGTAGGCCCCATGCTCACAGCCCTGGAGGATACGGACTTCCAGACCCCGGAGCGGCGGCGTGTTTTTCAGGCCATCCGGCAGCGGTTCTCCCAAGGGCTCCCGGTGGATGCCCTGCTGGTCAACGAGGATTTAGGCGGGGCCTATGGGCAGCTGCTGGCCGGGCTGATGGAGGCCACGCCCACCGCAGCCAATGCGGATGCCTACGCCGCCGCCCTCAAGCGGACAAGCCGCCTATGGCAGCTGCGGCAGATTGGGGACGCTTTGTCCCAGGCGGAGGATGAGGGGAAGTGTCAGGAACTGGTCGACCGGGCAAATATGCTCTTCTGCGAGCGATCCGGTGTGCGGCGGGTGCCTATGGAGCAGGCATTCCGGGAGTTCTTCCGGCGGCGGGATGGCGGCAAGCCGCCGGATTACCTGCACTGGCCCTTCCCGGATCTGGAGGGGCGGCTCCACGTAGGGGCCGGGGACATGGTCGTCGTTGGCGGCTACTCATCCGCAGGGAAGACGGCCTTTGCCCTGCAAATTGCCTTCCGGATCGCCCGGGACAAGCGGGTGGGGTTTTTCTCCTACGAGACGGATGCGGACAAGCTGGCCGACCGGACCATTGCCTGTCAGACGCAAACCAGCTTCAGCCGGATCGCGGCCAATCAGCTGGCCTATGAGGACTACGGGCGTATCAAGGACATGCGGCAGCATTTGACCGCACCAGCTCTGGAGCTGCTGGAGACAGCAGGGATGACAGTGTCAGGGATCGGGGCCTATGCCATGGCCCACCACTACGACGTGATCGTCGTGGACTACCTGCAAAAAATCCCCGCGCCTAAAGAGGGGCGCTACCTCAACGAATTTGAGCGGGTAAGCCGGGTGTCCAACGACCTCCAGCAGCTGGGCCGCACCACAGGGAAGACGGTGATTGCGCTCAGCCAGCTCAGCCGGGCAGAGAAGCGGAAGGACGGCAGCGTGCCGCCGCCTACCATGTCCTCCCTGCGTCAGTCCGGCCAAATCGAGCAGGACGCAGACGTAGTGCTGCTGCTGTACAAGGAGTACCAGGACTACGGGAATTCCCGAAGGTGCCTGGATATTGCCAAGAACAAGGACGGCGTGGCCGGGATCGGGCTGCTGCTGGACTTCGACGGGGACAAGCAGTGCTTTTCCAAGGCCGCAGGCCAGCCGGTTCCCAGGGAGAAGGGCGCACCCGCAGTTCAGCAATCCATTTTCCGTCCGGAACGGGCTGACGGCCCCTCGCCATTCGATGGAAACGCATGAGAGGGGGTGAGCACATGTGCATAGGCGACAAGGTCAACGTCACCCTGACGGCGGGCGGCGATTGGAAACAGGCGGTAGCGGCCACAGTGATCTACATACATCCCAAGCGCCGGTTTTTCGTGGTGGAGCATCTGGCCGAGGCTGGCCGGCCAGTGCGGGAGACGTTCCCGTTTGAACACAGGCGGGGAAAATAGTTTTTTTTGAAAAACCCTCTTGACTTTTTGAATCTCGTAATGTATATTGGGATTCAGAAAGTGAGGTGAAAGCATGGCCCCTATGGGAAGGCCGAAAAGCATTAATCCCAAATCTGTACAACTGACAGTGAGGTTGGACAAGGAAACTCTGGAAAAACTGGATGCATGTGCAAAATCTCTCGAAGAAACCAGAGTTCAAATTATTCGACGTGGGATTGAAAGAGTCTTTTTGGAGCTGAAAAAATAAGACAACCGGGACGCCCAGCAAAGCAAACCCCGATTGCCTTATTCACCAAATCAAGGAGATTTGATAAATCTATCCTATCAAACTCTCTTTGAAATTTCAAGAGGAGTTTTTCGATATGAACGAAATTGAGAAGATGAAGCGGTACATTGCAAAGAGCCACGTCCCCACAAGCCCGCGATATGATGCTGCATTCCGCGAATTAGCTGCCCTGGCAGATGGAATGGACCTCATCGTCGCTCTTGATCTGGCGTTCCGATACGGCAAGGCCAAAGGTTGCCGCGCAGCAAGAGCGGAGGCGCGGAAGGCATGAAGGTTTGCATCAATTACCGGGGCGTCACGCTGGAGTATGAGCGCAGGCCCCTGTCGGGAGAACGTTTCCGGACGCTGTGTGCCCTTGGCGGCTGCGGGCTGTATGTGGGGCTGATTCTGGGGATTGCCGCGCTGTGCGATCTCCCGGGTGTGCTTGTAGCGGCAGCGGCTACCGTGCTGATTGCTGTGGCGTAGCCGATTGGAAAAACAATGATATGATTTTGTGATGAGGTAAATTTATCATGAACGAACTGATGATTTTTGATAACCCCGAGTTTGGGGAAATCCGCACCGTCGAGATCGACGGCGAGCCCTGGCTGGTGGGCAAGGACGTGGCGCAGGCGCTGGGGTATAACGACACTGACAAGGCCATCCGTAACCACGTTGATGATGACGATAAGCTGACCCGCCAATTCGGCGGGTCAGGTCAGAACCGCAATATGACCATCATCAACGAAAGCGGCGTATACTCCCTGGTGTTCTCCAGCAAGCTGCCCGGGGCGAAGGCGTTCAAGCACTGGGTTACATCGGAGGTTCTGCCCTCCATCCGCAAACACGGTGGCTATCTGTCCCCGGCGATGTCGAAAACGCTGGACGATCTGACTGCCGCTGTCCGGCTCCTGTCAGAGCAGCTGGACGCAATACATCTGCGGGATGACGGTGAATGCATCCAGGCGCTCCGTATCCCGGAGCCCTTCGAGGATGAGGCGGAGCCGGCCACCAACGTGGCGGCCCGGCGGCGCTGGATGCGGACAGTCAACGAAAAGCTGGATCTGCTCTCCATCAAGCTGAACCAGCCGCACAATCTGTCCCTCAGCCAGATCTACCGGATCCTGGAAAATAAGTGGGACGCCGTTCTGGACGAGGAGCGCCTGCGGGCAATCGAAAAATACAACCTAACGGACTGCTCCATCCTGGCGGCAATCTTCTACAACGCGGCGCTTCGGGACGGATTCCAAAAGATTGTAGACTACAACCTGGCTCCGGAGAACCGGGGCTGGTGAAGACAAGTGAAAACGAGTTGGGCGGGGCTGCGGGCCTCGCTCAACTACTTCTCAGGACGGAATAAGGGGGAAAGCAATGAAAACCATCTGCGTGATGAATTTAAAGGGCGGTGTAGGAAAAACAGTTACAGCTGACAACATGGCAGCCATCTTGGCTGCCCACCACGACGAGCGGGTTTTGCTTATCGACGCAGACCACCAAGGGAACACCAGCAGCTTCTTCCAGGCAGACAAGGGGGGTACTACCCTGCGGGAGATCCTGACAGGTGAATCTGGGCCTTACTGGCCGGAAAACGTACAAAGCACAGCATATGAAAATCTGGATATTGTTCCTGCGGATATGTCCTTGGCAGAGCTGGACACTGCACCGGATTTTGACCCCAAGAGCCTGTGGCGGCTGCGGGATTTCCTTCTGGCCGTTCACGAGGATGACACCTATGATTTCGTCATCATCGACATGCCGCCGGCCTTCAGCGTGGCTGCCCGGGCGGCCCTGGTGGCGGCGGACGAGGTGATTGTGCCGATCAAGCTGGACGCATTTAGTGTGGACGGCATGGCGGAGCTGCTGCGGCAGATCTCATCCATGCGCAAGGTCAATCCCGGTTTGACGCTGGCCGGCATCCTGATTACCATGTGGCGGAACATCGGTATTGTCAACCAGGCAGAGGCGGTTCTGCGTGGGGGCGGTGTGCCCGTATTTGCCTCTACGATCCGCCGCACAGACCGGGTAGACGAAAGCACCTTCGCCCGGGAACCGCTGTATATCTACAGCCCCAACAGCGCCGCCAGCATCGACTACAAGCGGCTGGTGCGGGAGTATCTGGAGGGGCGTGGAAATGAGTGAGAAAACCTTTGACCTGTCTGCCATGGTAAAAACGGTGTCCAACTTGGACACATCTGCGGCCGCCCCGCAGGTGCGGATGATCCCCCTGGATGACATCGTGGAGAACCGGGCTAATTTCTACAGCGTTGACAAGGCGGAACTGTCTGACCTGGTAAACTCCATTGCCATGGATGGCCTCCAGCAGTATCCGGTGGTCATGCCCCACCCCAATCAACCGGGTAAATACCAGCTGATCAGCGGTCACCGGCGCTGCGCCGCCATTCGGCTGCTGGTAGAGGACACGGAGCATCCACGGGAGGATCTCCGGCTGGTACCCTGCACAGTACGGCAGTATCAGAGCGGGGCGCTGGCGGAGCTCCAGTTAATCCTGGCCAACAGCACTACGCGAAAACTGTCTGCTCCGGAGATTTCCAGGCAGGCGGAGCGGATGACAGACCTTTTGTACCAGCTCAAGGAGGAAGGGTACGAATTCCCGGGCCGGATGCGCGATCTGGTGGCGGCGGCCTGCAATGTATCAGCGCCTAAGCTGGCCCGCCTGAAGGTAATCCGGGATAAGCTGGCAGCGGACTTTATGTGCCTGTTCGAGAAAAATAAACTGCCGGAGCAGACGGCCTATGCCCTGGCCCGGCTGCCGGAGGACTTTCAAAACCGGCTGGCGGGCATAACGCACGAAATGTCTGGAGCTGCGGTGGAAAAGATTTTGGGGAAATACGAGGAGGGCTGGCGTTGGGCGCCGGAGATGACATGCCGCGATGGAAAACCCTGTAAGCGGGGCGACGCCTTCCTCCGGCACGATCTGGAGAACCCATACAGCATGTGCGGCGGGATGACATGCTGTATGGAGTGCGAGAACGCGAAGAGCGCCTACTGTCCGTGCAGCAGGATGTGCAGCAGGGCCCAGGCCCTGCGGAAGGAGGCACGGGACGAGAAAAAGGCGGCGGAGGATCGTGCGAAGCAGGAGCGGGTAACGGGCTATCAGCGGGAGACCCAGGCCAACGCCCAACGCGTCCTGCGGGCCGTAGAGGCTGCGGAGCTGCCGGATGATGCGCAGATCTGTTGGGGATTCGACAGCCTTTCTGTCGGATCCATCCGTGAGTACGCGGCGGGAAAGTTTCCAGAGGGTAAGTACTGGTATCACGCGGAGCTCTCCGCAGATGGCCTTCGTGATCCGGCAAGGGTGGCCGAGGTCCTGGGCTGCACCACAGACTATCTGCTTGGCGCGACGGACGAGCTGGTTCCGGCGGCTGCTAAGGGGCAAGATTTTGAAACGGGCCCGTTGGAATCTGCGCTGCTGGCCCTTGCGTGGATTCCGGGCAATCCAGACAGCTCCGGCCAGGTGGTGGCGCGGTTTGCGGTGGACGACGACCAGCCCTTAGCAATGCTCTGCTTTTACGACGCCCAAACCGGGAATTATAGTTTTTCAGAGGATGGGGCGGCGATTGAGGCGGAGTGTCTGGGGTGGTGGCCGGTTCCGGAAGTGGAGCAATGTTTTTGAAAAGAAATGGGCAATTGGAGGTTCGGAATGACAATTTACTGGCTGTTTATCGGCTTTGTTCTGGGTTTTATTACAACAGCATGGATATGCCCGGCGGTAGATCGGATGTTAAGAAAGTGGAGGAACCGATGAGACTGATTGATGCGCACAAGCTAAGTGTTGACATGGAGGAAAAAGTATTTTGCAGCAACGGGGGCACCCAGTTTATTTTTGGGTATAGCTATGCGCAGGTACATTCGCTACCAACCATCGACCCGCCAGCCATCGCCCTGCCTCCCAACGACCCGCTGACCCTGGATGAGCTTCGGGAAATGGACGGGGAGCCGGTGTGGATCGCCAAAATGGACGGGAGCGGTGGCGTGTGGATGCTGGTTGACGCAGAATATGAACTTTGCCGTGAGGCTCACGGTGAAATGGCAGTGTTCGAGAACTGCGGAAAGACTTGGCTGGCCTACCGCCGCAGGCTGGAGGAGGCCCTCCCATGACCGCCACGCCATACGAAGCCGCCACGGCGCTGGCCCTGGAGGCAAGGCGGCGGAATCTGAGCTACGGTCAGCTGGTGGCTGCTGCCGACTGGTGGGAGCAGGACGAGATCATCGCCGCTTACATGAAGGAGAAGCGGGCGCGGGGCCGCGTCCGCGGGGCGGGAAAGGATGCTGCAAATGGGGAGTGAACAGCGTTGGATCTGCGTGCGCCAGCGGGTGGGGCCGCTGGTGAAGGAGTGCAGGAGCATTCGGCCCCGGCTTTCCAAGTACGACACAGCCTATGAGCGGGCGGAGAAAAACAAGGTTCTCCGCCCGCCCCGGGATTCCTCCGTGTGCCGGACGCGGGTAGACCGGCTGGAGCTGCGGCTTGCCCTGTTTGGTTATGAGGGCAGCGTGTACACCCTCACTTTTGACCGGGAGCATGAGCCGCAGCGGTTCGCCGGCGTACGCAAAAGCTGGAGAAGCTTCCTGCGCCGGATGAAGCTGTGGAGGGGGAGGCCGTTTGATTACATCTATCTCATCGAAGGCCGGCATGGGGATCACCGCTACCATATCCATCTTGTCCTGCGCGACAGCGATTTTCCCCCGGCGGAGGTGCGATGGCTTTGGCGGTTTGGGGAAAATGTGGAGGACCAGCCGCTTCTGCTGGGGCCGAAGGATACCTACCGGCGTACGGCCAGGTATTTCAACAAGGAGGCCACGGACGGCATCACAATCCCCGTCGGGGCGCGGACATGGGTGTGCAGTTCCTCTCTCACCCGGCAGCTGCCGCCGGCGGAGCGTTGGCTGGACGCGTCCGGGGAGATCAACGTCCCGGAGGGGGTGCGCCGCTCAGGGGGATGCAGCGTATCAAACGAGTTTGGGGCCTACCGATATGCCTGGTATATCGAAGAAAAAAAGAGCGTTTGCTAACGTTTTATAATCTGTATTACAATCTTGGAATATAGGCGAACAACTAACAAAAAAGGAGAATCATCTTGCAAGACAAATTGAAGTGTGCTAAACTGATCGTAAAGGACGGATGGTTATCCTGTCCGGTGTGCAAGCGAAACCACCACCTGCTCCGTGTTCGGGGGGACACGCAGGCCAGAAACCTGCAAGTCTACTGCCGGGTGTGCAGAACCGAGCTGATCTTGGATATCGATAAGGGCCAGAGCGTAAAGCGCCAGAGCCAATGACATTCCCATCGTGGAGTGATCATTGGCTCTGGCGCTTTTTTGTTTTCACTTGGAGGTGATAGCCCATGGCAAAACACGGCGCGTCTGGAGGGATCAGTATGCTTCGGCTTGCGCAGCTCCGGTCAATGATTGCCGCAGGGACGTCGGACGGCTTCTACAGCTGGGCAGAGTGGGAACATACCCGCTCCGTTGTCCTCGGCCTGGACAACAATGAGTGCCAGCTCTGCAAGGCGCATGGGCGCTACAGGAGGGCTGCGCTGGTCCATCATGTGCAGCACCTGAAGGCCCGTCCTGACCTGGCCTTGTCCGTGTTTGACCCAAAGACCGGACAGCGGCAGCTTGTCAGTGTCTGCCGGGCCTGCCACGAGGAACAGCACCCGGAGCGGATGAAGAAAGCGGCGGATCGTCCTGCGCCGGTCACGGCGGAGCGGTGGGACTAGATACCCCCCCCCTCGAAAAAAACAAAATGGCGGCCCTGGGCCCTAATCGTATGGGTCCAGGACATTCCAGAAATTTTGCGTCCACGCGGGGCCGCAGCGCGGGCGCAGGTGAAAAAAGGCTAAAGTGATCCTGCGGAAGGAGGCAAAAGAATGGCGGATTGCGAAAAAAAGCGGGACTATCGCAAGACAAAGGTGTTCCGGGAGCTGCGGAAAGCTATGCTCGAAAAATTGGCGCTGCGCGGCCAAGAAGATCCGGCTTATACGGACAAAGTGGACGAGTATATGGACTTCTGGGTGCGCCGGTGCGAGCTGCGGGACGATGTGGATGCCAGAGGGCTCACCGTAACAGATGAGCGGGGGCGTCTGTCGGAAAACCGCAGTGTGTCCTTGGAAATCCAGGTGTCCCGGCAGATGCTGGCCCTGTTCACGGCCCTTGGATTCAAGCCGGAGGATTTTGCGGGAGGCTCCTTCGATGATGACGACCTGTAGCATCCCGCAAGAGGTGCTGGAATATCTGGAGCTGGTGGAGAAGGGGCCACACCGGGTCTGCAAGGAGCAACGGGCCTTGGCTGCTTTGGTTCGGCGGTGCTTTGAGCGGGAAAATATTTACGTCGACACAGAACAGTTAAAAAAATATCTGAAGCTGGAAAAATATTTTCCCTTCCGCCTGTTCCCCTGGGAGAAGTTCCTCGCAGCCCTGTGGGACTGCACCTACTGGCGAAGCAGCGGCCTTCCTCGATGGCCCAATGTGTTCTGCCTGCTGGGGCGCGGCGCGGGAAAGGATGGCTTCATCTCCTTCTCAGCCCTGTGCTCTGTCTCTCCCTACTGTGAGGTGCCCAGGTACGACGTGGATATCTGCGCGAACCTGGAAGAGCAGGCCACGCGGCCTGTGGCGGATCTGGTAGAAGTCCTGGAAGGTACCGGCTGCGCCAAACGGCTGTCCAAGCACTTTTACCATACCAAGCGGGTGGTCCAAGGGAGGAAAAACCGGGGCAGCGTGCGGGGCCGCACCAACAATCCCAAGAGCCGGGACGGTATGCGCACCGGCAAGGCGGTTTTCAACGAAATCCACCAGTATGAGAGTTATTCCAACATCACCGTATTTCGGACCGGCCAAGGCAAGGTGGCCCATCCGAGGGTCGGATATTTCAGCTCCAACGGTAATGTATGCGATGGGCCCCTGGACGACTTGCTTGCCCGCAGCCGGCGAATCCTCTTCGAGGGGGAGCCGGATAAGGGGTTCCTGCCCTTCATCTGCTGCCTGGAGGACAAAAAACAGGTGGATGACCCGGACAATTGGTACATGGCGAACCCCTCCCTTGCCTACATCCCCAGCCTGCTCCAGGAGGTCCGGGATGAATACGAGGATTGGCTGGAACGCCCGGAGCAGAACCCGGATTTCCTCACCAAGCGGATGGGGCTGCGCAGCCAGGCGGCGGAGATCGCCGTCACGGACTACGACAACGTATTGACCACCAACCGGGAGCTCCCGGATCTGCGCGGTTGGGCCTGTGTGGCCGGCGTGGACTATGCGGAATTGAGCGACTGGGCGGCTGTGAACCTCCACTTCCGGCAGGGGGACTTCCGGTTTGATCTCAACCACGCCTGGGTCTGCACCCATTCAAAAACGCTGACGCGGGTCCGCGCCCCCTGGCGGGACTGGGCGCAGAGGGGGGATATCACCGTGGTGGACGAGGAAACCATCCACCCGGATCTCCTGGCGGGCTGGATCCAAAAGCGCATGGCGCTGTACCAGATCAAGGGCCTGGCGCTGGACAACTTCCGCTGGACCCTGGTCAGTCAGAGCTTCCGGCAGATCGGGTTTGATGTGGAGCGCAAAAACGTGAAGCTGGTGCGGCCCAGCGACATTATGACTGTGGAGCCGGTGATCCAGAGCTGCTTTGACCGGAAATTGTTTTTCTGGGGGGACGTCCCCCATCTGCGCTGGGCGGTGAACAACACCAAGCGCGTCCGCTCCAGCAGGAAGATCGGGTTTGAGACAGGCAATTTTACCTATGCGAAAATCGAGGCCAAAAGCCGGAAGACAGACCCGTTTATGGCCCTGGTGGCCAGTATGACGCTTGAACCGCTGCTTGGCACAGGAGGCGGGTGTGCAGGCCCTCCGCCGGCAGCGATTGCGGTGTAAGGAGAGGAAAAAGCTATGCAGGAATTAAAAGCGTGCCCATTTTGCGGTGGGCCGGGGAGGATAACCCTGAGAAGCATCGGAACGGACGGACGTTCCGACCGGTTCATGGAAGAGTATGCGGTGGGGTGCGTCCAATGCGGCGCAACTACCGGCAAGATTCATCAGAGCCGGTTTTTCCGGAAAAATGGCGAGTTCATTATGGAAAAGGATGGATACGCGGAGGCTGTCGCAGGCTGGAACCGGCGGGCAGAGACGCCCCCGGGGGATGAGATCCCTCCGGAAGGTCAGGGAGGCAGCTAGCATATGGCATTCTCGTTGAAACGATTTTTCCCCTGGCAGATAGGGGAGGCCCGCGTGGAGGAGGTCTCCTGCCGGGAGCTGCTCGAGGCGGCGGAGGAATACCGCATCCGGGAGTTGGCCTTCTGGTGCTGTGTCAACCTCATTGCCAACGCTGTAGGCCGGTGCGAGTTCCGCACCTATCTGAAGGGGACGGAGATACGCGGTGGGGAGTACTACCTGTGGAACGTGGAGCCAAACGTGAACCAGAACAGCACCGTCTTCCTCCACAAGCTGATCGCCCGGCTGTATCAGGATAACGAGGCCCTGATCGTTCCCACCCGGAAACGGGACGGCAGCGACGCCATCGTCGTAGCGGACAGCTGGCAGGTCCCGCCGGAGTACCCTTCCAAGCAGAACGAATACAAGGGCGTTGTGGTGGGGGAGGTGCATTATGATAAAACCTTCTACGAGAAGGACGTCATTCATCTGACGCTGAACCACTGCGACATTGGGCCGGTAGTGAGGGGCGTATACAACGCCTATGCCAAGCTCATCAGTGTAGCCATGAACAACTACGCCTGGGCGAACGGCCAGCATTGGAAGGTGAAGGTTGACCAGATGGTCAGCGGGCAGGAGAACTGGGCGCAGACCTTCCAGAAGATGGTGGAGGCGCAAATCAGGCCCTTCCTCAACAGCGGTTCCGCTGTGCTGCCGGAGTTTGACGGCTGGAGCTATGAAAATGTGGGCAAGAGCTTTGAGTCCGGCCGGGACGCCAGCCATATCCGGGCCCTCGTAAACGACGTCTTTGATTTTACCGCCAACACTCTTCTGATCCCGCCGGTGCTCCTGCGCGGGCAGGTGGAGGGGGTTGGGGATGCCCACGGGCGGTTCCTCAGCCAGTGTATCGACCCGCTGATGGATCAGCTGTCGGAGGAAATCAACCGGAAGAAATACGGCTATGAAAAGTGGCGGGAGAGAAGCTATATGCAGATTGACACCAGCGCCATTGAGCACTTCGATCTCTTCGGCAACGCGGCCAACATCGAAAAGCTGATCGGCTCCGGGTATTCCTACAATGACGTGCAGCGGGCGGCGGGCGGCCGGGAGATTGACGAGCCGTGGGCCAATGAGCACTTTATTACCAAGAATTTTGCGGAGGCGCAAAGTGCGCTGAAAGGAGAGGGAGCGTGAAACGACTTTGGGAATTGAAGCAGTCCGCCCAAGCGGGTGTGCTGGATCTCTATCTCTACGGCGATGTGGAGAGCGACGGCGAGGATTGGTGGACCGGCCAACGTTTGAAGAGTGAAACCAGCGCCAACCACTTCCGGGGCGAACTCGGAAAGTATCCGGAGGCAAAGGAGGTTAACGTCTACATCAACAGCTATGGCGGGTCTGTATTCGAGGGCACGGCGATCTACAACCAGCTCCGGAGGCACCCGGCCCATGTGACCGTGTACATAGACGGTTTTGCCTGTTCTGTGGCGTCCGTCATCGCCATGGCTGGGGACAAGGTGGTCATGCCGAAAAACGCTATGATGATGATCCATAACGCCTACCTCTACGCTGTCGGGAATGCTGCTGAGCTGCGCAAGGCGGCAGACGACCTGGACACCATTAACCGGGGAAACCGCCAGGCGTATTTGCAAAAGGCCGGCGGGAAACTGGATGAGGATGAGCTGACCGCTATGATGGACGCCGAGACCTGGCTGACGGCGGAGGACTGTATCCGGCTTGGGTTGGCGGACGAGTATGCGGAGAAGGACGCTGACATGGCGGAGGCCTCTGCCATCCTCCAACACGCCAAGCTGAACCTGGAGCAGCGTATCCACTTGCAGAAGGCTCTGGCGGCCCAGCTGAGGGAGGTTGTCCATCAGCCCGCACAGCCGGAGCGGCGCGGACCGGAGGCCCCGCCCCCGGAGCCTCAGAAAGATCCCGAACCGAACAGCCAAACGGCCGGCATCATGGGGATGCTGGGCGGAATGTTTACCATCAGAAAGTGAGGAACTGTACATGCCTATTTCGATTGATCTGAAAAATGAAACCCTGCTGGCGCTGCGCCAGAACCTCCAGGATGCTATGAACGCCAACGACCAGGAGAAGTTTACCCAGGCGTTTGAGGGGATCCTCCAGTACTACGCCAACAAGAACCTGGAGGACTTCCAGTCCCTGCGGGAGGAAGCCGACGCAAGGGTACTGGCGGCGCGGGGCGTGCGGCAGCTGACCGGGGCAGAGCGGACCTTCTACCAGAAGCTGGGTGCAGCCATGGGCAGCGCCGACCCCCGGCAGGCAGTGAATAATCTGGACGTGGTCATGCCGGAGACGGTTTTTGATTCCATTTTTGAGGGGATCGAGACGAGCCATCCCCTCCTCAGCGCCATCAACTTTATGAACACCAAGGGCGCCATCCGCATGATGATGAACACCCACGGCTACCAGAGGGCCGCATGGGGCAAGCTGTGCGCCCCCATCATCCAGGAGCTGACCAGCGGCTTCAAGGAAGTGGACGCCGGGCTGTTCAAGCTGTCCGCATTTATCCCTGTGTGCAAGGCGATGCTGGATCTGGGTCCCGAATGGCTGGACCGCTATGTGCGGATGATCCTGGCCGAGGCCCTGGCCAACGGAATGGAGTACGCCATCGTCAACGGCACCGGTAAGGATGAACCCATCGGCATGAACCGGCAGGTAGGAGAAGAGGTCACTGTCACTGGCGGCGTGTACCCGGAAAAGACCGCTATCGCAGTCACCGACTTCTCACCCGCCACTATGGGCAACCTGGTGTCCATCCTGGCGGCGGACCCCAATGGCATTGCCCGCCGGGTGGATGGCCTGATCCTGGTGGTCAACCCACAGGACTACTACCAGAAGATTGTACCCGCCACCACCGTCCAGGCCCCAGACGGCACCTACCGCAGCGACGTCCTCCCCATCCCTCTGCGGATTGTGCAGTCCCCCGCCAAGCCCCGGGGCAAGGCCACCCTGGGAATCGGCCGCCTGTACTGGGCCTTCGCCGGGATGAACAAGGACGGCCGGATCGAGTACAGCGACGATTACCACTTCCTGGAGGATGAGCGGGTCTATCTCATCAAGACCTACGGCAATGGGATGCCGGCCGACAACAACGCCTTTCTGGAGCTGGACATCTCCGGCCTGAAGGCCGCCCGGTACAAGGTGACGCTGGTGGAGGAATCCGCCCCGTCCACGGACGCAGCCCTGTCTGACCTCCGGATTGGCTCACTGAGCCTGTCCCCGTCCTTCTCCGGCGCGGTGGCCAGCTACACCGCAACCACAGCCAATGCCACCAACACCATCAACGCCATGCCCTCCAACGCCGCAGCGGCCATCCAGGTGACAGTCAACGATGTGGAGATTGACAACGGAACCGCTGCCACCTGGAAGGACGGCGCAAACACGGTCAAGGTAAAGGTGACTGCGGAGGACGGACAGGCCAGCCAGACCTACACCGCCACCGTGACCAAGTCCAATGTCTGAGCTGCCGGAGGGGCTGCTGGATGATGTCAAGAACTACCTGGACATCACCTGGGAGGACGAGGCCACAGACCGGAAACTTGCTGGGATCGTTGCTGGCGGCATGGACTACCTGGACGATAAGGCCGGGGAGAGGCTCGACTACACCCAGCCCGGCTATGGCCGTTCCATGCTGATGGACTACGTCCGCTATGCCAGGGACGGGGCTATGGATGTGTTCGAGAACAACTACCGCCATCTGCTGCTGGCGATGCAGAACAACAGGAGGGTGAGGGACTATGCGCCAGAAGCCGTTCCGGCCGGGGAGTGAGATTTCCCAGAGCTACAACAGCGGCATCGTGACTGTGTACCGGGTGTCCGATGGGGCGGAGCCGGGCTTCGCCCCGGTCCCGGTGCTGGAGAGGAAGGCTGTGCTACGGTATGAGGAACTGCGGGTGGGGCTGAACCGGTACTATGACGCCCGGCAGAACCAAGTGCAGGTGGAGAAGGTCGTCCGGGTACCCAGAGGGGCGGATATCTCGCCCCAGGATGTGGCCGTCACCCAGGGCGGGCGGCAATACCGCATTGATCTGGTGCAGCTGGCCCAGGATGTGTGGCCGCCCAGCCTGGACCTGACGCTGGCCAAGACGGAACAGGTCTATGAGGTGTCCAAGTTGGACACATGAGAACAAACAGGAGGGCAGAGCGTGAGATGGTATGACAGGCTGATCGCGGCCCATCGGGACGTGACGGACAGGGTGAGCCATGCGGTGCGGCTGAAATCCGACCGGTATTTTGTGTGGCAGGAGGATGGCCGCAACGACCTGGCGGCGGAGAACGCCCACGCCGAGGGGGCCGTCACCGGCTCCACCGACCTTTTCACCAAGAAGGAGTTTGATCCGTGGGTGGAGGCTCTGGGAGAGGCCCTCAGCAGCCATGGGATCGCGTGGGATGTCAGTTCCCAGTATGAACCGGAAACGGGATTCTGGCACTACACATGGGATTGGGAGGTGGCGGATGGCTACGATTAAATTTAAAAAGGGCGACGATTACGCGGTCAAACTGGGTAATTTGAGTGCAAGGCTCCGTGACCAGGTGATTGGCGCAGGAATTTACGAAGGCGCAGGGATCCTGATCGGCAGCGTCCGTGAGGAACTGCGAGCGTTGCCTACGGATGAGCGATTCGGTACGCCCGGGACCCCGACAGCCGGTCCTAAGAAAGTCCAGAAGGAAGGGCTGGATGCCAACCTGGGTATCAGCCACATGGAGACCGATAAGCGCGGTTTTACAAATGTCTCTGTTGGCTTTCACGAGTACAACAAGGTAAAGACAAAGGCATGGCCCAAGGGCCAACCCAATCAGATGGTGGCTCGTTCTGTAGAAAAGGGCACATCGTTTATGCTCCCTAACCCGTTTGTGAAGCGCGGCGTCTCTAAATGTAAAAAGAGGGCTCTGGAGGCAATGAAGAAGCGATGTGACGAAGAAATCGAAAAGATCGTGAAATGAGGTGCGGCGTGATTAAGAAAATTAACGGCAGGGACTGGTTTTGCTGCCCTCACTGCGGCAAGGCGCTGTTCCCTGTCTCGCCGGAGACGCGGGCGGAGCATCTGGCACTGCGCTGCAAGGCGTGCAAGCACGACGTGCAAGTGAATATTCCTTAGAGCCAAGAGCCTTAGAGCCAAGAGCCGTCAATTACCGGGGTGAACCCGGCAGTTGGCGGCTCTTTCATTTTTGACAGAAGAAAGGAAGAGACTGCTATGGCGACAATCGGCGTATCAAAGCCCTATTACGCAAAGTACAACGTGGTGGATGGGAATGTGTCCTATTCCGGCGGCGGCGTGATGGGGAAGATGACGGAGCTGGAGATCTCCATCGAGACCAGCGAGGACAACAACCTGTACGGGGACAACGGCATCGCGGAAACGGACCGGACGTTTTCCAACGGCACCCTCACCGCCTCCACCACCGACCTGTCCCAGGAGGTGGCCAAAGACCTGCTGGGAGTGGTGGAGCAGGAACTGGAGGAGATCCCTGGCATTACTGACACCGGCGTGAAGGAGCTGGTCTTCGACGACAGCCAGGTGACGCCCTATCTGGGTACCGGATTCATCATCAAGAAGATGGTCAACCACATGACGCGCTGGCGGGCCGTCGTGCTGACCAAGGTCATGTTCTCTGTGCCGTCCGATTCCGCCACCACCCAGGGGGAGAGCATCGAGTGGCAGGTGCCGGAGCTGAGCGGCACCATCATGCGGGATGACAGTGAGACCCATAAGTGGAAACGGGAGGCTACCTTCACCACGGAGGCCCAGGCGGAGACGTACATCAAGCACAGGCTGAACATCGGCGCGGAGGCTGCGGCGGCCGCCTACGCCCGGGCGGGCCTGAACATCGGGGGGGATGAGGTATGAGAAACGGGACAATCACCCTGGCGGGCAAGGAATATCCCCTGCGCTTCTCCCTCCGGGTGTTAAATGCCTGCAAGGAGAGGTATGGAACCCTGGACGGCATCTTCCAGGCGCTCCAGGGGGCGGCCGACGGGATGGACGTGATTGAGGAATGCCTGTGGCTGCTGGAAAACATGCTGGACGCCGGGTGGCGATACGACAGGATCAATGGGAAAAACCCGACCCAGCCGCCGGACATGGACATGCTGCTGGACGTGCTGGATCTGGCGGAGGTACAGGCGGCACTGGTGACGGCTATTGCCGGCGACAGCGTCCGGACGGTGGAGGCCGACCCGCCAAAAAACGGCGCCGCCGCCTCGGCAGCAGCGGCGGCGGATCAGAGCTGAGCCCTTCGTGGTTTGTGTGGTACGGGATGGCGGTTGGCCTGACCAGGGAGGAAACATTGGACATCCCCTATGGGGAGCTGATGGACCTAGTCGCCATCCACCAGATCAAATGCGAGGGCGCGGAGCTGCGCCGCGCCCTCTCTGATGAAGATATTATCCCGGATGTTCTGTGAGGTGAGTGGATGGCATATGACATTGGCGCTCGTCTGGGCATTGAGGGTGAAAAGGCATTCAAAGACAGCCTCAAGGCTGTAAACGCCCAAATCAAGGCCCTGGGGGCGGAAATGACCGCCGTGACGGCTAGTTTCCTGAAAAACGCGGATTCCCAGCAGTCCCTGGCGGCGAAAAACGAGGTATTGAACCGGTCGATTGAGGCCACCAGGAGCAAAACGGAAATCCTCAACAAGGAGATCGCCAGCCAGAAGGAAAAGCTGGACAGCTTGGGCCAGGCCCTGGACAAGGCTGCGAAGGAATTCGGAGAGAACTCTAGCGAGGCCCTGAAAGCCCAGAACGCCTACAACTCCCAGGCAAAGAAGGTCAACGACCTGGCGGCCCAGCTCAACAAGGCGGAGGCGGAGCTTGCCAGCATGACCAACGCTGTGGAGGAAAACAGCCGGGCCATGGAGGGCAGCGGCCAGAGCATGGACGAGCTGGCAGACGGGGTGAAGCGGGCGGGCGACAGTATGGAGGACGCCGGAAAGGCAGGGCTGTCCTTTGGGGATATCCTGAAGGCCAATGTCCTTTCCGACGTCATTATGGCCGGGGCCCGGAAGCTGGCGGACGCCCTGCGGTCTGTAGCGGATGCCGCCCTGGATCTGGGCAGGCAGTCGCTGGAGGGGTTTTCACAGTTTGAGCAGCTCAGCGGCGGCATCAAGACGCTGTTCGGAACAGAAGCCGCGTCGTTGGAAGAATACGCACAGTCTGTGGGGAAATCCGCGAACGAGGTGTCCGGCGAATATGAGCGGCTGCTGGCCTCCCAGCAGACAGTATTCTCCAACGCGGACAAGGCGTTTCAGACCGCCGGGCTCTCCGCCAACGAGTACATGGAGACCGTCACCAGTTTCTCCGCCAGCCTGATCCAGGGCCTGGGCGGGGACACGGAGGCGGCGGCACAGCTGGCGGATCAGGCCATCATTGACATGGCCGACAACGCCAACAAAATGGGCACCGACATGGAGAGCATCCAGAATGCCTACCAGGGGTTTGCCAAGCGGAACTTTGACATGCTGGACAACCTCAAGCTGGGCTATGGGGGCACCCAAGCGGAGATGGTGCGGCTGATCAACGACAGCGGCATCCTCAACGAGACCATATCCAACCTGGACAACGTCAGCTTTGACCAGATGATCCAGGCCATCCACGCGGTGCAGACCGACATGGGCATCACCGGCACCACAGCCAAAGAGGCCGCCAGCACCATCGAGGGCAGCACCAATTCCATGAAAGCCGCCTGGGAGAACCTGGTAACGGGCATTGCCAGAGATGATGCAGATTTAGCTGGGTTGATGACCAATTTTACCGAAAGCCTGGGTGTGGCAGCAGACAATGTATTGCCAAGGGTAGAGACTATTCTAAGCGGAATGGGTACGCTGTTGGAGCAGCTGGGTGTGCAGATCGGTGAGCAGGCCCCGCAGATGATTGAAGAAATCCTTCCTTCCATGATAGATGCTGGAGGGGAGCTTTTGGAAGGAATCGTTTCAGGTATCAGCAATGCACTCCCTGGCTTATCTGCCGCTGCATTGGAAATCCTGGATACGCTGGTCTCCGGAATTTCTGATGCGCTTCCGGATTTAGTTCCCGCATCTGTTTCTATGGTTTCTGAATTGACAGAGGCGGCTATCGACAATGTAGGCATGTTGGTGGACGCGGCTATTGAAATCGTCACGTCCTTGGCGGATGGCTTGATAGAATCGCTCCCCACTCTCATTGAAAAAGCGCCTGTCATCATTTCTGATTTGGTCGACAGCATTGTTGAGAATGTCCCGAAGCTGTTGAGTGCGGCTGCGGAGATTGTCGGTGAACTCGTGGTTGGTATCATTGATAATCTGCCGGAAATTGGCAAAGCGGCTGCGGAAATCGTCGGGAAGGTTGTAAGCGGAGCGGCAGAGCTTATGAGTGACATACAGGGCTTGGGGGAAGATATTATTGCTGGAGTTTGGGATGGTATAACAGAAAAAGCTGAGTGGCTTAAAGGGAAAGTAAAAGGATTTTTCAACGGTATTGTAACTACCGTACAAGACATCCTGGGCATCAATTCTCCCTCCAAGGTTTTCCGTGACGAGGTTGGTCAGTACATATCCCTGGGCGTAGCGGAGGGCATCTCCAACAGCAGCGACAAGGCGGTGAAGGCCGCTGACGAGATGGCCAAGGATGTGTTTACCCGCAGTAAGGACTGGGCGGACCATCAGACCAAGTACATGAACCTCTCCTTCCAGGAGCAGCTGGAGCTGTGGGAAACCATTCAGGGCCAGTTTGTCGAAGGCAGCAAGCAGTACGCCCAGGCGGAGGAAAAGATCTACGACCTGAAGCAGAAGTACCAGGCGGAATACTACGACTCCCTGAAGACCACGGCGGACCGTCAGGCCAAGTATCAAAAGGCTACCTTGCAGGAGCAGCTGGCCACATGGCGGGGCATCCAGGATCAGTTTATTGAAGGCAGCAAGCAGTACGCTGAGGCGGAAGAGAAAATTTACGATCTGCGGGCCCAGGTCCAGGCGGAGTTCTACCAGAAGATCGAGGACGCCAACAAGAAGGTGGCGGAGCTTCAGAACGAGTACTATGACGCCATGGAGAAGCGGCAGGAGCAGATTGCCAACGCTTACGGCCTGTTTGACAAGGTGTCAGAGCGGGAGGAAATTTCCGGCAAGGATCTGCTGCACAACCTCCAGGATCAGGTTTCCATCATGAAGTCCTTCTACAAGGGGCTGGACAAGCTGGAAGAGCGGGGCGTTGGTTCCGCTATCGTGGACGAAATCCGGGCCATGGGCCCCAGCGCGGAGAGTGAGCTCCACGCCCTGCTGGGCCTGACAGACCGGGAGCTTGACCAGTACGCCAACATCTACAGGGAGAAGCAGCAGCTGGCCAACCGGGTGGCGCTGGACGAGCTGAAAGATTTGAAAGCCCAGACGGACGCGGAGATCGCCTCCCAGATCAACGACCTGCGCAGCTACTACAGCCAGAACGCGCCGGAGATCGGGCGTTCCTTCACCATCGGGCTGGCAGATGGCATGTGGAGCGGCCTGTCCACATTGGCCAGCGTGAGCAGGGACGTGGGCCAGACCATCATGTCCTCCGTTGCCGGCGCTATCGGGAGCGGGCCCTACGCCGACCTGGCCGACACCATGGTACAGAGCGGCGGGGGCGTTCCGGAGGGGTACGAGAGGGCCCAGGAGGCGCTGGAGATGGCCACACGGGTTTTTGGCGACCGCATGGCAAAGGGGGAGCTGATTACCCTGGGCGAGCTCCAGGAGGCGTTTGGCGGGATGATGGACGGCGTGGAGGTCCGCATGGACGGGCAGAAGGTCGGCCAGATCACCTACGGGCACCAAAAGAACTACAACCGGGCCTATGACATGTAAGGAGGGCGGCTATGCGAGCAAAGCTGGTGATCAACGGCGTGGATTTCACACCCTGGATTCTGGAAGAAGGGATGGAGCAGTACGAACTCACCCGGCAGGAGCGCAGCGTGGTGGGCCTGGACGGCATCGACTACCGCGCCGGGGTAGTCAAGCGGGGGATCAGCGTCTCACTGACCAGGATGAAGGACACAACATGGTACAGCCTGCTAGGCGCTCTCCAGGACCGCCCGGCGGCGGTGGAGTACATTGACGATACCATGGGGGAGATGCGCAAGCTCTTTTACGTGTCCGCCCCCAGCGCCACCACACGGATGGTGCGGGGGAACACCACCTATTTTGGCGGCGGGTCCTTTACGCTGGAGGAAAAATAGATGCTGCGCACAAGTGAGCTATACCAGACCATGCTGCGTGATCCGCGCCACCAGAAGGAGTGCTATGTGCGCATTGCCGGAGAGAACTATCACCAGGACCGGCTGATCTCCCTGTCCACCTCCGGCGGTGCGTTCGCCTCGCCGGATATTGGAACCTGCGCTTCCCGGCAGATTGACTTAGTCCTCCGGGAACCGGGCCTCATCCCGCGCCAAGCGGAGATGAGGGTCTACGTCCGGCTGCAGCTGGGCGGCCAGGTTTCGGAATGGCTGCCCAAAGGGGTATATTACATCTCCAACCGGCGTCTGGACAAGCGCACCGGCACACTGACCATCCACGGCTTTGACGCGATGCTGAAGGCCAGCGACATATGGCTGACGGAGGATTACGCGCCGGTTAACTGGCCCATGTCCCAGCGGGTTGCCGTTGCAGATATCGCCTACCGCATGGGTGTAGAGGTGGATCCGCGCACAGTAGTGATGGACGGCTTCCCTGTCCCGTATCCAACGGACGAAAACGGCGAGGTAACTATGATGGATATCCTGGAGTTCATCGCTGTGTGCAACGCGGGAAACTGGGTGATGAGCGACGAGGGGAGGCTGCTGCTCCTGCGGTACGGTGATATCCCGCCGGAGACAAATTATCTGGTGACGGAGTATGGATCCGCCATCACATTGGGAGGTGTGAAGATTCTTGTTGGATAAAGTTTTTGCGGGCATGAAGGTGTCCGACTTGGACACATCCGACCCGCCGGTAAGGATCAGCCGTGTAAATCTGCGGGTAGACAATGAGACCAGCTACACCGCTGGGGATGATAGTGGGCGCACCATCGAAAAGGAGTGTCCCTGGGGCACCCAGGCCATGTGTGACGGTATCTTGGCCCAAGTACGCTCCGTGGAGTATCAGCCTTTTTCCAGTGTGGACTGCCTTCTGGATCCGGCGGCGGAGGTGGGGGATGGGATCACCATTGGGGGCGTGTACTCCGTCCTGGCCAGGACAGATATTACCTTCGATGGCTTATACACGGCAGACCCTTCCGCGCCGGCGTCGGATGAGGTCGATGACGAATATCCATACAAATCCCGCTCACAGCGCCTGGCGGACCGCCAGCAGGCGCAGATTTACTCCCGCATCATTAAGACCGCCAATATGATCCGGCTGGAGGTAGTTGATGAGGTGCGAAAACTCAACGCCCGAATCACCATTGAAGTAGACCGGATTACCGCTGAGGTCAACGACGTCAACGCGGGCCTCAGCTCCAAGATCGAACAGACGGCCAGCAGCCTGACGTCCCAGATCACCAATACCGCAAACGGGCTCAACAGCAAGATCGAGCAGACGGCGTCCTCCTTAACGGTTCAGATCGAAAACAAAGAGGCGGGCCTTAAAAATGAGATCAAGGCGACAGCTGACAGCCTGACCGCGAGGATCTCCGCCACGGATGGAAGAGTAACCTCGCTGTCCGCCTCGCTGGACGGGATCTCCCTGCGGGTGCAGAACGCGGAGGGGGATATTGGGCAGCTGGAGCTGACCGCAACCAGCCTGTCCACGCGGATATCCAACGCCGAGGGCGGCGTTTCTACCCTCCAGCAGACAGCGGCCAGCCTCCAGAGCCAGATTACGAGCACAAACAGAGAGGTATCCAGTATCAGCCAGTATGTGGACAGCATTACATTGTCAGTATCTAATGGCACGTATTCCAGCACCATCTCCCTCAAAGCAGGAAATGCAACGATCTCCAGCAGGGAAATTACGTTTAATGGAATGGTGACCTTCTCCGACCTGGCGGGCAATAAGACAATCATTAATGGCTCTACCATTGATACCGATACGCTGTTCCTGAACACGTTATATGGCAACAGCATCTATCTGCGTGATGGGTATGGGGACATTGCCACGGAAATCCGGATAACAGGCGCGGCCAGCGCCGATAATGCCTTTGATCTGTGGGCGCGCGGCGTTCGTTTGAATACTTATGGAGGGGATATCTACCTAAACGCCAGAACTGGCTATGTCACCCTATACGGTGCGGACGGCGTCACCTGTGCCAACGACTTCTATCCCAATGCCGACAGGCGGTACGACTGCGGCACAAGCTTCTTCCGCTGGAACAACGTCTACGCCCAGGACGGGGCGATCAGCAGCTCGGACAGGCTGGAGAAGTTCGACATAGAGTATGACATGAGCAGGTACGAACCAGTATTCGACGCGCTGCGCCCCTGCTCCTACCGCCGCCGGTATGGAGACAACTATCGTGCCCACACCGGGTTTATTGCCCAGGATGTGGCGGCGGCCAGGGATGCCGCCGGGCTGCCGGACAGCGAACTGGCGGCATACTGTCAGTGGGAGGTTGACGGTGCAGCAGTCTGCGGGCTGCGGTATGAGGAGCTGATTGCGTTGGCAGTACATGAAATACAGCAGTTAAAAAAACAGGTGCGCGAATTGAAAGGAGAAAACGTATGACACTTACCATGACGCCCAACCAAATCCTGAGATCCTACAACGCCGCCCGGGAACTGTCCCAGCTTGTCCTCCCCTATAAGGCCGCGAGGTCTGTCGTCCGGCTGAAGCGGAAGCTGGAGGACGAGTTCCACACAATCGCCGGTATGGAGGACGCCCTGCTCCAGGAGTTCAGCGGAAAGAAGGATCAGAACGGGCGGTTCCAATTCCCAGACAATGAGACGGCGGAGGCGTTCCTTGAAAAATACAACAGCGCTATGGAGGAACCGGCGGACATTCAGTTCGACCGCGTGGATCTGAGCCGGTATTCTGACATGATTAAGATTTCCCCTGCCTCCATAGACGCCTTGGACGGCATTGTCGTATTCGAGGGCCTGGGCGATGGCCGATAAGACGACAGGTGCGCTGGCGGCGGTAGCAGAA
>CAJUAC010000040.1 GCA_910583885.1 uncultured Oscillospiraceae bacterium | reverse complement strand
GGGACATGGTCATCTCCTCGTAGGAGATCTCCCCCAGGGAGGGGATGAGGGTGGTGTTGATGTAGGTCATGAAGATCTTGAAGAAGATGGCCATTGTCAACACGCCAATGACGCACAGGGTGAAGAGCGTGAGGAAGATGCGGCCGATGAGACGGCCAATAGAGAACCTCTTTTTCTTTTTGCGGGGGCTGCCGTGCTCTGCCGTGCCGTTGGGCGCAGCAGGGTCCGGGCCGCCGTTATATGCACGATCCATCGTCTGGACGTACCTCCTTTTCTGAAAATACACCTCCCCGCCGCCGGGGCGGGAGGGGACAGCCGCTGTTCCAGCATATCCCTGTGATATGCCAATTTATAGTATAACACGGCTTGTCAACCTTGAAAAGGCAAAAAAATCCGCAGTATTTTACAAGAATTTGAATAGAACTAAAAAATTATTCATAAAATACAAAAACGAAGTGCGGAAATCGTCGAAATGTCAAATGGAATGCCTCTTGCAATTTCTGAAAAAAACGGTTACACTATAGCTACCGGGACAGAGGGCTGTCCCAGTGGACATACCGGCAGGAGGGAGATCGGTTATGAGCGAAGAATTCGGCCCTGATTTTATCACGGTAACGGATGAGGACGGCAACGACATAGAGCTGGAGTTGCTTGACGTCCTCGAACACAATGGGCAGACCTACATGGCATTTTTCCCCGCAGTGATAGAGGAGGACGCCGACGAGGACAGCGACGACTACGGCTTGGTAATCCTCAAGTCCATCAAGGAGGGCGGGGAGGAGCTGCTTTCCACCTTAGACAGTGAGGAGGAGCTCACAGAGGTATATAACCTGTTTATGGAGATTTTCTTCGAGGACGAATGAGAAATTTCTTTTCCCGCAGCCCGCACAGCGGGGCGGGACGGTGCATAGGATAAAAGACAGTACCCTGCGGGGTGCGTGATGAGCCTTTCATTAACCCACATTTTGTTATTCGGGATGCTGGTTCATCGTCTGGTTTGCAGGCCTCCCGGCTGCCACCGTGGGCCGTCCACGAGACGGCGAAGCGCAAACCTGCCGCTTTGCGGCAGTTCACGGCGGTTGGAAGTTGGAAGCAGTAAAGGGCGATGCAGGCGACCCACCTGCCAGTTATGTGCAGGTTATAACGGGGCTCACACGGCTTCTGCGGGGTACTTTATGTCAAAAAAGTGGCGTAGCCACTTTTTTGAATCAGGGCTGCCATTCAGCCGCGCTGAAGGGTTGCCCGGCAGCCTAAGGGCCGCCCCGCTTGCGCCCTGCGCAAAGTGCGTTTCCCATGTACACACCACAGGAAAACTGCTGGAAGCATTCGCGTCTGCGGGTGAAAACTTCTGCGCAGGCCTTTTTGACAGGTTAAAAAACGTGCCATTTGGACGGTGCTCATAAAACAGCATAAGATGTTTTCAGGAAACGGCGTAGCTTCGGCTATGTCGTTTCTTCGTTTTGCAGGCTGTAGACCCTTACCAAGATCATTCAGAATGACGGGTGGCAGCTCGCCCAAGCCGAAGTCCTTCCATACCTGTCAATATTCTCTGACCGTTCTGCTGTCTGCTTTCCATTGCAGTTTTTCTTTGAACGCTATTGACAATAGCCTAAAAGTTAATTATAATAATTGTTATATAATAATAATTATAAAACGAGGGGTGTATTGCATGCCACCAAAAGCAAAAATTACAAGAGATATGATTGTAGACGCTGCTTTTGAGATAGCTCGCAACCAAGGTGTGGAAAATATCAATGCAAGGACAGTATCGGAAAAACTGAATTGTTCCACGCAGCCAGTTATGTATCATTTTGCGACGATTGAGGAATTGAAAAGGACAGTCTATGCAAAGGCAGACCGCTATCATTCGGAATATCTGATGAATATTAAAAACCCACGGAAGGGGGTTATGCTTGGGATTGGATTAAATTATATCCGCTTCGCGATTGACGAACCACATTTGTTCCGTTTCCTTTTTCAGTCAAATATTATCAATGGAACCACTTTACTTGAAATGATCGATGCTGAGGAGATTACGCCTGTTATTTCGGCAATGCAGGGGGCAGTCGGAGGAGGAAGTGTAGAGCAAGTAAAAGAAATCTTTTTGACAGTCTTTTTATTTGTTCACGGGTATGCGAGTATTATTGCAAATAATTCATTGGAGTATGATGAGGAACTGATAAAAGAGCATTTGGAACGGGCTTATCAGGGTGCAGTATTGGCTGCACAGGGGGATAGGGATGAAAAAGTTATATGAGAAAAGCGAAATAACCTTTGCGGTCGTCTGGATTGTGATGTATTGTGTCCTGCAATCCTTAGCAAATCCGATAAATAAAAAAATTGGGGTTGAATATTCTGCAAGCGCCATATTTTGTATCGTACAGGCCGTTATCCTGTTTGCCTTTATTTGGAAGAACAGCTTATTGAAACGGTATGGACTTTGCAGACCTTCTGCACCTGCTCGTCAATTTCTTTACTATGTGCCGCTGATAATGTTAGCCACAGGAAATCTTTGGGACGGTCTTGCTGTCAATTATTCGTTGACAGGTGCTGCCTGCCACATTGTCTGTATGCTTTGTGTTGGATTTGTAGAGGAAGTGATCTTTAGAGGCTTTCTTTTTAACGCGATGGCGAAAGATAATGTCAAATCCGCAATGATTGTTTCAAGCATGACCTTTGGCATAGGGCACTTACTAAATGTATTCAATGGAAGTGGTATGGATTTGGCGGACAATTTAATTCAAATTTCTTTCGCTATTGCGGTAGGCTTTCTGTTTGTAACAATATTTTATCGCAGCGGAAGTCTGCTCCCGTGCATTATTACCCACTCTGCAATCAATACCCTCAATACTTTTGCAAATAAAGAGGGCTTTACTATGAAAAAGCAGATAATCTACAGCCTTATTATGATTGCTCTGACTGCTGCCTATACCTTCATTCTAACAAGGGCACTTTCAGAAAACCGCAGCCCTGAAACAGCTGCGGGCAGAGGGGCAGAAGATGAATGATGAAGAATAGCAAATTAAAAAACAGCCGTCAGGGGAAGCTTCGCGCTTCACATCCTTGACGGCTGTTTCTGCCTTTGCTGATTGGCAGTTAAGAGGGCACAAACGGATAGGCCGCTGACACCCTCTCCCGATTACGGGCAGTCACGTAATAGAGGGTAAGAAAGCCTGTAGCCATACGATAAAGGCATGGTTCCCGCACCTCTCAAAATGGCGTTCTGCTGCTGTTTAGACGTTGCAGCTGCCATCCGGCACGTTTTTATGCTTCCGGCCCCTGGCGCAGCCGCCAGCGCAGGCCGCTGTAGCGCCGCTGCTGGCGGTCATTGGCCGCCATGCGGCCAAGGGCAACGTCATCCCCTACCACCACCAGCAGCTCCCGGGCCCGGGTAATACCGGTATACAGCACCCCGCGCACCATCAGGGCCGGGGCGGCAGGCAGCGCCACCAGTACCACGGCGCGGTACTCGCTGCCCTGGCTCTTATGGACGGTGACGGCATAGGCCAGCTCCAGCTCCCCCAGCATATCTGCGACATAGGTGGCCACCCGGTCGTCAAAGCGGACAGTCATCATCTCGCCGGAGGGGTCGATCTCCTCCACAACCCCCACATCCCCGTTGAAGATGCCCGCGCCGGTGATACCGCCGTCACGGACCCACAGCACATCGTAGTTGTTGCGGATCTGCATCACCCGGTCCCCCTCCCGGAATACGGCCTCCCCCCACACCTTCTGACGCTTTTCCGGTGCAGGCGGGTTCAGGGCGGCCTGGAGGGCCCGGTTTAATGCTGCCGTACCCCACTCCCCCTTGCGGGTGGGGCACAGGACCTGGATCTGGCTGGCCTCTACCCCCATATTCTGGGGCAGGCGGGCGCCGCACAGCTCCACCACTAGGTCCACCGCCGCCAGCGGGTCCCGGCGGCGCATGAAGAAAAAATCACTGTCCGCACTGTTGCGCAGCTCCGGCAGCTGGCCCTCGTTAACCGCGTGGGCAGTGCGGATGATGGCAGACGCCTGGGCCTGGCGGAAAATCTCCGTCAAACCCACCGTCTCCACCCGGCTGCTGCGGATCAGATCCCCAAACACATTCCCAGGCCCTACGGAGGGCAGCTGGTCCGGATCCCCCACCATCACCAGGCGGCAGCCGTCCGGGATAGCCGCCAGCAGGGCGGCCATCAGCGGCAAATCAACCATGCTCATCTCATCCACGATGACCGCTTCCGCCTCCAGGGGCTCCTTCTCGTTTTTCTGAAAGACAACCTCGTCGTTCTTCCAGGCGGCACCCAGGGCACGGTGGATGGTCTGGGCCTCCCGGCCGCACAGCTCCCCCAGCCGTTTGGCTGCCCGGCCTGTGGGGGCCATCAGAAGTGTCGTACACCCCATGCGGTCCAGCATCGCCACAATGGCCCGCACAGAGGTCGTCTTGCCGGTGCCGGGGCCGCCGGTGAGCAGCAGAACGCCCTGCCGGGCTGCCAGCTCCACTGCCCGCCGCTGGGCGGGGGCGTAGGAGAGCGCCTGCTCCTGCTCGATCTGCTCAATAATCGCCTCCACCCGGTTGGCTATGTAGTCGGTGCGGTCCGCCTGGCAGAGGAGCATTCGGTTCAGCTTCTCTGTGACATAGGTTTCCGCCTCGTACAGGCGGCTCAGGTAGCAGGCCTCCAGCTTGGCCACCTGCCCGCAGCGGATACTGCCCCGGGCGATCAAATCGTCCAGGGCTTCCTCCACCATATCAGGCGGGCAGCCGATGAGCTGGGACGCGGCAGCCATCAGCTTGTCCCGGGGCAGGAAGACATGGCCATTCCCCAGGTTGTGGGCCAGCTCGAAGAGGACAGCCGCCTCCACCCGCCGCCGGCTGTCCCCCGCCATGCCCATAGAGAGGGCAATTCCATCCATGACCGAAAAGTCCACCCCGTAGAGCTCATCCACCAGAAGGTAGGGGTTGTCCCGCACCGCATCCATGGCCCCAGCCCCATAGCGGCGGTAGAGCCGCAGGGCCAGGCTGAGGGGCAGGTCATTGAGGGAGAGGAAATCCAGCAGCCGCCGCATACCAGTCTGATAGCGGTAGCTCTCGCCGATCTCCTGGGCCCTGCGGGCGGTGATGCCCTTCACCTTCGCCAGCAGCTCCGGCTCCTCCTCCATGATTTGCAGGGTCCGCTCGCCAAAGCGCTGGACCAGCCGGTCCGCCATGGCGGCGCCTACCCCCTTGATGATGCCGGAAGAGAGATAGCTGCGGATCTCCTCCTCGGAGCTGGGCATGTGGCGCTCCACCCGCTCCGCCTGGACCTGGTCGCCGTGGACAGGGTGGCTGACCCAGCGGCCTGTGACAATCAGGTTTTCCCCCGGCGCGGCGCAGGGGATGGTGCCCACCACCGTCACCGCCTCGCCGTCAGTAGTCACCAGGCGCAGCACTGTGTAGCCGTTCTCCTCATTCTGGAAAATTACCTGCAAAATAGTCCCGTCAATCGTACAGCGCCCGTCCATCCCGGTGCCCTCCTCTTTCTATGTCCACGCTACGCGCCGGACAGGTAACGCCCGATCTCCTCCATCCGGCACAGGGAAACCCAGCGGTCCTCCCGGGCCAGCAGGCGGGAGACCCGCTGCCCCTCCTCGGTCAGGCCGCAGTCCACCAGAAGGATCATCCCCAGCACGCCCTGCTCCCGGCGCATCCGCTCCAGGGCGTGTACCTGCTGCTCCAGCGCATCCCCGTCCCCCTGGGCGGGGATCAGGGCAATCACGCCCTGCCGGCGTTCCGGCTGGGCGAAAAACAGCGCGCGCACCACCATCCACATCAGCGATGCCAAGCCAATAGCGGCCAGCATAGCCACCAGGCCGTCCTGCCACAGCTGCATAAACTCCTCCTATCCACCGCTTCGCGGCTATTTAAGATGTTGTTTACGACAGTCTATGCGGCAGGGCGGCCTTTTGACAGTCCCCCGGCGGCAGGCCCTTAGAACAGGCTTGATACACCAAAGGTCAGGATGCTGATGGCGATACCCGCGATAATGATGCCGATGAAAATCGACGGGAGTGCCTTGCGCAGGGGCATGTCCAGGAACGCGGCAGCCAGTGAGCCGGTCCAGGCCCCTGTGCCCGGCAGGGGGATGGCGACAAACAGGACAAGCCCCAGATACTTGTATTTTGTTACCATATTCCCTTTCAGGTGGGCCTTCTTCTCCAAGCGGTCCACCAGGCGGTTGAGCTTGGGGATCCGCCGCCGCATCCACTGGAAAATCCGGCGGATATAGACGACGATGAAGGGGGCGGGGAGGAAATTGCCAATCACCGCCGCCAGATAGGCCGCCCAGACGGGCAGCCCGCAGGTGAGCACACCGAAGGGGATACCGCCGCGCAGCTCCACTACGGGGATCATCGATACCAGGGCGGTAAAGCAGAACTCACCAGCGGGGGTGTTTGTCAGCCATTGGAAAATATCCATGCAGTTTTTACCTCTATATTTCTCTTTTTATCTTGCTCTTACGACCTGGAGCGGGGGACAAAGCCGTCATCAAAGAGGATTGGCCCGTGGGCCTTCTCCCACGCCTCGATATGCTTCAGGATCAGCTGCTCAATCTCCTTGTTGGCCGAGCGGCCGCTCCGGTCTGCAATGTATTTTAGCTTGTCCATCGTCGCAGATGGAATACGCAGACCGTACTGTGGGTTTTTATGGGGGGCATTTGGCATGTTGACAACCTCCTGTGGTCAAGGTGGCAACACTATAACACAAAAAAATTTTTTTGAAAAGGTAGTGCCAATATATTGACAAAGGATGGATAACCACCTATACTATAGCCAACGGGTGGTCATCCACCGGAAAGGAGATAATAATGACAACCTGTATAAAAGTTCTTTTTGATTCTTTTTCTTTCAAGAAAAAGAATGATTACCCCAGTACCTTTTTCAGATACTGCCCCGTATAGCTCCCCTCGCAGGCAGCCACCACCTCCGGCGTGCCAGTGCAGACGATGCGCCCGCCGCCGTCGCCGCCCTCGGGCCCCAGGTCAATGAGATGGTCGGCGCACTTGATGACGTCCAGGTTGTGCTCGATGACAACGACCGTGTTCCCTACGTCCACCAGACGCTGCAAAACCTCCAGGAGCTTGCCGACGTCTTCGGTGTGGAGGCCCGTGGTGGGCTCGTCCAGGATATAGATCGTGTTGCCAGTGCTGCGGCGGCTGAGCTCCGTTGCCAGCTTCACCCGCTGCGCTTCGCCGCCGGACAGCGTCGTGGACGCCTGGCCCACCTTAATATACCCCAGGCCTACGTCGCACAGGGTCTCCATCTTCACCGCAATCTTGGGCAGAGGCTTGAAAAACTCCTTCGCCTCCTCCGCAGTCATCTCCAGTACCTCGTAGATATTCTTCCCCTTATAACGGACCTCCAGGGTCTCCCGGTTGTAACGCTTGCCCTTGCAAACCTCACAGGGGACATAGATATCCGGCAGGAAGTGCATCTCAATTTTCAGCAGGCCATCCCCAGAGCAGGCCTCACACCGCCCGCCACGCACATTGAAGCTGAACCGCCCGGAGCTATACCCCCGGGCCTTGGCCTCCGGCGTGGAGGCAAACAGCTCCCGGATATCATTAAATACGCCGGTATAAGTGGCCGGGTTGGAGCGGGGCGTGCGGCCAATGGGGCTCTGGTCGATGCCCACCACCTTGTCCAGAAATTCTTCCCCCTCCATGGCGCGGTGCTTGCCGGGACGGCACTTCATGCGGTTTAAATCCGCCCCCAGGCGCTTGAACAGGATCTCGTTCACCAGGGAGGACTTGCCGGAGCCGGACACGCCGGTGACGCAGGTAAGCGTCCCCAGGGGGATGTCCACATCAATATCCCGCAGGTTGTTTTCCGCCGCGCCCCGGATAGACAGCGTCTTGCCATTCCCCTCACGCCGCTTTTCGGGCACGGCGATATAGCGCCGCCCGCTGAGGTACTGGCCCGTCAGGGAGGCGGGGTTTGCGGAGACCTCCTCCGGCGTGCCCGCCGCGATGATCTGCCCGCCGTGGACGCCCGCGCCGGGGCCGACATCAATGATATAATCCGCCGCCCGCATGGTGTCCTCGTCGTGCTCCACCACCACCAGGGTATTGCCCAAATCCCGCAGCTGCCGCAGGGTCTCCAGCAGCTTGTCATTGTCCCGCTGGTGCAGGCCGATGGAGGGCTCGTCCAGGATATACAGCACCCCCATGAGGCTGGAGCCGATCTGGGTAGCGAGGCGGATGCGCTGGCTCTCGCCGCCGGAGAGGGTGGCCGCGCTGCGGCTGAGGGTCAGGTACTGCAAGCCCACGCTGCGCAAAAAGCCCAGGCGGGAGCGGATCTCCTTGAGGATCTGGTCCGCAATCATGGACTGCGTCTTCGTCAGGGTCAGCCCCTCCATGAAGCGCAGGGCCTCGGACACCGGCATGGTGGTGAAGTCGTAGATGCTGGAGCCGCCCACCGTCACGGCCAGGCTCTCCATTTTCAGCCGCCGGCCCCGGCACACCGGGCAGGGGCACTCGCTCATGGTCTCCTCCAGCTCCCGGCGGGATGCGTCGGACTGGGTGTCCCGGTAGCGGCGCTCCAGGTTGTTGCAGATGCCCTCGAAGCTCTGGCGCATGACCCCTTTGCCACGGGGCTGGTCGTAGTGGATCTCCAGCTCTTCCCCCTTGGTGCCATAGAGGATGATATCCCGCACCTTCTCCGTCAGCTCGTTCCAGGGGGTGGTGAGCTTGAAGCGGTACTTCTTCGCCAGTGCGTCGAAATACATACGGCTGATGCCGTCGCCCCGGATGTTGTTCCATCCGCTGGCCTGGATGGCCCCCTCCAGGATGGTTTTCGTGCCGTCGGGGATAATCAGGTCCGGATCTACCTTGAGCTGGCTGCCCAGGCCTGTACAGGCGGGGCAGGCGCCGTAGGGGTTGTTAAAGGAGAACATCCGGGGGGCCAGCTCCTCGATGGACACGCCGCAGTCCTCACAGGCGTAGTTCTGGGAGAAGAGCAGATCCCGCTCCTCCGCCAGCACATTGGCGACGACGATCCCCCCGGCCAGGCCGGAGGCGGTCTCCACGCTGTCGGTGAGCCGCTTGCGCACGTCGGAACGGACCACCAGGCGGTCTACGACGATTTCAATGTTGTGCTTCTTGTTCTTCTCCAGCTTGATTTCTTCGGTCAGCTCATAGAGGGAGCCGTCCACCCGCACGCGGACATAGCCGGACTTCCGTGCGTCCTCAAAGACCTTGGCGTATTCGCCCTTCCGCGCCCGGACCACAGGGGCCAGGATCTGGATACGGGTGCCCTCGGGCAGCTCCAGGATCTGGTCAATGATCTGGTCGATGGTCTGCTGGCGGATCTCCTTGCCGCAGACCGGGCAGTGGGGGGTGCCCACCCGGGCCCAGAGCAGGCGGAGGTAGTCGTAGATCTCTGTCACCGTGCCCACGGTGGAGCGGGGGTTTTTGCTGGTGGTTTTCTGGTCGATGGAGATGGCCGGGGAGAGGCCGTCGATATAGTCCACATCCGGTTTTTCCATCTGGCCCAGAAACATGCGGGCGTAGGAGGAGAGGCTCTCCACATACCGCCGCTGGCCCTCAGCATAGATGGTGTCGAAGGCCAGGGAGGACTTGCCGGAGCCGGACAGGCCCGTCACGACCACCAGCTTGTCCCGGGGGATCTCCACGTCTACATTTTTTAAATTGTTTTCCCGTGCGCCTTTGATATAAATCTTGTCCTGCATAGGTTTTCTCCTGTTAAAAGTAAATCCAAAGCCGGCTGTTCCCCTGTAGGATAACCGGATAAATTTTTTATGTCAATCGCTTTTTACAAAGTTTTTGCCATCAGTGCGTCCGCTCATCTGAGCGGCCCAGCAGGTAGTCGGTGGTGACATCGAAGTAATCGGCCAAAATGATTAGAGAAGTAACTGGAATATTGATTTCACCATATTCTATCTTTTGGTAATTGCTGGTTGTACAATTTAGTAATCCGCCCATAGTGCGCTGTGTTTGATTGGCGGATAGGCGCAATTCTTTTAATCTTTCTCCAAAAATAATTAATTGTTTATTTTTCATGATACTCACCTATTGACACACAGCTTAACTGTGTTGTATAATGATAGCACAGTTAAATTGTGCTAAGGAGGATTCTTATGAACAAAACATACGAATGGTTATTTGACAGCTACGCCGAACCAAAGCTGAAGGACATAGCGGAAGGGCACAGGGAGGTATTGCAAGAAATGGCAGAGTGCCTCTCCCTATCGAAAAAGGAACGGCTTCGGTTGCAGGATATGGCATCTAACATGCGCCTGCAATGGGGCACAGAAGCCTTTGCCCTGGGCGTCCGGTTTGGCCTGCGGCTGACTGCTTCGCGGGGAAAGTCCATGGATTGTACGTGGCTGAGGCATTACCTCACTGAATAGCCCCCGGGAGCTGCGCGCCCCCGTACCCCGCGGGTACTTTTTGTCCGGACAAAAAGTACCCAAAAAGCCGCTGGGGTTCCCCCAGGCCCCCTTTACGGGGGATTCCACGGAGATTGGGAGGAAATTTTGATGGATTGGGTGCCTCTGAATGGCAGGTACTCCTTCTGCCGCCTTGGCACTTGAAGGACTTCGGCTGCCGCCCTGTTAAAGGGGAGGTGCCTGCAAGGGGCACGCGCACTGACGGTGGTGCTGGGGGGCGGTGGAAAACGTGGCGCACGGCACCGAATCTGCACCGAAACGGAACACAATCTGACAGGTTTGCAGCCAATGGGTACACAAACAGCACCCAAAGGGCGCAGTTTCGATGAAGACGCGCAGGCGCTTCGCTTACCGACGGCCCAGGGCACTGGCGCGGGACAGGCAGTCCTGCGTATCGTAGCGTAACCAAACACCCCCGTCGTAAAACAAGGGGTCTGGACCATGGGTCCAGCGACTTTTTGCTACTTTTTCCTCGCGGAAAAAGTAGGCCCGCCCCGGCAGGGGCAAAAGAAAACAGAAGAAATTAAAGCTCCTTCCGCAGTTCGATCAGCCTGTCCCGCAGTACGGCGGCGTACTCGAACTCCATCATCTTCGCCGCCTCCTTCATCTGCTTCTCCGTACGGAGGATCTCCTCCTCCAGCTCCTTCTTGGTCATCTTCTTCCCGGACTTCTTCTGGGCATCCTTCTCCGTCTGGGCAATCTCCAGGATCTCCCGCACAGATTTGATGACTGTCTTGGGCACAATCCCATGCTCCTTATTATAAGCATCCTGAATGGCGCGGCGGCGCTCGGTCTCATCCATGGCCGAGCGCATACTTTTTGTCACCGTGTCCGCGTAGAGGATGACTACTCCCTCGGCGTTGCGGGCCGCACGCCCGATGGTCTGGATCAGGCTGGTCTCACTGCGCAGGAAGCCCTCCTTGTCCGCGTCCAGGATCGCCACAAGGCTGACCTCCGGCATATCCAGGCCCTCCCGCAGCAGGTTGATGCCCACCAGCACGTCGAATTCCCCCAGCCGCAGGTCCCGGATCAGCTCCATGCGCTCAATGGTCTCCACATCGTGGTGCATATAGCGGACCTTGATGCCAGCCTTGGTCAGGTATTGGGTCAGATCCTCCGCCATTTTCTTCGTCAGGGTCGTTACAAGAACCCGCTCATTACGGGCGCTGCGGGCGTTGATCTCACCAATCAAATCGTCAATCTGCCCCGTGACGGGCCGCACCTCCACCCGCGGGTCCAGCAGGCCCGTGGGGCGGATGACCTGCTCCACAACCTGGTCTGCCTGGCTCCGCTCGTACTCCGCCGGGGTGGCGGAGACAAAGACCGCCTGGTGGAACCGGGCTTGGAATTCGTCAAATTTCAGCGGCCGGTTGTCATAGGCGCAGGGCAGGCGGAACCCATACTCAATCAGGCTCTCCTTCCGGGCCCGGTCGCCGTTGAACATGGCCCGGACCTGGGGCAGGGTCACATGGCTCTCATCCACAAAAAGGACAAAGTCGTCCGGGAAATAGTCGATCAGCGTCAGGGGCGGGGAGCCAATCGGGCGGCCCGAGATGACACGGCTGTAGTTCTCGATGCCGTTGCAGTAGCCCAGCTCCCGCATCATCTCCAGGTCGTAGGAGGTGCGCTGGCGGATCCGCTGGGCCTCCACCAGCTTGTTGTTCTCCACAAACCAGCGCTCCCGCTCCTCCAGCTCCTTTTCAATCTCCCCAATGGCCCGCTCCATCTTCTCCTTGCTTACCACGTAGTGGCTGGCGGGCCAGACAGGGATGTTGGACAGGCGGCGCGTGATGGTGCCGGTGACAGGGTTGATTTCACTCACCCGGTCGATCTCGTCGCCGAAAAATTCCACCCGGATGGCCGAATCCCGCCAATAGGCGGGCCACAGCTCCACCGTGTCCCCCCGGACGCGGAACATGTTCCGCTCAAAGGCGATGTCGTTGCGCTCATAGCGGATATCCACCAGCCGCCGCAGCAGCTCGTCCCGCTCCATGGTCGCGCCCACCCGCAGGGAGATCATCATCTTTTCAAAGTCGTCCGGCTCGCCCAGGCCGTAGATGCAGCTGACCGAGGACACCACGATCACGTCCCGCCGCTCCAGCAGGGAGGCGGTGGCGCTCAGCCGCAGGCGGTCGATCTCCTCGTTGATGGAGGCGTCCTTTTCTATAAAGGTATCTGTGTGGGCGATATAGGCCTCCGGCTGGTAATAGTCGTAATAGGAGACAAAGTATTCCACCGCGTTGTTGGGGAAAAATTCCTTGAACTCCTCGCACAGCTGGGCGGCCAGGATCTTATTATGGGCCAGCACCAGCGTGGGCCGCTGCACGGCCTCGATCACCTTTGCCATGGTATAGGTCTTGCCTGAGCCGGTGACGCCCAGGAGGACCTGTTCCCGCAGGCCGTCTTCAATCCCCTGGGCCAGCTTGGCGATGGCCTGGGGCTGGTCCCCGGAGGGGGTATATTCGGAAACTACCTGAAATGCCGGCATAGCCGCCTCCTTCCCGCCGCTGGACGGCGCTGGTTATCGGATCATGCGGGAATCCCGCATGGAGATATAGTCGTTGTCTGCTACGATGATATGGTCTGCCAGGCGCACGCCGATTTCCTCCAGCATGTCCAGGATCCGGCTGGTGGCAACCTCGTCCTCCTGGGAGGGGAACGCCACACCGCTGGGATGGTTATGGGCCATGACGACCATGGTGGCCTTGGAGTGCAGGGCGTTTTCCACGATCTGCCGCAGGTCCAGCGGCACACTCCCTACCGAGCCCTCGCTGATCTTGTAGAGGTTGAGCTTGCGCCCCTTGGCGTCCAGGCAGAGCTGATAGAGCACCTCCTTGGATTCCGCCGCCAGCAGCTTCAAAAAGAAATCCCCAATCCGCTCCCGGGTGTCCAGCACCACCTCGCCGCTGGCGGCGGAGGTGAGGGCCTTGCGGTAGAGCGCGGAAACCAGGGCAATAAGCGTCGCCGCGCCGGGGCCAATCTCCGGTACGCTCTCCAGCTCTGCCGGCGACGCGGACAGCACAGCCTGGAGGCTGCCAAACCGGTCGATGAGCGCATGGGCGAGGGGATTGGTATCCTTGCGGGGGACTGCGTAGAAAAGAAGGACCTCCAGCAATTCATGGTCGGCGAAAGCGTCCTCGCCACAGCGGCGGAACAGCGTTCGCCGTCTCTCACGATGCCCGTCATGCACACCCATGTCTTCCTCCCACACTGTTGATCTGCCCGTGCCGGGCAGTTTATTTTGGTATTGTATCACACAAACATCTGTTTCACAAGTGGTTTTTTATGAACAGCAGCAGAAACTTTTCCGTTCCCGGGCGGGTGCGCCGGGCCGAATGGGAAATTTGTAAAAAAGTTTCTGCGTGTTCATTATTTTTTTTGTTTGGAGACCGATAAAAATAATACATAGTGTGATGACGGCTCTGCGAATGCCGTAATGACCGCCGGCCCGCTGTGGCCGGAGCGATCAATGGAGGTCCATGAAATGATTATTAAAGGAACAGAGGGCTACCTGCCCATTCAGAAAAATGCCGCCCGCCCGGTCAGCCGCGCCTTGCCCGGCCGGACCCAGGCGCAGGATGGCTGCTACGACCACTGCACCCTCTCCGCGCGGGCGGAACAGACGGACCGCAGCTTCCGCGACGTAGTTTCCAGCCTCTCCTATCAGGTGCGCACCCACAATACGACCGGGAAAATCCAGGAGCTGCGCCGCGCTGTCAGCTCCGGTGAGTATAATGCCTCCGCCAGGGAGACCGCTGCCAGGATGCTGCTGATGGAGGAGGGCGAATGATCGACACCAAGATTTGGCTGGACTACCTCAAGCTGCTGGACAGCCTGGCAAAAACCATCGGGCAGCTCACCGAGCTCGAGCAGCAGAAAACCCTGGCGGTCAGCCAGGGGCGGCTCGACACGGTGGAGGATTGTATGAAGCGTGAACAGGCGCTGAGCCTGTCCCTGCGCGGCTGTGACCAGAAGCGGGAGGCGATGCTGGCGAAGATGGGCCTGCAAAACATCCCCCTGCGCCAGCTGGAGCAGTACGCACCCGAAGGGCTGGAGATGGAGACCAAGCGCGTGGCCAATGAGCTGCGCGGGAAGTACTCTGTATTCCAGTCCGCCTCCCAGGTGGCCCGCAATACATTGGAATGCAACCTGCGCGCCATTGAGCGCATCCAGGAGAAGCAGCAGGAGGGGGCCGCAGCGCCGCCTGCGGAGAGGGCAAGCCAGTATGACCTGCGGGCGTAAGCGCGCGATGGAAGAATTTGTTTTGTATAGATTAATAAGGAGAATATTACCATGGCCGTAATGGGGACATTCAGCTCGTTCACGACAGCCCGCCTGGCGATCTACGCCTCCCAGGCTTCCCTGAACGTGACTGGGCACAACATCGCAAACATCAACACCACCGGGTACACCCGCCAGCGCATGGATCTGGTGAGCCTCGGCGCCACTGGCTGGTCCGAGTATTCCAACAGCTACCAGGCGAAGATCGGGTACGGCGTGCTCAGCGAGCGGGTCACGCAGCTGCGCGACCCCTTCCTGGATATCCGCTACCGGGATGAGCAGGCGAACCTGGGCGCGGCCGAGGCCACGCTGGACGGCCTCAGCCAGCTGAGGAATATCCTTGACGAGGTGGGCAAGGGCGAAGACGGCTTCGGCGTCATTGAGGCGCAGCTGAACGAGTTCTTTGACCGCCTGGAGGGCTTGAAGCAGCGCGTGGGCACTGACGAGTATGACAACCTGGTGCGCTCCGCAGGCAAGACCCTTGCCACCTATTTAAATGACGCTGCCAAGGAGATGGAGACCATCCGCAACAACCAGATCGCCAAGCTCAACGAGTCTGTCGATAAGGTCAATGGCCTGCTCAACGAGATCCGTGACCTCAACGAGCAGATCCGGGCCCAGAGCATCTGCGGTGACAGCGCCCTGGAGCTGCGGGATGCCCGCAATGTCGCCATCGACAAGCTCTCCTCCTATCTGCCCATCGATGTCACCTACTCCATGGAGAAGATCGACCAGAATACAGAGGTGGAAAAGCTGTCCATCTCCCTGAAGGAGACCGGCAAGCCCCCCATCACCCTGGTGGACGGGATCTATGCCACCCAGCTGATTACCAACGAGAAGATCCCCCGTCCCAACCCGGCCTATGACCCCACCTTGTCCAGCAGCTGCCAGTATATCGGCAGGGATGGCAAGCCCACGGACATCCCGCGGGAAGCGATGGTCGTCAAGAACGACAATGTGGTTGCGAACAAGGATCCTAATGTCACCCAAACATATGACCCGAAGGATCCGACAGCAGGCGGGCCATATATTATGCAGCCCCAGCCAAAAGAGCTGCCGAAGCTGGATGCGGATGGCAAGCCCGTACTGGGTACAGATGGCAAGCCCGTGATGGAGCCGGTGCCGGCGGGCAAGACCGTATACACAGATAACCCGGATAAGGCGCGGGTGACGCAGACCTTTGACCCGGCCAACCCGACAGCAGGCGGGCCGTATATTTTGCAGCCCCAGCCCACCGGGAAATATAAGCTTCCGGATGGCACAGAGATAACGCTGCCGGGGGTCGATGCAACGGGCAACCCGATTGTGGTCTATACGGATAACCCGAACGATGCGCTGAAGCTCAATCCGGATTATGATCCAACCGATCCTGCTGGCCACAAGTATTTGATGATTGACCCGGCCACAGGCGCGCAGACAACGACAGATGATCTGGCGGCCATGGGGGATCCTGATGATCCGGATAACCCGCAGTATATTGACAACTTCAACAGTGAAAGCCCCGAGGACAACCGCTACCTCTTCCAGCTGGATTCGCTCAAGGACCGGAAGGGCCGGTTTATGCGGGATAAATACGGCCAGGAGATCAAGGAGACCACCGACCTGACGGACAGGACCCTTGTGGGCGGCTCCCTCCAGGCGATACGGGAATTTTTGACCGAGGAGGGCGAGTTCTCCAGCGCTTATGACATTGCCATGGATGCCGGCGCGACCACCAAGCGCGGCCTGCCCTATTACCAGCACGTGCTGGACAGCTGGGCGGTGGAATTTGCCAGGGCGTTCAACGAGGCCAACCAGCTTGCCCCCGACGTTGTGTACAAAACAGATACAACAAAGCCTGAGCAGCCGGTGCTGAGTAAGGATGGGATCAACCCTGTCTTATATAATGCCCTTCAGATAGATGGGACGACAATCCAGGTACCTGTTGAAACCTACAAGAAGAAGCTGGATGAAAACGGCAATGAGGTCCTTGACCAGGCGGGCAACGTGGTTTATATCCCCAAGGAGATCTCTGACTACTCCACGGCGGAGATGGATGCCCTGCGGGAGAGCGGGCTGCTCAAGCCGGAATATGCGTTCTACGACGGCGGCGTGCTCTTCAGCAACCGCAGTGATGGGAATGACCCCACGGGGATTACGGCGAAGAACATCACCGTCTCCAGCGGCTGGGAGACCGGCGCAATCCGTGTGCTCAACACCCGGCAGCCCGACGGCCTGAACGAGGATGGCACGGCCGATACCCACAACACCCGCCAGGACAACATCCTGCACATGATTACCATGATGGACCAGAAGCGGCCCTTCAATCCGGAGCTCTCCGTAGGCGATTCGAATTCTGCGGGAAGCGCGTTCTTCCGGGGCAGCTTCCAGGAGTTCTATACCGCCATCTCCGCTACCCTGGCGATGGACACCAATATCACGAATGCCCGCCAGGTCAACTACACCGTGACGTCCCTGGATCTGGATAACAAGCGCTCCAGCGTGTCCGGCGTGGATCTGAACGAGGAAGCTACCAGCATGATGCAGTTCCAGAAGTCCTATTCCGCTGCCTGCCGCCTGCTGACCACCATGGATTCCATGCTGGATAAGCTGATCAACGGCACCGCAATCTGAGTATACTGTCAAGAAGGAGGCATTTTAATATGGGTATGCGCATCACGACCAACATGATGATGAACAGCTACCGTTTTGACCTGATGAACGCCACCAATACCCTGGCCGGGTCCCGGGATAAGGTGATTACCCAGCGCAAGTTCAACAGCTACAGCGAGGATCCCACCACCGCCACCCACGCCTGGCGGATCCGCCGGGCCTACGCCAAGAACGAGAGCTATAAGATCAACAACAGCGACACCGGCGCCCGGTTCAACATTGCCTGGGAGACGCTGGGCAGCATTAAGACGAACCTCTATGACGCAAATGCCAAGGCCGCTGCTGTGCGCGGCCTGACAGATTCGACCGCTTCCGCCCGCCAGCCCCTGGGCCAGGTGCTCAGCAATACGGCGGACTCCGTCATCCAGGCGATGAACAGCGCCAAGTACGGCGACCACTATATTTTCTCCGGTGAAAACGCCCTCAACGTCCCCTTCACCTGGGGGAAATATCCGGATGGCAGTGATAAGCTCCTCTACCGCGGCGTGGACGTGAACGCGAAGAAGGTAGATATGCCTGACACGGTCCAGAACCCCAGGCCCGCCTGGGCGCCCCAGTCCGCAAATGATTACAGCCTCCCGGAGCCGGGGAAAATGCCGGCCACAGGGAAGGACGCCAATGAACAGGCGTGGATCGACTACTACAGCAGTGACTGGGCGAAGCTCCAGGCGCTGGCCCACGAGGAGACCAACGTGGATCTGGGCATGGGCCTGGAGGAGGACCCAGCCACAGGGAAGCTCATTGACGGCACAGCCTTCAATATGGCCCTGCCGGGCATCTCAATGCTGGGCTACGGTGTGGATGAAGACGGCCTGCCCTACAACGGCGTGATGGCCATGAAGGCCCTGGGCGAGATTTTCGACCGCTGCGACCCGAAGACAGGGGAATATGCCAGTAAGGAAGACGAGGACAAAGCCAATAAGCTGCTTGACCGGATCGGCGAAGTGACCGATTATGTCAGCAACTCCTACAGCCAGGTGGACACCAAGAAGACCTTCCTTAACTCTAACGAAACCCGCCTGAACAGCCAGGGCGACTACCTGATGGAGGAGATTTTGAACCTGGAGCAGATTGACATGGCAGACGCCATTACCTCCTTCTCCTGGGATTATTACTGCTACAATGCCGCACTGAAGATCGGCAACCAGCTGCTCAGCCAATCCCTGATCGATTACATGAACTAAATTAACTGTGCACGAACGGCATGGAAGCCGCTGAAATAATAAAGAAGGGAGCGCGCACCATATGCAACCGTTAATTGAGATCACGACAGTCCCCATCCAAATCGAGATGAAGACGACCAGCGCCAAGCTGGAGTACGCCCGCGGCACTGCGGAGATGGAAATCTCCCGTAATAAGGGCGGCCTGAGCATCAAGAGCAGGCCTATCCGTGTCAATATCGACACCTACGAGGCCAGCAACTCCGTTACACCCACCCTGGCCCGGAACCTGGAGCAGGGCGCCCAAAAGGGCCAGCAGGCGGCCTATCAGGCCACTGCTACCTACGCCCAGCAGGGGAAGCTGATGATGGAGACCAAGGTCGGCGAGGAGGTTGTCACCCAATTCGCCGCAGACGCTATGATGAAGAATGTGAAGACCGGCGTAGGCCTGGACTTCATCCCCAAAGCCCCGCCTGAGATCACGTGGGATGTAGGGGAAATGAACATCCGCTATGAGATGGATAAGCTGAATTTTGACTGGAAGTTCAACAAGGGCGGTTTTGAGTTTACACCCGGCGATATTGAATTCACCGTTACCCAGCGGCCGGAAGTAGTCATCAAGTATTTGGGCGGCCCAATCTATGTGCCCCCGTCCGCAGATCCCAACTATGAACCGGTGGATGTAAAGGGCTGATAAGGAGGAAAGGCGTTGCTGCTGCAAACGAAGTATTTCGGACAACAGGACTGCCCGGAGGAGCAGGCGCTCCATTTCCCGCGGGGGCTGTTCGGATTTGAGGAAGAAAAGGAATTCTATCTGCTCCCTTTTGAGGGGAGCAGCGGCAGCCTGCTCTGCTTCCAGAGCGCGGCAACGCCGCATCTGGCCTTTGTGGCGATGAACCCGTTCCATCTCAAACCGGACTATGCGCCGGTACTGACAGGGGAGGAACTGCATATGCTGGGTGCGGAGCGCAGTGAGGACCTGTGCTTTTACACCCTGTGCGTGGTGCGCAGCCCAGTGGCGGACAGCACGGTAAACCTGCGCTGCCCAGTGGCGGTGAATGACCGTACCCGGCAGGCGCTCCAGGTGATCCTGGAGACGGAGGCGTACCAGATGCACCACCTGCTGTCGGAGTTTGGAGGCAAAGGGGGGGAGTCCCCATGCTGATCCTCCAGCGGAAGGCGGGGGAGTCCCTGCTCATTGGCGACGAGATCGAAATCTCCGTCCTGTCAGTAGAGGCGGGGCGGGTACGCCTGGCTATTGAAGCACCTAAAAGCGTTGCAATCCTCCGCAGTGAGCTGAAGAATGCGGCGGCAACCAACCGGGAGGCTGCGGATGAGGAGGCCCCGCCGCTGACCTTGCTGGAGCTGCTCCAAAATACCGGCGGCGTCCCGCTGGCAGAGGCCCCGAAGGAAACGGCAGAGGGGCCGGAACAGAAAAAATGAGGAATAGAACGCCCACGGGTTTCATATAAAAAACCTGTGGGCGTTGTGTTCATCCGGGGGCAGGGTAGGACTGCGGGGGGCCAAAATGGGAATGTTTGGAAAACATAGGGAAATATGGAAGACATAATTTTTCTGAAATATATAGGATTCGATAAGAAATGGAAATAAAAATGGGAAAATAACAAAAAGCTGCCTGCCATTTTGTGTATATATGGCTAAATCCGACAAAATTTTGATTTGCTACTTGCGTTCCCGTGCAAAAAGCATTATACTAAACCTATCCGTATCGGGTGAGGCAGAAGGTCCTGTGAAGCTTTCCTGCGGCCCCTTATAAAAGCCCATAGGAGGGTACCGATAGGGTGCCATGAGCGGGCTTATTTTGACAACTGGAGGACGAATCCATGTCGGACTTCTTTACATCCAATTCCATGATGATGCTGGAACGGGCGATGAATTTCCAGTGGACCAAACAGCGGGCTATCTCCGACAATATTGTCAATGCGGAGACACCCGATTATAAGACCAAATATGTCACTTTTGAGGAGGCATTGCGTAAGAATATCCGCGCCGCCGCCCAGGGGATGGCCGGTGGACCCACCATGCGAAGCGCGATTTCTGCCGCCTCGCCGGTGGTCCATACTGCTGACGACGAGACTGCCCGTATGGACGGCAACGGCGTCAACGTGGCGGAGCAGCAGATTGAGCTGGTGCGCAGCGCCTATCAGGTACAGCACCTCTACCGGGCATTCAACAGCGACATGTCCCGTATGCTTACAGCGATTCGCGGACAATAAAAAAAGAATGATCCAGTTCTAGGCTGTGAATGCGTATTGTATGATAGATTAAGAAGCAGGCATAGCGGGGGACGCTGCGGGGCGTCCGGCGAGAGAGAAAGGAAGGTTTTCCATGGCGTTTATGAGCACCATCGATATCATTGGTTCAGGGATTACCGCCCAGCACCTGCGGCTGGATGTAATCAGTGAAAATGTCACAAACATCAACACAACCCGCACGGAGCAGGGCGGGGCCTACCGGAGGAAGCTGACAGTCTTCCAAGCTGTAGATGGCCGGGACCGCTTCCGGAATGTGCTGGCGAGGACCCGGGATGGCCTTGTCAGCAATGCACGGTATCAGGGCACCGGCGGCGTGAGTGTGGTAGAAATTATGGAAGACCCGTCGGATTTCAAGCTGAAATACGACCCAACAGACCCGGACGCGAACGATGAGGGGTATGTGGAGCTGCCAAACGTGGACTTGGTGAAGGAGATCGCTGATGCCATGGCGGCCAGCCAGGCCTATTCCGCAAACGTGACCGCGTTCAATGTGATTAAAAACGTGATTTCCTCAGGCCTGGAGATCGGCAGATAAAGAGAACGCGTGGGACAGGTAGATCAAGGAGTTTCCGGTTGATTACTCTGTCCCTGTCGTGCGTGTTATGGGATGGCTGCGGTGGGATGCCGTGCGGCCAAATTTACAGAATGGACATTTGGAGGAATCGGATATGAACCAGACAATACAGCCGCTCTCCCCCCTGTGGGAGTCCTTCCCCACCCGCCAGGCCCAGCCGGCTGGCATTGAGCAGAGGGGTGGGTCGATCTTTGCGGACATCTTCCACACGGCAATTGATAACGTGCGGGAGAGCGAGAAGGACGTGGCGAAGAAGGAATACCTGCTATCCACCGGCCAGCTGGACAACCCCGCAGAGATGAATATGGCCACCTACAAGGCGGAGGCCGCCATCAGCCTCCTGGTGCAGCTGCGTGAGCGGGCGATGAACGCCTACAACGAGCTGAGCCGTATCAGCCTGTAAAAGGCGGCATTATGTCATTCGATAGATTAGGCCGGAGGGAAGCAGAGTGGATACAAAGCTGAAAGGCGTTTGGGAAAAGGTCAAGGCGTTTTTCAAAAACATGAGCACGAAGGTGCGCATCATATTGGGCGCATCCCTGGCCGTGATCCTGATCGCCGTCATCGCCCTGATTCTCGTGCTGAATAACAAGCCTTATTCAACGCTGTTTACGAACCTCACTACGGCGGAGGCCAGCGAGATCATTGCCTACCTCCAGGAAAACGGTGTTACAGACTACCGCCTGTCAGGGGACACCATTGAGGTCCGTGCGGATCAGCAGGACGTGCTGCTGGCCCAGCTGGCGCTGGCCGGTTATCCCAAGGATGGGACCCTGTACGACACCTACTTCAATAACGTGGGGACGATGTCCACCACTTCTGAGCGGGCCACAGCCTTCAAAATCGCCGTAGAGGAGAAGCTGGCGGCTGTCATCCGGAAATTCCCCGGCGTGCGGGATGCAGACGTGCAGCTGGCTTTCGGCGAGGAGCGGACGTACGTATTTGAGGATGTGAACACGGAGACGAAGGCTACCGTCTATTTGGATCTCGTTGACGGTATGACACTCTCCAACCAGCAGGTGGAGGGGATCCGGGGCCTGGTGTCCCACGCCATTGAGGGGCTCAATATTGAGAATGTGTTTATCACCGATGGCCTGGGCAATACCTACTCCGCCGGTGATACTGCCGACCTGGGGGATGCCAGCCTGCTCAAGCGGCAGCAGGAGGAATATTACAATAACCTCATCCGCACCCAGGTTGTACAGATCCTCAGCGGGATTTACGGCACAGAGAACGTCCGTGTAGCGGTGAATACCACCATGGATGTCAACCGCCGGTACATAGAATCCACTGAGTACAGCCAGCCGGAGGGCTCCTATGAAAACGGGGGCCTGATCGGCAAGGAGACTACCTTCTTCTATATCACCCGGGACGGCCTGGAGCCCGTGGGCGGCGTGGTTGGTACTGCGGCCAACTCCGATATCCAGACCTATGTGGAGGATTTGCAGCAGGCGATTGGCGACGGCGATACCGCCGGGCAGTCCTCGGAGCGGGACAACAAGATCAATGAGTCCCATGAGCAGGTGGAAGTGGTGGCAGGTACGATTACCAATATTGCCATTGCTGTCACCATCAATGAAAACGCGAATACCGCCGCCAATGTGGATCTGGAGAGCCTGCGCAACCATGTTGCTGTGGCCTCCGGTATTGGCGGGGAGAACCCGGAACAGTATGTATCCGTATTGCTGGCCCCCTTCCTGGTGGATGAGCCGGTGCCGGTGGATACGATGTTCTCTGAGGATATGATCCCCTACCTCATCATCGCAGCCGCAGGCCTGCTGCTGCTGGTGATCCTCCTGATTATCATCCTGAGCGTCAGGCGCAGGAGGCGGAAGAAGAAGCAGGAGGAAGAGGAGCGCGAGGCCGCAGCATTGGAGGAGCAGGCCGCAGCAAGGATCGGCATTACACCGGAGGAGGCAGCCGCTATTGCTGCCGCAGCGCCAACCGGCGGTGCCGATATCATGGAGATGAACACAGAGAAGAGCATGGAGTTGCGCAAGACAGTCCGTCAGTTCGTACAGAACAACCCGGAGGTTGCCGCGCAGATGATCAAGACCTGGCTGAAGGGTGGAGAGGAGGAAGGCAATGGCTGAAATCGCAAAGGCTGAGCTCAGTACCTCTCAAAAGGCGGCGGCGGTCATCGTCTCCTTGGGTGCGGAAAAGGCATCCCTGCTCTATCAGTACATGGAACCCGCCGATATTGAGATGCTCACCCTGGAGGTGGCCCGCCTGGGCATGATGGATGCCGCCCAGACGGAGGATGTCCTCACCGAGTTCTATCAGAGCTGCCTGACCAATAAGGCGGTGACAGAGGGCGGGCTGGAATATGCCCGGGCTGTCCTGGAGAAGGCCTTCGGCTCCCAGACAGCCAGCGCCCTGCTGGAGAAGGTGACGAAGTCCCTGAAAAACCGGGAGTTCGCTTTCCTCAACAAGGCAGATGTCAAGAGCCTCTACTCGGCCCTGCAAAACGAGCGTCCCCAGACAATGGCCCTTGTCCTGGCGTATGTGGACCCGGACAAGGCGGCCGGCGTCATCGAGCAGCTGCCTGCCGAACGGCAGGTCAAGGTGGTGGAGGCAATCGCCACCATGGAGAGTGCCTCCCCTGCCGCCATCAAGATCATCGAGGCGGAGATGGAGCGCAAGTTCTCCAACATGATTACCAACTCCAACGTCAAGGTGGGCGGCATCGACTACGTTGCCAACATCATGAACAACCTGGACCGCTCCAGCGAGAAGAGCATCTTTGACCGCTTGAGTGTGAACAACGAGGAGCTGGCCGACGAGATCCGCAAGCGGATGTTTGTTTTCGAGGATATCGTCACCATGGACGACCGCTCTGTCCAGCGCGTCCTGCGCGACTGCGACCCGCGGGATCTGGTGCTCTCCCTCAAGACCGCCAATACGGAGGTCGCCAACAAGCTCTTTACCAATATGTCCGCCCGTATGGCGGAGAGTATCCGGGACGACCTGGAAATTACCACCAATGTCCGCATGAAGGACGTAGAGGATGCCCAGCAGCGGATCGTGGGTATTATCCGCGACCTGGAGGAGCGGAACGAAATTGTCATCCTGAAGGGCGGAAAGGACGATATCATTGCATAACATTTTCAAGGGATTCCTGAATCCCCCGGCGGAGGAGTATATATTCCCCGATGCCAGCTCCATAGAGATGGAGGGGGAGCTCCCACCCGCCGGGAGCGGCGGGGAGGAAGAGGAGGCGGAAGCACCCGGCTTTGACGAGGAAGAGGAGGCGGCCGCTGCGGAACCCGAGGAAGAGGAGGAAGAGGCAGCGCCTTCCCAGCCGGACCGGCAGAACCCGGTCCAGTATGCCCAGCTGCAGGCGGAGCTGATTCTGCAGCAGGCCCGGGAGGATGCGGAGCAGTTGCTGGTAAACGCCCGCGCCGCCGCTAAGGAGGAGCAGGAGAAGATCCGCGCCGGCGCCCGGGATGAGGGCTACCGTATTGGCTATGCCGAGGGCACCGCCAAGGCTATGGAGGATGCGGTCCGGGACCGGGAGGCTACGGCCGCCCGCCTGGAAAAGGAGGTGGCAGGCTTCCTGGAGAAGGCCAATATGGCCCGGGAGGAGATGCTGCTTCAGACCCGGGAGGAGCTTCTGGATCTGTGCATCACCATAGCGGAGAAGGTGGTCCGGGTAAGCCTGCGCAGCAGCAGCGAGGTGATTGTGCGCATGATCCAGACCGCCACCGAGC
>CAJUAC010000039.1 GCA_910583885.1 uncultured Oscillospiraceae bacterium | reverse complement strand
CTATTTTACCATACTTACCGCATTATTCCTAGCTTTTTTCTCGGAAGTAATAGATGCCTTCGAGGATTTCATCACGCTTCTGGGTGGTATGAACCGGAAGGGGACACCGCTGATGGTCAACAGCTTCTACATCATTGACGATGAGAAGCAGAGGGGCAAGATGACCGAGGAATTTTACGCAGCGGTAAAGAAGGAGATTGCCACATATCAGGAAAAGTTGGACTACTTCATCAAGTCCGGCTGCCAGAGCCCGGCAGTCATTGACCGCTGGGCCTTGAAGGTCCGGGGCCTGGATGAGAAGAAACGGCACTATGAGCAGGTTCTCCGCCGGGAGCTGGACGGGCTGGATGATGAGTTCTGCACTTTGCTGCTTCTGTCCCAGGAATTGCAGCTGCGGGCAAAATCTATCCGTGTAAAAAAGGCGGCATAACAGATGACGCGCGGGGAGGATACAGAATCCTCCCCGCGCTTTGCCGTCTGTTGATCGGATATAGGCGGCCCTCTGTGACAGGAGATATGACCAGCCTGCGGCAGCGAGCTTAAATTGATTATTTGTACTGATTAGCTTAATAAAAGGAATTAAATTTGATATATTTTAATCTAAATTATACTAAAAATCAGAAATCTTCTGATTTTCTGCTGATGGATCTATATGAAGTCTGATAATGGGGAGTGGAGATACGAAGAATATTTTCCAAACGTGACTGGCGGCTCCGTAACGCCCTCATGAAGGGCGTGATCTGATAATGCCTGTGCCCCTTGCTTTATGAATCAATGGCTTCTTCTCTCGTATGCGGCCGTTTTTTTGCAGAGCAGATTACGCTCAAAGCAAAAATGATCCGCTGCGAGTGGAAGAAGCTTTTTTTCTCCCACCGTATTGAAACGAACAGGAGAAAGGAGCGTGGCTATGAAACAAGATATGATCATCCTACCTAGCGAAGCATGATATACTGGCAACGATTGTCCCTGACACGCAGGAAGTCCTTACAGCGCTCCATACCCATACGCCAGCCTTCCTCTGGCTGGACTTGGATACGGACGATGCGCGCCCGTTTTTAGCAAAGGTCATGGATAGATTCCTCTATCCCCCGCCATATATCATCCTGACCTCTGCCTTTTCCGGTAGTACAGACCGGGCGGATATGCTTGACCAAGGCGCGGACGCCTGCGTTGAGCTTCCTGTTGATCTGAGTGAAATCCTCGCAATCCTGAATGCGGTGATGCGCAGAGAAGGGCGGCTGCGATGTGTGCGCACCGGAAGCCTGCTCCCGTGCATTGCATATAAGGAATTATTGATTGATCCGCTGCGCCGCACTGTCCGAATGCGGGGCGAGGCCATCTCTCTGACCCCTAAAGAATTTGACCTCCTGTATCTGCTGGCCAACAGCCCTGGAATTGTCTTTTCCAAAGAGCAGATTTACTCCCACATATGGAAAGCCCAGGGGGAGCTGGGAGGAAACAGCGTATCCGATCATATTTCCTCTCTGCGTCAAAAACTGGGACTCCATCCTAAAGACAACGAATACATCCAAACCGTATTTAAGGTGGGATACCGCTTTGCGGAGTCCTCGTAACATATTGTCCTGCATCCAGAGGAAACAGGGCGTTTTCTGAACTTTTGTGCGAAATTTGTCGAATGCAGTCGAGCGATTCCAGAAAAATCCCAGAACTTCGACACAGTTTGTTCTAAAAGGGGGCGTATAGTGATAAAAACGGACAGCCAGGACTATGTTTTAGATCGTCCAGGGCTACTCAGGGGGATTTCATGTGTATCAGGGATTTCTCCGGCAGCAGACATATTGTGCCGCTATAGCTAAGATCAGCAGGGCTGTTACCCTGACAGGCTTTAGCAGAAAGGCCCAGATTCAAAGAATATTTGCGGCCTTTTTGATGGCTGGAAGGGCTCCGCCTTTTAGCTTGTGGGAGAAACATCCCGGCGGCTTGGACATATTCCTTGTTATGTTAAGGCCGAATCAGCATATTGAGGATTGTTTCGCGCAAAATCACGTACCGTTAGAGCAAGCCTGTTTGCTGGCAGACTTTTAGAGCTGTAAATAGAGGGATCGAAAAATGGCTGTCGAAACAAAAGCATATGTGATTGGCTTGTTGGAGTCATACAACAAACGCATGAACCAGATCGCTCTCTTGCACTATGAACTGGAACATCCGACAAATGTTTCGCCAAACGAGATGATTGGGGCAATGTCTCTCGGACACGGTGATGGAACTGCCCGCAGTAAAGGACATATTTCCAATAAAACGCTATATATTGCACTGAACTATCAGGAACAGGCAGACCTGGTCAATTCAGAGGCCCGCGAGGAAATTGTCGAACGCCTGATAGAGTTGGAGCGCGAACAGGAAAAGCTCGCCTATTATATTACTCTTTTGAATGATAAACAGCAGGAAACTGTCATTCAGCGATTTTATTTTGAAGGCCGGACATGGAGTGACATTGCCAAGGAACTGCATGTGGTCACACGGACGGTACATAAAATTAAAAATCGGGCATTAGACCGCCTTGCGGCCATGTATACTTTTGCAGAAGGTTCTCAAAGGTAGCGCGGGACACGTTTGGGGCGCTGCGTTCACAAATTGTTCACACTAGAGGGTATTGCAGAGGCACTATTCTCTATGTTATAATTAAACTGCCCAAAGAAGAAGCTCTCCGGTCAATGAACCGGAGAGCTTCTATTATTCATCTCAGAACCTATCCCTGTTACTAAACAGCTAAGGAGGGAACTCTATGGTACGGACCAGAACGATTAAGGAAGCGGCAGCTTACTTCCGTGAAAACGATCCGCAGACCTGCCTCACAGAGACTGCCATTCGAACTCTTCTGCGTACAGGTGCCGTTCCCAGTATCAAGGTGGGGAAAAAGTACCTTGTATCCCTGGAGGCACTGGAAAACTATCTTATGTGCAAAGATGAGTTTGCAACACAAAATCATATACCTCAGCATAAGCCAGAAAGGGTATGGCAGATCCATTAACTTAATGGTTCTCCATATTTTATCGGCATGTGGAAATAAAATAATTTCTTGAGGATTACGAAAATATGCGATATAATGATATTGCTCTGAATGACAAGGCATTACTGAAAGGAGAATGCCGCATGGCTAGAAAAGCCCAAAAAAGTATAATTATATTACGAAAGCCTTACAGATGCCGGATGGTACAAGAAAATTCATCCGAGCAAAGACGCAGGAAGAACTAAACGAAAAAATCTTACAAGCACAAATTCTGGTCAAAGCTGGTGTGGATATCTGTAGCGAGGAAACCTTTGGACACTTTGCGCAAATGTGGTTTGACATTTATAAAAGACCGTATCTGCGGGAAAAAAGCCTGGATACAATCAAATATGTGCTTAACCACCAAATTTTACCTGTGCTTGGCAACTGCCGATTACGGGATATTAGCCCTATGCAGATTCAAGCACTTATGGCAGGACTCTCTAGGAAAAGTAATTCTTTGCAATCTAAAGTGTTGATTCACCTGCGCAGTATCTTTACTGTTGCAATAGAAAATGGCTTAATTGCAAAGTCACCAGTGAGCAGTATGCTAAAGCCCAAAGGGAAACGGACAGAGGAAAAAATTGCGTTGACGCCAAAGGAAAGTGCTTTGCTTCTTAGCAGGGTGAAAAATATCCGTGCACGAACATTTTTGCTGATTGCACTCCACACAGGGATGCGCCGGGGAGAGATTATTGGATTGCTCTGGGAAGACATTGACTTTGAGGAAAAAGTCATTCATGTCGTTCACAATGCCATCATCAAAGAGAAAGTTACAACTATTAGCGATGATTTGAAAACCAAGGCAGGGCGACGCGATATTCCGCTCTCGGATGAGCTGGAACGTTGGCTCTATGAGCAAAAGAGCAACACATGCTCAAAGTATGTGTTTACCATGAAGGATCACAAGCCGATGACGCAGTCGTCATACAAAAGTATGTGGCGGCACATAGAAAGGGAACTGCCAGATAATCATATCTCCGCCCATATTCTCCGACATACATATATCACCAGAATGTTTGAAGCAGGGCTAGATATTAAGGAGATCCAATACTTAGCCGGCCACAGCACAGTAGATATGACATTGCGGCTCTACACTCATTATGACCAGCAATCCAGGAAAAACAAAACAGCTGAAAAAGTTCGGGATGCACTGAGAGCAAGTGCTTAATGTATCGTGATTGTTACAAATCAGGTATCAAGTCATCTGGACTGGTTAGCGCAGGCAGCTTGACGCGTTCAGAACGCCATAAATCCTCTCAAACCTTTGTGTTGCAACGGTTTGAAGCTTCTTGAAAATTTGCAACACTTTTGCAACAAAGATACCCTAAAACACCCCCAAAGGCGGTAGATTACAGGAATAGCAAGTGGAAGAAAAAGGTAATAGAAAAACCCTCAAACCATTGCGGTTCAAGGGTTTTCACTGGTGACCCGTCGGGGATTCGAACCCCGGACCCACTGCTTAAAAGGCAGTTGCTCTGCCGACTGAGCTAACGGGTCAACTGGCTGGGATGGCTGGACTCGAACCAGCGGATGCGGGAGTCAAAGTCCCGTGCCTTACCACTTGGCGACACCCCAATATGGCTGGCTAAGTGGAAAACAAGGGATTGGGATTTATACTCCCAATCCCTTGCATTCATGGGGTGGGTAAAGGGACTCGAACCCTCGACACCCGGAACCACAATCCGGTGCTCTAACCAACTGAGCTACACCCACCAGATACAACATAACTTGGCACGCCAGAAGGGATTCGAACCCCTGGCCTACTGCTTAGAAGGCAGTTGCTCTATCCAACTGAGCTACTGGCGCGTATTTGGAGCGGGTGACGAGAATCGAACTCGCATCCCCAGCTTGGAAGGCTGGTGCCCTGGCCATTGTGCTACACCCGCATATGGATCACCTGTTCACTCCGCCCCAACAAACTGTCATTGCTGATATCATAGCACATAGCAAGAAGTTTGTCAATAGTCTCCATACAAATTTCATGGAAAGGCTTGTAGGAGTACAATACACGTTGGACAGTAGTTGTCACATCAACACAACCGAGAGATGGTCACATCCGCAGAGTTGGGTATCCTGCATAAATTGATCCGTCCCTATGGCAAGGTCGAACGCAGTCACCGAGAAGACCAAAAACACTTATATTCTGTCCATTCTTTCTTCTCTCTGGCTGACTTTGAGAAACAACTTGCCGCTCATAATCGTCGCTCTAACAGCTTACCGATATGGCCTTTCCACTGGCGTTCTCCTCTTGAACTCCTCGTCCAATTTCTTTGACAAGCCTACACAGGCGGTTCTTGCTGTTTTTGTTCAGGCCTACAACCGTTTTGGCCTCCAGAAAGACCTCTATCGCTCCCGACATCCAAGGGCTGCTGTCCCCTTTTCCCTTCTTGATTTCCCTTAACTTTGTCTTTGGACACTTCCCAGAATTCCCAATCTATTGACTTCCCCCACACGCCATGCTATACTGCAACAATGCAATAGCCTTGCGCTCACATATATTGTAAAGGAGGGGTTTCCGATGCACAGGCAGAACCCGTGGGACTCGACCGCCGGAACCATTAAGCAGATCGTGATCTATTTCGTCCTCTTCCTGGCAGGCGACTTGTGCAGCTCGATTGCTCTGGATGTTGTCTTTTCCGCCGTCCCTCTGCCGGAGAGCTGGATGTACTTAGCCGTGCGTTCCCTCGCGGCGCTCCTCCTGACCTGGCTGCTTTTCTGGCTCTACACAGTTAAGATCCTCCATCTTCCTATGTCCAGCTTCCGCATCACCTTTTCCATCAAGGGCTGGGCAGCCGCCTGCGCTTTCCTGCTCCCCGCCGCTGTGGCCGCCTTCTACCTGGTGGTTGGGACGCAGGCCGTCTATCCTGTCCCGCCGGGGACTATGGTGGGCGTAATTGTTTCCTCCCTCCTCTTTGCCCTGTCGGCCGGGATCAAGGAGGAGATGCTCTTTCGCGGCTACATGATGACGCTGATTGAGCGGAGATGGAACAAGTGGGCTGCCATCCTCGTACCGTCCATCCTCTTCGGCTGTGCCCACCTCCTCAATATGGAGGCCTACTCCCTATCTGGAGTCCTGTTGCTGCTTGCCAGCGGCTCCCTGGTGGGCATCATGTTTTCGCTGGCCGCTGACAGGGGCGGCTCCATCGGCAGCAGCGCTGTGATCCATACTGTCTGGAATCTGGTGATGGTGACAGACCTCCTGCATATTACCACTGCGGAGGGGGCCTACGGTTCGCCGCTCCTCTCCGTCATCATCCCGTCTGAAAACATCCTGCTGACGGGCGGCGGCTTTGGCATGGAGGCCTCGCTGGTCTCGGCTGTAGGCTATGGGGCAGTTTGTTGTTTCCTTGCCCGGAAGCGTTCACCTGCTATACCACCCGCCGCATAGAATGGCCCAGGAGGGATGCCCATGGACCCGCGGGAGCTGTCCTTGCTTGTGACGGCAGTAGCCAATGCGATGTATGGCTGTATGTCCCCCCTGGAGCTGGCCGTGCTATCCTCCGTCTTCTGCCAGCTGGGAGACACCCTGGAGACCCTAGCCGCCCAGGCGGAACTGTTGGAACAGCGCTGTTCCGGGGCCTCTGAAGCCGCAACCATTACATAATACTGAAACAGACCAGGCGGGACCGCAGTCCCGCCCGGTTCGTTTTTTTGCCTTTTCCCAAAGCGAAAAAGGCAGTTTACTCCCGCTTGACCGCATCCACAGCCCGCAAGACCTGCTCCTTTACCTGCTCCAGGCTCCCCGTCAGAGTCGCACCAGCCGCCATGGCGTGGCCGCCGCCACCCAGGAGACGGCAGGCTGCCGTAGCATTCACCCGGCCATTTGCTCCTGTGCGCAGGCTCAGCTTCCACTCGTCCGGGCGCAGCTCCCGCAGCACTGCGCCGCAGTCCACGCCCTCCACCAGCCCCGCCAAGGTGGACAGGTCCTCCGCGTCGTTCTCCGAAGCGCCAACCCGCTCCATCAGTGCCAGAGGGACGGCCATGAATACGCCCCGCCCCTCGTGGAAAAACGCCATATCCCCCAGCATCGCCGCCTCCAGGGCGATGCGCTTACGGCTCTTGGTACGGAAGTGGCGTTTATTGACGGCAAAATAGTCGATGCCGGTTTCCAGCAGCGCCGCCGCTACCCGGTGGGTATTGGCGGTCGTATTCGCATAGACGAAGCAGCCTGTATCTGTTGATACAGCCACATACAGGGGCAGGGCCACCGCCGGTGTGAGCTCCCCCAGCTCCTGGCAGATCTCATAGACGATCTCGCCGCAGGCGGCCCGGGAGGCGTCCACGCACTGGCAGGCCCCGAAGCCCTCAAAAGAGGGGTGGTGGTCGATTGCCAGGCCGATCTGGCCGATGTACGCCTCCGCCGCCGGGAAAAAAAGGCTCCTGGCGGCGATGTCCACCGACACGACAAATTCCGGCTGGAAATCCGCCTCCGCCCAGCAGGGGGCGGCGTAGACGGCATTGGTCTGGGTAATATCCGGGTTTTCCAGCAGGAATGCGGCCTTGCCCAGCTGCCGCAGGGCGAGGCAGAGCCCCACAGCACAGCCGATGGTATCGCCGTCTGGGCGGCGATGGGTCAGGATCAAAATCTTGTCCTTCTGCCGCAGCAGGGCGGCAGCCTCCTTGGGCGTCACGGCCATCACTCCTCTTCCTCCAAATTGATATGGGCATTGGCAGGGTTGGCGGGCTTGACTACCTCCGGGTTGCGCAGCATTTCCAGGATATGGGCCCCCTGCTCAATGGAATCATCGGCAATAAATTGTAGCTCTGGCGTATAGCGCAGGCGGAGAGCCGCCCCCAGCTCCCGGCGCAGGTAGCCGGAGGCCGATTTCAGGCCCTTCATCATCTCAGCCTCCTGCCCCTTGTCCAGTGCAGAAATGAAAATCCGGGCGTAGCGCAGGTCGCTGGTGGTGTCTACGTGGGTGATTGTGACCAGGGCGTTTTGCAGGCGCGGGTCCTTGACGGTACGCAGCAGCGTACTCAGCTCGCGTTGGATTTCTTCGTTGATTCGTCCGATTCGGTTGCTTGCCATCGTGTATACCTCATTTCTTCTGTTCGGGGCCCCCTGGGGCTCCGCGCCCCAGACCCCCGGCCCACTTTTTGCCGCCAAAAAGTGGGCGGAAAAACCGCCAGCCCCCTGCTGGGGCTGTATCCCGGGCTATTTTTTTATTTTTTCGCCCAAGGGCCCAGTCTGGCCAGTCTAAATCGCTCCCTGCGCCTTCGACGGATTGTACTTCTGCGCAAGTATGCTCTTAGGCTAGTCTTCTGCGAAAATAAGGGCGCTGTGCCCTGCCTCTGACGGCCTTTTTCGATACCCTGCCGCCCCTTACGGCTCATCCTTCAGCCCTAACAGATAGTCTGTGGAGACATCGAAGAATTTAGCCAGCAAAACTAGTTTTTCAAAAGTGGTGGTGCGAAAGCCGCTTTCAATCGTGCTGATTGCCTTTTGAGATAAATCAACCTCGTCTCCCAACTCTTTTTGCGTTAAACCACGCTCTTTTCGCAGCTGTTGGATTCTTTTTGCAAAGATCAAGTCTGGCTCCATGAAAACTCCTTGACATATACCGAAACGTAGTATATACTAATACTACAGTTCGGTATAAATCTGTTTATTGTGAGGTGTTATAATGAATGTCCTATTTGAAGAACTGTTTCAAGTCTGGTGTGTGCCCTACAGGCCAGAGAACGTCCCAGAATATTTACGGGGCGACCCGGTCCAGGCCTATGGGCAGTATGCGTTTGAGAAAGGGTTCCGGCTGGCACTGGAAATTGCAGTAAGCTGCCTGAATCCGGAGGATCTGCGGGAACTGGAGTAATGTAAGAGAGAGGGCGGGCGTGAAGCCCGCCCCCTGTATTCGTCGAATCCCCGTCCCGCGCCCCAAGGGAGCAGCGCACAACGCCCTTATTTTGGCAGGGGCCTGCGCTGGGACACCTGAAAGGAGACGCTTCGCCCGATAAGCGGACAGCAGCGGTTTAGCCCGGCCAGACCGTGCCTCGGGCGCAATAAAACCCAAATGGGGGGTTCTCAGGGGGCGGGGCCCCCTGAGCGGCTTTTTGGTTCCTTTTTGTCCGCACAAAAAGGAACAATCTGCTACGCTTCGATCTGCTCCATCACAAAGCACTCAATGATATCCCCTTCCTTGATATCATTGAACTTCTCAATCGTCATACCGCACTCGTAGCCGGAGGCAACCTCCTTGACCGCATCCTTGAAGCGCTGGAGGGAGGCCAGCATCCCCTCGTGGATGACCACGCCGTCCCGGACAATACGCACCTGGCAGGAACGCTGGATCTTGCCGTCCTGGACGTAGCAGCCAGCTACAGTGCCCACGCCGGAGACCTTGTAGGTCTGCCGGATCTCCGCATGGCCAATCAGCGCCTCCCGGAACTTGGGGGCCAGCATACCCTTCATGGCAGCCTCCACCTCGTTGATGGCGTCGTAAATTACCCGGTACATCCGCATATCCACATTGCTGCGGGCTGCGTTGTCCCGCGCCGACGCGTCGGGGCGGACATTAAAACCAACAATAATCGCCTTGGACGTAGCAGCCAGCATCACGTCGCTCTCGCTGATCGCGCCTACGCCAGAGTGGATCACCCGCACACGAACCTCCTCGTTGCTGAGCTTCTCCAGGCTGCTCTTCACCGCCTCGGCAGAGCCCTGTACGTCGGCCTTGACGATAATGTTCAAATCCTTCACTTCGCCAGCCTGGATCTGGCTGAACAGATCCTCCAGGCTGACCTTCTGGACAGGGGCGGCGGCCTTCGCCCGCTCCTCCGTCTTGCGCTGCTCCACCAGCTCCCGGGCCAGACGCTCGTCGGCCACGGCGTTGAAGGTGCTGCCCGCACCGGGAACCTCCCCCAATCCTGTGATCTCCACAGGTACGGAGGGGCCGGCCTCTGTCAGGCGCGCGCCCTTGCTGTCCACCATAGCCCGCACACGGCCTACGGCAGTGCCGGCAATGATGATATCGCCCAGGTGCAGCGTCCCGTTCTGCACCAGCAGGGTGGCTACCGGGCCGCGGCCCTTGTCCAGGCGGGCCTCTACCACTGTGCCCTGGGCAGCGCGGCTGGGATTGGCCTTCAGCTCCGCCACCTCGGCGGTCAGGGAGACCATCTCCAGCAGGGTCTCGATCCCCATGCCGGTCTTGGCGGAGATGGGGCAGATGATGGTCTGGCCGCCCCACTCCTCGGCTACCAGCTCATACTCGGTGAGCTGCTGCTTGATGCGGTCCGGGTTGGCTTCCGGCTTATCCATCTTGTTGATGGCAACAATGATGGGGATGTTGGCCGCCTTGGCGTGGTTGATGGACTCCACCGTCTGGGGCATGATGCCGTCCTCTGCCGCCACTACCAGGATGGCAATATCCGTGACCATGGCGCCGCGGGCGCGCATGGAGGTAAAGGCCTCGTGGCCTGGGGTGTCCAGGAAGGTGATGGGCTTGCCGCCAATCTGGGTCTGGTAAGCGCCGATGTGCTGGGTGATGCCGCCGGCCTCGCCGGAGGCCACGCTGGCATCGCGGATATAATCCAGCAGGGAGGTCTTGCCGTGGTCCACGTGGCCCATGACCACCACCACCGGTGCGCGGGGGACCAGATCCTCCGGCTTATCCTCTGTGGCGTCAATCAGCTTCTCCTCGATGGTGACGACAATCTCCTGCTCCACCTTGCATCCCAGCTCCTCGGCAATGATGGCGGCGGTGTCGAAGTCGATGAGCTGGCTCAGGGAGGCCATGACGCCGTTCTTCATCAGGCACTTGACCACCTCAGCCCCGGTCTTTTTCATCCGGCTGGCCAGCTCGCCCACGCTGATCTCCGGGGGGATCTTGACTGTCAGGGGCGTCTTTTTTGCGATCTCCAGCTGGAGGCGGCGCAGCTTCTCCGCCTCCTCCTGGCGGCGCTTGTTGGAGAAGGTCATCTGCCCGCGCTTCTTGCTGCCCGCATTGCGGAACTTCTCCTTGCTCTGGTCCATGTTCCGCTTGCTGCCCGTGCTGCTGCGCTCGGCCATATCCTGGAGCTTCTCGTCGTATTTATCCAGATTGACATTGGTGGCCTTGCGGGTATCCACCACCTTGGTCTTCGGCACCCGGTTCACAAGCTGCTGCTGGGATTGCTGAGATTGCTGGGGCTGCTGCGCCTGCTGCTGTCTCTGGGGCTGCTGCCTTTGCTGCTGGTTCTTCTGCTGCGGCTGGCCCTTTTGCTGCTGGGCAGGCTGCTGCCCTCCCCCGGACGGGGCGGGCTTGGACTGCTGGGGCGCAGGCTTCGCGCCCTTCTCACCAGGCTGGGCGGGCTTCGCCTTTTCTGCCGGCGGGGTGTCGGCGTAAATGGATTGGATGCTGCTGATCTGGTTGTTCTGGGTCAGGTACTCGAACACGACATTCAGTTCGCGGCTGTCCATGTTCTGGCCGGACTTTTTCGGCGTGTCAAAGTACTTCCCAAGGATCTCAATAATCTGCTTGGTCTGCATCCCGAAATCCCGCGCCAGCTCATTGATCTTGTACTTGTTTACGATATTACCCAATAGGGCCACCTCCAGTGATTCTGGTTTGTACACCATAACACACGTCCGGCGGCTCGCGCCAGGGTGTGGGCCCCCAGGCGTGCGTTATGGTGGTTTTGCCTATCTTTTTCCATGTTTCTTAACAGGGCGCTTACCACCCTGGTGCTTTTTCCCGGACTGCTCCCGCCGCAGGGCGGCCCGCTGTGCTTTGATGTGCAGGCGCTGGGCTGTTTCGCCGTAGCGCTCCGGATCCTGGGCGGCCAGCTTCTGGACGATCCCCTCCGCCAGCCCCAGGTCCGTGATGGCGGCCATGGCGCACGTGCCGCGGCCAAGCACCCCGCCCAGCTCCTCCTTGGTGTAGGGCAGCGCCACCCATAGGCACGCCCCCTCCTCCGCAAAGCGCTGGACCCGGCGCAGGCTGCCCTCAGCGGCGTCAGCGGCAGCCAGGATCAGGCGGCAGTCCTTCTCCCGGCAGGCCTGGCCCACTGGCTCCTCCCCCGCCTCCAGGCGCCCGGCCCGCAGGGCCAGGCCAATCATACGCAGGGTGTTATCCATCACTGCCATCCCTCATCTGCTCCTCCAGCAGGCTGTAAACCTCCGGCGGGATCGCGCTCCCAAAGGCCCGCTCCAGGGCGCGGCTCTTGCGCGCCTTGGCCAGGCAGGCCGGGTCAGGGCAGACATAGGCCCCCCGCCCCGGCTTTTTCCCCCTGAAATCCAGGGAGACCTCCCCCTCCGGGGAACGGACAGCGCGGATCAAATCCTTTTTGTTCTTCATCTCCCGGCAGCCAAGGCACTGGCGCTGGGGGAGCTTCCTCGGTTTTTGCATGATGTGTCCTTTCTCTGGCTACCGGCCCAGCTCGAAGGGGGTGGACCTGGGATAGCGGGCATGGTTGAACGCCTCCTTCTGTGGGATCACGGACTCCATATCAATCCCGTAGCAGTTGGCAATCGCCAGCGCGAAGTAGATCACGTCCCAAATTTCCTCGTCGATCGTGCCCCGGATCTCACCCGGCGACGCAGGCCGCAGGCCCTTGTGCATAGCCCGGGCCAGCTCGCCGGCCTCCTCTGCCAGCTTGAGGAAGTAATCCTGCACCAGCTCCGGGTGGTAGTCGTGGGACTGGATGTAGGACTGCAAATAGGCGATGGAGATTTTACCGTCCACGGGCCTACTCCTCCGGGTCCTTGTAGGACTGGGGCTTGATGTCGATCTTATAGCCGGTCAGCCGGGCGGCCAGCCGGGCGTTCTGCCCCTCCTTGCCGATGGCCAGGGAGAGCTGGTCGTCCGGCACAATCACCCGGCATCCCTTCCCCTCGTCGGCAATCCACACGTCCACCACGTTGGCCGGGGCCAGGGCGGCGGCGATGAACTGGGCGGGATCCTCGCTGTACTTGATGATGTCGATCTTCTCCCCGCGCAGCTCGTTGACAATACTGCCCACCCGCTGCCCGGCCGGGCCCACGCACGCGCCGATGGGATCTACCGCCTCGTCGCTGCTCCAGACCGCCATCTTCGTGCGGCTGCCCGCCTCCCGGGCAATGAACTTGATCTCCACGATGCCGTCGAAGATCTCAGGCACCTCCAGCTCGAACAGGCGCTTGACCAGGCCCGGATGGGTCCGGGAGATGAGCACCTGGGGGCCGCGGGTGCTGCGGCGGACCTCCACCACGTACACCTTTACATGCTGTCCCTCCACCAGCTCCTCAGTCTTGATCTGCTCGCTGGCCGCCAGCATGGCCTCCGTGGATTCGGGGCCGGTGCCGATCCGCAGGGAGATGTTTCCGTTGCGGGGGTCGATGCGGGTGACAACGCCGGTGAGGATCTCGTGCTGCTTGGAATTGAACTCGTCGTAGACCATGCCGCGCTCCGCCTCCCGCAGGCCCTGGATGATGACCTGCTTGCCGTTGCCGGCGGCGATGCGCCCAAACTCAATATTGTCCACCAGGATATTCACTGTGCCTCCCAGGTCTACGCGGCCATACTTGGCCCGGGCCTCCGCTGCGCTCATCTGTGTGCCGGGGTTTTCCACCTCCTCCACAATCTCCTTCTGGACGTACATCTTCAGATCCTTGCGCGCCTCGTTTACATCCACCACCACATTTTCCACGCCCTCATGGTCTTTTTTATAGGCAGTGGTCAGCGCCTGGATGATCTTCTCCATCATGAAGCTCTGCGGGATGTTCCGCTCCTTCTCCAGCAGCTCCAGGGCGGCAAAAATTTCATCACATTTCATGTTATTACTCCTATATTTTTATCTGTCAGCAATCAGAATTCAACCCGCAGGCGGCATAGGGCCACCTCGTTTGCAGGGAAGGTCATGGCCTCGCCCCCCACGGTGATGGTAATGGCCCCGTCCTCATAGCCGGCCAGCTCGCCGGCGAACTCCTTCCGGCCATCCCGGCCCTTATAGAGCTTTACCAGCACGGGGCTGCCCATAAACCGGGCAAAGTCCCCCGGCCGCTTGAGGGGCCGCTCCGCCCCGGCGGAGGACACCTCAAAGGTGTAGCTGCCCTCAATGGGGTCCGCCTCGTCCAGCAGGTCGCTGACGGCCCGGCTCACCTTTTCGCAGTCCAGGATATCCACGCCGCCCGCCTTGTCGATATACAGGCGCAGGTACCATACCCCCGCCTCCCGTACATACTCCACATCCCACAGCTCACAGCCCGCCGCCTCCACGGCGGGGGCCGCCAGCTTTGCCACCAGCTCTGTCACCTTTGCCATCGCGTTCCCTCACTCCATCATCTGTCAAATACGGCCTGTTCCCCCATGGGGAGGGGGATTTGCCCAATCTAAATAAGTCAATAATAAAGAGCGGACCGAAAAGTCCACTCTGGTCTACTACACTAACAATGTCATACTACCACAAAAAGCCAGGGAGCGCAAGTGTTTTCTTCCAAATCCCAACCCAAATTCCGCAGTTTTTCCGCGCCGGGCGGGGGTACAGGCGGCGCAGGGCCCCCGGGCGGGGGATTTACCCCCGCTGGAGGCCGTCCAATGTGAGGCCAAAGGAGGCGGAAAACCGCTCCAGGAACCAGGAAATCTCCTCCAATCCCATGGCCTGCAGGGCGGCGAGGGTCTCCCGGGCCGCGTCGCCGAACTCGTTGTTCCCCGCCTTCAGCTCCTCCAGGCACTTGATATAGGCGGAGAGCTTGTCCGCCGCCTTGACCAAGCGGCTGACCTCCCCGTCCGCCTCCCGCAGCAGGGGGGCATAGGCGGGGCGCAGCTCCCCGGGCAGCATCCCCAGCAGCTTCTCCGCCGCCACGCCCTCCACCTGGTGGTAGGCCTCCCGGATGGCGGGGCTGTAGTACTTGATGGGGGTGGGCAGATCCCCGGTAAAGATCTCCGTTGCGTCGTGGAACAGTGCCGCCGACGCACAGGCGTCAGGGTCGCAGTCCCTGTGGAACACGTCCCGACGGATCACCCCCAGTGCGTGGGCCAGCACCGCCACCATATGGCTGTGCTCCTGGATATTCTCCGGGATGCTGTTGCGCATCAGTGACCAACGGGTGATGTATTTCATACGGGATATGTAGGCAAAAAACTGATCCACCGGCCCCTCCTTTTCTCCATAGGCCGCCCGGTTGCGGGAGGCCGCAAATTGTGCTATACTTATCCGGAAACCGGCCAAAAACCGCCTATGCAACCGGAACTTTACATCAGGATCGATAAACGCAACCGCCGTTCGCTGGTATTGCGCCCCGCGCCCGGCTACAATAGGCCCATCCAAAATAACAGGGGGTAACAACACCATGCCACTATCCGACAACCTTCAATTTCTCCGCGCCCGCCAGGGCATCACCCAGGAGCAGTTGGCTGAGCAGCTGGATGTCAGCCGCCAGTCTGTCTCCAAGTGGGAATCCGCCGCCAGCTTCCCGGAGATGGACACTTTATTAAAGCTCTGCGACATGTTCCATACCGATCTGGATACGCTGCTGCGGGGCAGCGTGGAGCAGTCCCTCAGCGAGGACACGGTGGCCTATGACCGCTTCATGACCACCTATGCCCGGCGGATCGCGGGGGCGGTATCCGCTATCGTCGCTGGGGCGGCGGTCATGACGATGCTCTATGGGTACATTGGCGAGCTCAGCGGCGCCGTGTTCATGCTGATCGTGGCAATCGCCGCAGTGGTGCTGGTGGCCAGCAGCATGGAGGAAGACAACTTCCGCAAGCAGTACCCCACCATCCCCGACTTTTACACGAACGCGCAGAAATATGCCTTCCGCCGCCAGTACATCTGGTACATCGCCGGAGGCGTGGGCGCGATCCTGTCCGGCGTTGTCCTGTTGATCCTGGCCTTTACCTTCGTCCCGGAGCGGGAGCCCTATGAGTCCCTGTTGGGGGCGGTATTCCTGCTGATTGTGGCGGGCGCCACCTTTTTCCTGGTCTACGGCGGGATGCTGGAGGACAAGTACAACATCCCCCGATATAACCGCCAGAACAACCCCACCCCCGAAGACCTGGAGCGCCGCCACCGGGCAGTCACCGCCTGTGCCGTCATCATGCTCCTGGCCACCGCTGCCTTTGTAGGGATCGGCATGGCCCTGGGCCATTGGGAGCTGGCCGCCGTCATCTACCCGGTGGCCGGCATCCTCTGCGGCGCAGCGTGGCTGCTGCTGGGGCCAAAATTAGATGTATAGCCATTATAATAGCGGCCCGTCTGTGACAGAACAGCTCCGGCAGGAAAGGCGTAGATCGATCAACAGGAGCGCACGGAGCAGGAGCGCCTGGCACAGGCCGGGCCGCTCCTGCTCCGTCCCCCCGGCCTTGGTCCATGGTAATGATCCCAGTCACCACATGCCGTGCGGGCGGTAGTATCCCTCCCGTTGGCCGGGCTTGCGCCCTTGGAGGCGGTCAGCCCCAACAAGCGTCCGGCATATTACCCGGCTATTGGCTTGCTATTACTGTCAACACCCATAAACGAGCGTTGAAAGTCCCCTGTGATGGTGGTATACTTTGCTCATATCAATTCATCAAATCGGAGGTATGGAGGAAGACCGCATGGATATGGCAAAGTTTAAGTGGACGCGACAGCCACATCACTATCATATTGATAATACGAAAGTGGAGATTGTCACAGCACCGCACACCGACCTGTGGCAGAGGACCTATTACCATTTTCAGAACGACAATGCACCAGTGCTTCAAATGGAAACCGACGAGAAGTTTTTTAGCTTTGTTGTGAAAACTGATTTTTCAGAGAGCCATCACCGGTTCGACCAATGTGGTATTGTTATGTATTTGGACAGCGAAAACTGGCTGAAGGGCTCCATTGAATATGAAAACGAAGACTTTCAACATTTGGGCAGTGTCGTAACGAATGGCGGGTATTCTGACTGGGCAACTACTGCTATTCCTGCCGCGATCAAGTCCATGTGGTATCGCTTTAGCCGTCGTGAAGATGATTATTGTATGGAGTGCTCTGAAGATGGTATCCATTTTAACCAAATGCGCATTTGCCACATGGATAAGGGCGGCGGCAAAATCCAGTTCGGTATTTATGCCTGCTCACCAGAGGATTCTTCATTCAAAGCTATTTTTACTAACATAGCGCTTACGGAATGCCAATGGAACGCTCATGATGGGCAGCAGGCAGATGAAAGGCGGCTTTCAGCCTTGTAGGCGTCACTTCCCAGCCAGGATATCGCACGCTACCGGCGTATAGAAAAGCTCCTGCACCCACGCCCGGTCTGTGGTCTGGCCCAAAATCCACATCAGCTTGGCCGTTACCGCCTCGCTGGTCATGTCATAAGCCTCCAAAATGGGCAGGTTGCGCTTGATACCGGCCCCTACGTGGTAGACAGCCAGGTCGCTTCCCTCGTTCTCCACTTGGGTGGTCATCACCACGGTTTTGCCCGCATCCAGCCCAGCCTTCACGGTCTCATAGTAGTCCCCGGCCTTGTAGGTAGGCAGGCCGCCCACGCCGAAGCTCTCGATAATCAGCGCGTCGTTGCGCTCCAGCAGATACTCCGCCACGCCGCAGTCCGTGCCGGGGATGAGCTTCAGCAGCGCCACACGGGGGTTGACATCGTCGTAAAACTGGGGCACCGCCCGGGACTCGGGGCGGATGTAGCGGAGGATCCGGCCGTCCCGTACCATCCCCAGCAGGGGGTAGTTGATGCTGGAAAAGGCCTCGAAGCTCTTGCTGCGGGTTTTCCGGGCCCGGGTGCCCAGGATGATCTTGCCGTTGAACACCAGCATCACCCCGGCCATGTCGGAGGCGGCTACTGTGACGGCGTCCCGGAGGTTCTGCTTGCTGTCGGTGGTCTCAAAGCCGATGGGCTTCTGCGCGCCGGTGAGGACAATGGGCTTGGGGCTGCCCTGGACGAGGTAGCTCAGCCCTGCGGCGGTGTAGGCCATGGTATCGGTGCCATGGCTGACCACAAAGCCGTCGAACTCCCGGTAACGGGCGCGGATGGCTCCGGCGATCCGCGCCCAGTGCTTGGGCTGGATGTTGGTGCTGTCCAGGCTGAACAGCTGCAAGCACTCCACTTGGCAGATCCCTGAGATATCAGGGATATAGCGCAGCAGCTGCTCGCTGGTCAGCTCCGGCGCAAGGCCGCTCTCCCCCATCTCCGAGGCAATGGTACCGCCAGTGCCGATCAGTAGGATTTTCTTCTGTTCCATCGTTTTCCTTCTCCATCTCAATCTATTGTCCGCCGCTTTGCGGCGGCTTTTTTATCCAAGGTCCCGGCCATCCAGGGCGGCCAGGCCAAAGCGCACAGCCCGTACCAGGTGCTCCCGCTCCTGCTCCGTCCCGGCGGCCTCATACCGCTCCCGCAGCTCCCGCAGGAACAGTCCCCGCAGGCTGTCCTCCCCCGCCCGCTCCCAGAGGCTCTGGGCCGGGCGGGTCTGATCCCGCAGCTCCAGGTCGTAAAACCGGTCCCGGAACGCGCCCTCCAGGGCGGCCAGATCGATCCCCTGCCCGCCAATCTCCCCGGTGAACACCACCCGGCAGATATCCAGGGCAGCAGTCTCCGGCATGGCGGCCTCCAAGGCCGAGCGGGGATCCGTGTCTGTCACATCGGCTGTCAGGATCCGGTAGCGGCGCTTGCACAGGGGGGTAAAGCGCACCGACACCCCCTCCGGCCCCACCTCGCCCACCAGGACGCCCTTGTCCTCCAGTTCGTCAAAGCCCCGCCCCTCCGGGCACCCGGGATAGGCCCAGCGGACCTCCCCCTGGTGCTGGAGGCCGCTGCACTGGTGGACATGGCCCAGCGCCAGATAAACTGCACCGCTGTGGGCGATCTGCTCCCGGGTAACTGGGCCATAGCGGCTGTCCTTGCCGAACACGTCGCCGTGGAGGCACAGGATATGGGCCAGCCCGTCCTGGGGGGCGGTGAAGCCCGCCAGGACCTGATCCGTGCGCTCCGGGCTGGTAAAGGCGGCGCCGTGGACCACGCATCCCAGGCTGGGCAGGGCCACTGCCTCCAGTGTGCCCCGTGAAAAAATATGTACATTCCCCGGCCAGGCCATCCTGGCGTAAGGGCTGGCCGGCGTAAAGGGGTCATGGTTGCCCGGGGCGATAAACACGGGACAAGCCATCCGCCCGAGAGCGGCGCGCAGCCCCTCCAGGGTCTCCGGATAGACCCGCTCCCCGTCAAACAGATCCCCCGGCAGGAGCACCAGCTCCGCCCCCTCCGCCTCGGCCAGCGCCGCCAGGCGGTCCGCCAGCTCCCGGCTCTCCCGGCGGCGCTCCCGGGCCTTCTCCGGCGGGAGGCCGCCAAAGGCGCTGTCCAGATGGAAATCCGCGGCATGTATGATTTTGGGCATCGTCTCCTCCTTCTCTCCATGGGATATTGCACGCCGGATCAGCGCACGTCCACCGGTTCTACCGACACGCACAGCCCGGTCTGGCTGTCCAGGCTGAATACCGCGCCCTGCATCTTGCAGGGCCCCTCCGCCGCCTGGTACCGGCCCGGAAGCCCCCCCAAAAAGCCCTCAATGCTCTGCTCCGGACGGATGCCCAGCACGCTCTCGGCGGGGCCTGTCATGCCCAGGTCCGTGAGGTAGCCCGTGCCCTGGGGCAGGATGTGCCCGTCAGCAGTGGGGACATGGGTGTGGGTACCCCAGAGGGCAGAAACCCGGCCGTCCAGGTAGTAGCCCATCGCCTGCTTCTCACTGGTGGCCTCAGCGTGGAAGTCCACCAGGGTGAACAGGGGCTTCCCCTCCCGCAGGAGCTTGTCCGCTGTGGTAAAGGGGTTGTCCGCATTGAAGTCCAGGCCGCACCGGCCAATCAGGTTCATCACCCCGACTTGGATGCGCCCGCACTCGTACACACCCCATCCCCGGCCTGGCGCGCGGCCTGTGAAGTTGGCCGGACGGAGGAGGTAGGGGTCCTCCTCCAGGCGCCCGGCAAGCTGCTGCCTGCCAAAGGTGTGGTTGCCCAGGGTGACAACATCTGCCCCGGCCTGGTAGAGCCGCTCCACCTGCTGGGGCGTTATCCCCACAACGGAGGCGTTTTCCCCGTTGACCACGGTAAAGTGGATGTCCTTGAGCTGCTTCAGCGAGCGCAGATGGCGCTCCAGATGGTCCAGCCCCTGCTCCCCTACCACGTCGCCTACCGCTAATATGTGATAGATCACGCCGATCCCGCCTTTCTCCCTGCTTTCCCTTGTAGTATAGCCTGTCCGCCCGGAAATTGCAACAGCCTCCCCGGAGAAAAGCGCCTGTTCCCTGTCCTCTTGCGCAGCTGCGGAAAAATATTTGAAAATTTTGTTGCTTAATAGGGGAATTCCGATTATAATAGAGCTTGACCGGGGGACGTGCGGTGGGTCCCCTGATCTATTTTTATTTTTAGGAGGTTTCTGTCATGTTATTTGAGATGTGGCTCGGCCACCCCTTGATCCAGGCGGAAGACACCTGGGGACTGATGGGTGTTATGTGCGTCTCTGTAGCCCTGGCAATCTGGCTGGAGCAGAAATACCAGTGGGCATCCAAGGTCTCCGGCGCAATCATTGCCCTGATCCTGGCCATGTTTATGGCCAATGTGGGCATCATCCCCATCAAGAGCGTCCTGTACGATGATATTGTCTGGGGGTTCGTGGTCCCCATGGGCATCCCCCTGCTGCTGCTCCAGTGCAACATCAAGAGGATCTGGAAGGAAGCCGGCCGGATGCTGACGATTTTCCTCATCGGCGCAGTGGGCACTGTCGTGGGCGCATTCCTGGCCTATTTCCTGCTGCGCGGCCCCTTCGGCGATGGCCAGGGTCTTGCCAAGGTCGCGGCCATGATGACCGGCTCTTATATCGGCGGCGGCGTCAACTTCACCGCTCTGGCCAGCACCTTTGACGCAGGCGAACTGACCGCCTCTGCCACCGTGGCGGACAACCTCCTGATGGCCTGCTACTTCTTTGTCCTCATCGCCTTTGCCGGGATGCGCTTTTTCCGCAGCAAGTTTAAGCACCCCCACATCGACGAGGTGGAGAGCGGCACCGCCAACCGCGGCGCTGCCCAGACCCAAGCTGCCGCCTTCTGGAGCCGCAAGGATATCTCCCTGAAGGACATCGCTATGAACTTTGCCTACGCCATTGTCGTGGTCTGGGCTGCCAACCTGATTGCCGGGCTCTTCTCCCCCATGGCCGCCAGCGCAGAGGCCGCCCAGGGCGTTACCTCTGTCCTGCTCAACTTCGTGGGCAGGTTTTTCGGCAGCCAGTATGTGTGGATCACTACGATCTCTGTCATCGTGGCCACCTGCTTCACTGGGACTGTGGAGAAGATGCACGGCTCCCAGGAGATCGGTACCTATCTGATCTACCTGTTCCTGTTTGTCATCGGCGTACCTGCCAACATCTACACCGTTGTCACCGAGGCGCCGCTGCTGCTGGTGCTGACCTTTATCATGGTGGTCATCAACATGCTCTTCTGCTTCGTTGGCGCGAAGCTGCTGCGCTTTGACCTGGAGGACGCAATCATCGCCTCCAACGCCAACATCGGCGGCCCCACCACCGCTGCCGGCATGGCGATCTCCCAGGGGTGGTCCAAGCTGGTTGGCCCGGCTATGCTCATCGGCACCCTGGGCTACGTTATCGGCACCTACGCCGGCACGGTTGTCGGCATCGCCCTGGGGGCATAATCTGTCTGCCAAGGGAGGGGCTTTCCGGCCCCTTCCTTTTTTCGCACAAGGGAAAGGAGCAAACCACATGAACGTATTTGACGCGCATTCCGACATTTGGAGCGACGTGACCGTACACCGCCTGGCGGGCAGGAGCGGCGTACTGCGCCGCCGTCACATGGACCGGCTGGCAAAGGGCGGCGTGGAGGGCAGTATCTTTGTGATCTGGGTGGATCCGCCCTACGACGCAGACCCCATGGCCCGCACGAGGGACATCATGGCCTCCATCCGGGCAGAGCTGGACGAGGGCGGCGCTGTGACCGTTGTACACACCTATGAGGAGATGATGGCCGCCCGGGCAGCCGGGGCGTTCTATGTGCTGATCGGTATCGAGGGCCTGGCCGCCATCGGGGAGGATGTGGGGCTGATCGACTGGTACTACGCCTTCGGGGCCCGCCACGCGGGCCTGACCTGGAACGAGGAAAACGCCCTGGCCACCGGCGTGAAGGGGGATCCCGGCAGGGGCCTGACAGCGGCAGGCAGGGCAGCGGTGCGGAAAATCCAGGACAAGCACATGCTGCTGGACACGTCCCACAGCAACGAGAGATCCTTCTGGGATGTGGTAAACGCCGCCACCTCCCCCATCCTCGCCACCCACTCCAACTGCCGGGCCCTGTGCGACGTGCCCCGGAACCTGACGGACGAGCAGCTGCGGGCGGTCCGGGACCTGGAGGGCGTGGTGGGCCTCAACGCCTTCAACGGCTTTGTGGATCTGGACCCCGCCAAGCAGGATGTGGAGCACCTGGCCCGCCATGCGGCCCACATGATTGATGTGATGGGGATTGACCACGTGGGCTGCGGGTTTGACTTCTTTGAATTCCTGGAGCAGGAGGCCATGGGCTCCATGACCGACGCCTCCCCCTCCACCATCGGCCTGGCTGACAGCTCCCAGATCCCCCATCTCTTTGCCTGCTTTGAGCGGATGGGTATGACCCGCGCAGAGATGGAGAAGATCGCCTTTGGCAACTTCCACAGCATCATCCGCCGGGTGATCGGCTGAGCCGGAAAAATTTGGATCCTCCCCCGGATTCCGGTTGCGCTGGGGCGGGCAGTTGTGGTACACTGTTTGCGCCGGTACGGCGCAGCCCGCCATATTCCGGCTGTTTTCCGTATATACTACGAGCAAGGAGTGTGAGCGATATGGAACAGATTTATGTCACCGGGCACCGCAACCCGGACACCGATTCCGTGGTCTCGGCCATGGCCTACGCGGCCTTGCGCAACGCTGTGGGCGACCGGCAGTATGCCGCCGCCCGCCTGGGCCACCTCAGCGATGAGACCAAGCTGATTTTGAACCGCTTCGGCTTTGAGCCGCCCCTGCTGATTAAGAACATGCGCACCCAGGTCCAGGACCTGGACTTTGATGTCCCCCCCATCCTCCACGAGGCGGTGACGGTCAACCGGGCCTGGTCCGCTATGGGGGAGGGGGCACAGATCTCCGCCATCCCCATCACCGACGACGAGGGGCACCTGCGCGGGATGCTCACTGCCGGGGATATCGCCGGCTTTGACATGGCAACCATCGAGAACCCCATGCTGCGCTCCGTCCCCCTGTTTAACATCCTCAGCGTGCTGGAGGGCCAGCTGCTCAGTGAGACGGAGGAGGTCATCAACACCATCACCGGCCAGGTGATCCTGGCCCTGCCCCAGGGCTGTGAGCCCTTCCCCGCCCGGCAGCAGGAGACCATCCTCATCTGCGGCCACCAGCCGGACATGCTGCGCCAGGCGGTTGAATTCGGCGTGGCGTGCGTCATCCTCTGCCAGGCGGAGCTGCCCGAGGGCATCCGGGAGCTGGTGAAGAACACCTGCATCATCTCCACCCCCTACGACAGCTTCCAGGCTGTGCGCCGCATCTTCCAGGCCATCCCTGTGGGGCGGCTGGCCAAGCGGAAGGAGCTCACCTCCTTCCATCTGGAGGACTATATCGACGATGTGCGGGAGGTGGTCTTACAGAGCCGTTACCGCAGCTACCCCATCCTGGACAGCCAGGACAAGGTAGTGGGCACCCTGTCCCGCTACCACCTCATCCGCCCCCGGCGCAAGCAGGTGGTGCTGGTGGACCACAACGAGGCCGCCCAGTCTGTCCCCGGCCTGGAGCAGGCGGAGGTGCTGGCCATTATCGACCACCACCGCCTGGCAGATATCCAGACGAAAAACCCCATCTACTTCCGCAACGAGCCTGTCGGCAGCACCTGCACCATCGTGGCGGGCATGTACCAGGAGCGGGGCCTGATGCCCTCCCCCAAGCTGGCCGGCCTGATGGCCGCGGCTATCGTCTCCGATACGGTCATGTTCAAATCCCCCACCTGCACCTCCCGGGACCGGAAGATGGCTGAGCGCATGGCCCACATTGCCGACCTCTCCCTGGAGGAGCTGGGCCGGGAGATCTTCTCTGCCTCCACCCCGGAGGACAAGCCGGTCAGCCAGCTGCTGTTCTCGGACTTCAAGGAGTTCCATATTGCCGGGCACGACTTTGGCGTCAGCCAGATCACCTGCGTGGACTCCGACCGGCAGCTGATGCGCAAGGACGAATTCCTGGTCCTCATGGAGCAGACCCGGGCCGAGCACGGCTACAGCATGATCCTGCTGATGCTGACGGACGTCCTGCTGGAGGGCAGCAAGGTACTTTGCGTAGGCGGGGAGGACACCTTCCAGCAGGCGTTCAACACGGAGCTGAAGGAACACGAAGCATTCCTGCCCCGGATCATGTCCCGGAAAAAACAGATCATCCCCATGCTGTCCGCGCTGTGGGGCTAACAGGGAGGCATTATGGAAGTCGTCAACAACAAAGAGGGGAAGCCCCTGGAATTCTACCTGGAGCAGTTCCGGGCGGGCGACCCCGAGGAGATGGCCGCCCGGTGCGCCCTGCCCTGGGATGGGGAGCACCGGATCCTGTCCATGGTGCTGCTGGGGGAGGAGTTTACCATCTCCCACCCGGACTTCACCGTCGCCGGTCCCGCGCCCCTGTCCAATGCCGAGCGCATCCTTCTGCTGCGCTACCTGCTGGATGGCCGCTCCGCCATGGCAGGGGGGCGGTACCTGACCTACCGGGAGCTCCCCTGGGGGGAGGTCTACCTCCGGCAGTTCACCGGGCGGTGTATCAGCCGCTTTGCCTTCTCCTACGGGAGCAAGCCGGAACTGCTGGACAAGATCATGGGGTGTCTGCCCGCCAAACGACTGGAGCGCAGCGACTGTGGATGGGAGCTGGAGCTGATGCCGGGGCTGTCCATCCAGTTTTTGCTGTGGCTGGGGGACGACGAATTCCCCCCCAATGCCCAGATCTTGTTTTCGGATAATTTCCGCTATGCTTTTACCGCTGAGGATCTGGCCAATGCGGGGGATATCGTGCTCAACCGGATGAAAAAGCTGGGCCTGGAGGCGCAGAAGGAGGGGCGGGCATGATTGCGCTCGCGTTTTTTGCCACAATCCTTGCGGGCTATCTCACTGATTCCCTCATTGGTACGCGGTTTAATTGGCCCGACGCCGGGGCCATCGCGGCGGTTGCTACCATGGGGTGCTTCCTCCTCTGGGCAGTCCGCCATCCCAGGCGGGGTTGATGGTCCCAGCCGGGTTTTCCCAGGCGCAACAGGAGCCGCAGGCTTGCAGGAATGTCGTATTCCTGCAAGCCTGCGGCCTTTGTTAACCTGCTGCATCCTAATATGGACAGTGATCCGAAAAATAGGCGCTTTACATAAATCTGTATCAAACCGGATAAAGAAGGTTTTTGACAGCCCTGTATCGGGGTACATCCGGCACATTTTGTCTCTTCTGCTGCAAGGGCCCCCCGGGCTGCCAGTGCCAGAAGTCAAGAATAAATTGCAGTAAATTAGAATAATCAGCACAGCGCACAAA
>CAJUAC010000038.1 GCA_910583885.1 uncultured Oscillospiraceae bacterium | reverse complement strand
CCGACATCCTGCCCCTGCTGGAGCAGATGGTCCAGTCCGGCAAGAAGATGGTCATTATCGCTGAGGACGTAGAGGGCGAGGCCCTGAGCACCCTGCTGGTCAACCGCCTGCGCGGCACCCTGAACGTGGTGTGCGTCAAGGCCCCCGGCTTCGGCGACCGCCGCAAGGAGATGCTCCAGGATATCGCCATCCTCACCGGCGGCCAGGTCATCAGCGAGGAGCTGGGCTACGAGCTCAAGACCGCTGATATCTCCATGCTGGGCCGCGCCCGCCAGATCAAGGTGACAAAGGAGAACACCGTCATCGTCGACGGCGCCGGCGACAGCCAGGCCATCAAGGACCGCGTCGCCCAGATCCGCAGCCAGATCGGCGTGACCACCTCTGACTACGACAAGGAGAAGCTCCAGGAGCGCCTGGCCAAGATGGCCGGCGGCGTGGCGGTCATCAAGGTCGGCGCTGCTACCGAGACCGAGATGAAGGAGAAGAAGCTGCGCATTGAGGACGCCCTCAACGCCACCAAGGCGGCTGTTGAGGAGGGCATCGTGGCCGGCGGCGGCGCTGTGTTTGTCAACGCCATCCCCAACGTGGAGGCCCTGCTGGATCAGGTCGAGGGCGACGAGAAGACTGGCGTGCGCATCATCGCCAAGGCCCTGGAGGCCCCCATCCGCCAGATCGCGGCCAATGCCGGCCTGGACGGCTCTGTGGTCCTGGAGAATGTGAAGAAGGCCGACAAGGGCGTGGGCTTCGACGCCTACAAGGAGGAATATGTGGACATGATCAGCGCGGGCATTGTTGACCCCGCCAAGGTCACCCGCTCCGCCCTGGAGAACGCCGCCTCTGTGGCTGCCATGGTGCTGACCACCGAGTCCCTGGTGGCTGACAAGCCCGAGCCCCCTGCTCCCGCTCCCGCTGGCGGCGACATGGGGATGGGCGGCATGTATTGATCCCCGGATCCGCAAAAACAGCATAATAGGGCCGCACCGTACTGCTACGGTGCGGCCTTCCCTTTGGATAAGGGGAAGCAGCACAAAAAGGGTTGGATTTTTTTGGCGTGCCCTCCAAAAGAAATTGGCGGCTGGGGCTTGCTTTTTGGGCCGGGGGCTGGTACAATAAGTACAATTCCTGTGCAGGCTTGGGATGCGCGAGGCGGCGGAGATGCTGCTCTGCGCATTTTTTCTTTGCACAGCCCCGGAGCCGCCGCAGGCGGGCCAAACCTACAGGCGGCGGCAATACAACGAGGAGGACTGGAATATGGAGATGAGACCCTATGTGCCCTGGGAGCTGATGGGCGCCTTTCTTACCGACGCCTTCCAGGGCTACGGCGTACCGGAGGCGGACGCGGCTATCTGCGCCGATGTGCTGCTGGAGTCGGACCGGCGGGGCATTGAGAGCCACGGCTGCAACCGCTTCAAGCCCATCTATATCGACCGGATCGTCAACGGCACCCTGTTGCCGGTGACAAAGGTGGAGATTGTCAAGGAGACCCCCACCACCCTGGTCATGGATGCCCACGACGGCATGGGCATGGTAGCCAGCCATCAGATGATGGAGCGGCTGCTGGAGAAGGCCCGGGCCTGCGGGATGGCCGGAGGGGCCATCCGCAACTCCACCCACTACGGCATCGCCGGGTACTGGTCCGGCATGGCGGCCAGGGAGGGGATGATCGGCATCACCGGCACCAACGCCCGCCCCTCCATCGCCCCCACCTTCGGCGTGGAGAACATGATGGGTACCAACCCCCTGACCTTTTCCCTGCCCACGGATGAGGAATTCCCCTTCTGCCTGGACTGCGCCACCTCCATCGTCCAGCGGGGGAAGATTGAGTACTATGCCCGGGAGGGGAAGGATACCCCCGCCGGTATGGTGGTCTCCCGGGACGGCTCCGCCATGACAGACAGCCAGGCCATCCTTCGCGCCCTGGTGGATGGCACGGCGGCCCTGGCCCCCCTGGGGGGCATTGGGGAGGAGCTGGCAGGTTACAAGGGCTATGGCTATGCCGCTGTGGTGGAAATCCTCTCCGCCGCCCTGGCGGGCGGGCAGTTCATGAAGGCCCTGACCGGCCTGAGCCCGGAGGGGAAGCCCCAGATGTATCACCTGGGCCACTTCTTCTTCGTAGTGGATCCGGACGCCTTCATGGGGCGGGAGGTGTTCCGGAAGACCGCCGGGGACATCTGCCGGGCCCTGCGCGCCTCCCAGCGCGCCCCGGGCAGCGGCCGCATCTACACCGCCGGGGAGAAGGAGTACCTCACCTGGCTGGAGCGCAGGGACAAGGGCGTCCCAGTGGGGGAGGCTGTCCAGAGGGAGATCCTGGAGATCCGGGACAGGCTGAACCTGCCCTACCGCTTCCCCTTTGAAGGGTGAACTGGATCATCAATATTTACTTTGAAATGTGAGGAAATGAACATGGATTATGCAAAGGAGTCCCTTCGCCTCCATGAGGCATGGAAGGGCAAGATTGAGGTCATCGCCACTGTACCCGTGGAGAGCAAGGACGACCTCTCCCTGGCCTATACCCCCGGTGTGGCCCAGCCCTGCCTGGAGATCCAGAAGGATGTGGAGAAGAGCTACGAGCTGACCCGCCGCCACAACCTGTGCGCCGTCATCACCGACGGCTCCGCCGTGCTGGGCCTGGGGGATATCGGCCCCGAGGCCGGTATGCCGGTGATGGAGGGCAAGTGTGTGCTGTTCAAGGCCTTCGGCGGCGTGGACGCCTTCCCCCTGTGCGTGAAGACCCACGACGTGGACGAGTTTGTCAACGCGGTCTACCTCATGTCCGGCTCCTTCGGCGGCATCAACCTGGAGGATATCGCCGCCCCCCGCTGCTTCGAGATCGAGCGGAAGCTGAAGGAGAAGTGTGACATCCCCATCTTCCACGACGACCAGCACGGCACGGCTGTCATCACCCTGGCGGGCCTGACCAACGCGCTGAAGGTGGTGGGCAAGCAGAAGGAGGAGGTCAAGATCGTCACCTCCGGCGCGGGCGCGGCAGCGGTTTCTATTGTGAAGCTGCTTCTCTCTGCCGGGTACCGGCACGTAACCATGTGCGACCGCAAGGGCGCGATCTATGCGGGCCGGGAGGGCCTGAACTGGATCAAGGAGGAGATGGCCCAGGTGACGAACCTGGAGAAAAAGTCTGGCTCCCTGGCGGAGCTGCTGGCGGGTGCGGACGTGTTCATCGGCGTCTCCGCCCCCGGCACAGTCACCACGGAGATGGTCAGAACCATGAACCGGGACCCCATCATTTTTGCCTGCGCCAATCCCACCCCGGAGATCTTCCCCGAGGAGGCCAAGGCCGGAGGCGCGGCGGTCATTGCCACAGGCCGCAGCGATTTCCCCAACCAGATCAACAACGTGCTGGCCTTCCCGGGCATCTTCCGGGGGACCTTCGACGTGCGGGCCAGTGATATCAACGAGGAGATGAAGATGGCCGCCGCCCAGGCCCTGGCCAGCCTGATTGCCCCGGAGGAGCTCTCCGCTGACTATATCATCCCCAAGGCATTTGACAAGCGGGTGGGCCCCGCAGTGGCGAAGGCTGTGGCCGAGGCGGCCAGGGCCTCCGGCGCGGCCCGGCTGTGACGCCCGCCTGTGTTAGGAGGTACCGGCATGGGTAAGTATCTTCTGTCCCTGGACCAGGGGACTACCAGCTCCCGGGCCATCCTCTTTGACGTGGAGCAGAACATCATCGGCGTCAGCCAGAAGGAGTTTTCCCAGATCTACCCCCAGGAGGGGTGGGTGGAGCACGATGCCATGGAGATCTGGTCCTCCCAGTATGCAGTGATGATGGAGGTCATCGCCCAGACGGGTGTGGACCCGGCGGAGATCGCAGGCATCGGTATCACCAACCAGCGGGAGACCACGGTTGTCTGGGACGCAGAAACCGGCCGCCCCATCTGTAACGCCCTTGTCTGGCAGTGCCGCCGCACAGCGGGGATCGTGGACAGCCTGATTGCGGATGGCCTGGGGCCCTACATCCAGAAGACCACCGGCCTGGTCCCGGACGCCTACTTTTCCGCCACCAAGATCAAGTGGATCCTCGACCATGTGGAGGGGGCCCGGGAGAAGGCCAGCCAGGGCAGGCTGCGCTTTGGCACGGTGGACACGTGGCTGCTCTGGAAGCTGACCGGCGGCGGGGCCTATGCCACCGATGTGACCAACGCCTCCCGCACCATGCTCTTTGACATCCACAACCTCTGCTGGGACAGGATGCTGCTCCAGGCCCTGGACATCCCCGCAGCTATGCTCCCCCCGGTCCGCTCCTCCAGCGAGATCTACGGCTATACAGAGATCCAGGGGGTGCGGGTGCCCATCGCGGGCATGGCCGGGGACCAGCAGGCCGCCCTCTTCGGCCAGACCTGCTTCGAGCCGGGGGATGCCAAGAACACCTATGGCACGGGCTGTTTTTTGTTGATGAACACCGGCGGGCGGCCTGTGGCCAGCCAGAACGGCCTGATCAGCACCATCGCCATCGGGCGCAATGGCAAGGTCCAGTATGCCCTGGAGGGCAGCGCCTTTGTGGGTGGGGCCGTCATCCAGTGGCTGCGGGATGAGATGCGCTTTTTCACAGAGAGCCGGGATGCGGAGTACTATGCACAGAAGGTGGGGGACAACGGCGGGGTGTACTTCGTGCCCGCCTTCACCGGCCTGGGCGCGCCCTATTGGGACATGTACGCCCGGGGTGCGATGGTCGGGCTCACCCGTGGGACCAAGCGGGAGCATATCATCCGGGCTGCCCAGGAGTCCATTGCCTACCAGGTCGCCGACCTGGTGCGGGCTATGGAGGCAGACATGGGGGCCACGATCACCCAGCTGAAGGCCGACGGCGGCGCCAGCCGGGACCAGTTCCTCATGCAGTTCCAGGCCGATATTGTGGGCAGGGAGGTCCACCGCCCGGCGATCCGGGAGACTACCGCCCTGGGGGCGGCATACCTTGCGGGGCTGGCCACCGGCGTGTGGGCGGATACGGAGGAGATCAAGTCACTGTGGAAGTGCGAGAGTACCTTCCGGCCCCAGATGGACCCGGGGGGGCGGGAGCGCCTCCTGGACGGCTGGCATAGGGCCGTGGAGCGCAGCAGGGGCTGGGCGCGCTGACAGCCATAAAGAAGGAGGGCGGGGCCAAGGCCCCGCCCTCTGCGGATTATTCTGCGGCCAGCCCGGTCAGGACACCGTCTGTATAGACCGTGTATACCTTGAGGCTGCCGCCGTGGGGGTTCTCATAGGAGAACGTGCCGCCGTCCGGCTTCAAGTCGAAGAACCAGCCCACGGATTGGCCGTTGTAGGAGAGGCTGCCCAGGCTGTCCCCGGCCACAGGGGTATAGGTGAGGCCGTAGGGATCATAGGCGGCGAAAATTTCCTGTAGGGTCCGCCCGCCGGGGGTCATGGTGCCGCAGCTGACGGCAGTGGTGGACTGGAAACTGCCAGCCGAAGGCCGGGAGCAGTCGATCAGATCCTGGTCAAAGCCCTGCTCCCCCGCAGCGGCCATCCCAATCAGCTCCCCCATGGTGTCGTAGGAGCCGTCGGCATTGTGGATGATGGACCGGAGGGTGTGTACGTCCACGGTCCCCGTATCGTTGGTGTAGATATACTGGATTGCGTAGCCGGTGTCCCCCACGGAGGCCCCGTCCACTAGGCAGCGGATGGGCTGGCCCTTGTACAAGAGCCCATCCTGTTCATTACCGGTGATGCCGAAGGGACGGAAGGTCTCCAGGAGGGCCGCAGCGTCGATGGGCGGGCAGGCGGCGGCGTCACCGTTGGAGATGTCTATCTGGAATTGGCTGGTGCAGGTAGCCATGAGGGGGCCGTCTGAGCCCAGGGACACGTCCTCCACAGGGTTCCCGTCCTTGTCCAGGATCTCCATGGAGTACAGGGCGCCGTTTTTGATGTCCTCTAAGATGCTCTCATAGAGGGCGACCGCCTCGTCTACCTTGGCCTGGTCCCAGACAAACCAGCCGTCACCGCCGGTGTAGGCCTCCGTGCCGATGAGCTCCTGGAGGGCCGCCTTCTCCTCCTCCAGCCAGTGCTGGTACTTGTCAGCAGTCCACCAGGTGACGGACCAGTTGTCCCCCCAGCCGTCCCCGAACTGGGCCTGATAGCGCTCCTCAGTGAGCCAGGTGATCCCCTCGTCCACAGAACAGAAGGTTTCCCCGGTGACGCCATTGGTGAAGAACAGGGTGTCCTCCTTGACAGGGGAGCCATTGCCTTCTGGGGCCTCCGGTGCGCTGGCTGCGAACACAGTGGTGGCGATGGACATGACGGTCAGTACTGCCAGCAGGGCAGTCAGGGAAATATGCTTGTGTTTCATGATTGCTTCGATCCTTTCTTGCAGGGCGTTGGCGCTGAAATGGCTGCCGGACAGGGGCTGGCGGCCCCGCTCCTCCTCCATGCTCAGCAGGGCCAGGGCATAGCTCCGCCGGTCTGCACCGGAACGGATCACCGCCTCGTCGCAGGCCAGCTCCATGTCCCGGCAGGCCAACTGGTGCATGGCCCAGACCAGGGGATTGTACCAGTGCAGGCACAGGGCGGCGGCCAGCAGGGCCTTGCGCAGCGCGTCAAAACGCCGGATGTGGGTGACTTCGTGGGCCAGGACACAGGACAGGCGCTCCCTGTCCGTGAAGTCCATGCCGCTGGGCAACAGCACCACGGGATACAGGATGCCATAGGTGAGGGGCGCGGGGATCTGGTCGCTGCACCTGGCCTGGACAGGGCGGCGCGGGCCATGCTGGGCCAGCCAGTCCAGTACAAAGGGGTCACGTGCTGGCAGGGAGGCGGCATAGACCCTGCGGGAGCGCAGATGGCCCCCCAGTATCCAACCGGCGCACACCAGCGCCCCTGCCATCCAAGCCGCAGCCAGCAGGGATCCCCAGGGCAGGGCGGGTGATGGGGCGGCATAGGCTGCCGTGCCCTGGAGGAGTGTCCTCTGGACCAGCCCGTGGTCCGCCGTTACCGCCATCCGTACCGCTGTGCCGGTATGGCCCGCCGGGGCGGGCCACTGTGCCAGCAGGCGGTAGATGCTCACCGGGGAGGGGATCTCCGCCAGGATCAGGAGGCGGCACAGCACAATATCCCACAGCAGGCAGAACACCCGCTGGGGCGTCTTCCGCTGGAAGCGGAGCCGCAGCGCCAGCACGGCCAGGATCATGACGGCGGCGGACAGGGACGTCCGGATGGCCGTGCCCAACAGGCCGGCGGTCATGACCACTCCTCCACCAGCTGCCGCAGGCGTGTCAGCTCCTGGCCGGACAGGGCCTTGCCTTCCAGCAGGGAGGCCACCAGCCGGTCGGCGGAGCCGCCGTACATGCGGTCGATGAGGCCCTGGGTCTCCTGGGCCTGGGCCTCCTGGCGGCTGACCAGGGCCCGGCAGAGGAAGCCGGGATCCCGCCGGGATACGAGGCCTTTGCTGATGCACTTTTTCAGCACAGTATAGGTGGTGGTTTTGCTCCAGCCCACCTGCTCTGCCGCCTGGGCGGCGATGTGCTTGGCGGAGAGCTCCCCGCCCTCCCAGAGAAGCTCCAGGATGCGGAGCTCGCTGTCAAAAATCTTGTATTCCATGGTTCCTGCTCCTTTCATTCTATCGCGATAGAATATATGTATTCTACTGCAATAGAATAGATTTGTCAAGGGGGGCAGGAAATTTTTGTGGGATGAAAAGTGCCCCCACAGTGTATGGCGGTTGGCCGATACACTGCGGGGGCATACGGCATCTGCCGGATACCGGGCTACAGGACGTTTTTGATGCTGACGCTCTGGGTTTCGGAGAGCAGGCGGAGCTGGCTGATGAGCTCTGCCAGCAGCTGGTGGAAGTCCGCACCGTCCTGCTCCTGGCAGACGGCGAAGGCCCCTGCAAACAGGGTTTCCGCCTCATCCAACTCCTCGTGGGACATAATAATGTGGAAAAAGGTCTGGCTGCTGTCCCAATCCTGATAGGTACCCAGCAGGCGCTGTTCGGCCTCCTCCCAGTCCTCCTGTCCGGCGGAGTCGTCAGTGGCCTCCAGGAGTTCAATCCATTGACTGGTCCGCTGCTCGACGTACCGGCCCGCCCACAGGGAGAACCCCAGGATAACAGCCAGCAGGCAGATGGGGATATACAGCGCTCTCATGATGCACCCTCCTTTGCCACACAGACCACCGTGCCCGCCTCGTCCACGGTCATAAGGAACACCTGGCGGGGGGAGGTGAGGCGGCGTGTCTTCAGCTGTTTGTCCAGCCAGTTCTGGTCGTAGCCGCTGGCGGAGAGGTTGTCGGACATGACGTGGCCGTCGTTGATGAGCAGGACGGGCAGTGTTACGTCGTCAGGGACCTCCAGATTCACCGTCTGGGGGGTGATGGGGGCGGCCTTTGTGTAGGGCAGGACAGATACCTGCCCGCTGGTCTCCAGGATGGCGTATTTCACCGCAGAGAGGTCGCTGAAGCCCTGGCCGCGCAGCTGTTCAAAGAGCTCGTCAACGGTAAAGCGGTTGCGCGCCATGTTTTGCTGGAGCACCTTGCCGTCCCGGATAATCACCGTAGGGTGGCCGCAGACCAGGGCGCGGAAGCGGATGGATTTCAGGCTGAAGAAGCTCAGCAGCATGGATAGGCACAGCAGTGTGACAATTGGGAACAGCCCGTTGACCAGGGGGATGCCGAAATCCTGCATGGGAACAGCCGCCAGGTCGGAGATAATCAGCGTCAGCACCAGCTCGCTGGGCTCCAGTTCCCCGATCTGCCGTTTGCCCATCAGCCGCAGGCCAACCATCAAAATAAAGTAGAGAATCACCGTGCGGAAAAATGCGGTGGTCATAGTCCCACATCCTTTCCAACGGAGTATTTGCGGAAAGGGCCGGAAATATCCGGGTACAGGCGAAACAATGTGGGGGCGGTGTTAAAAAATTTCGGCAGATAGGCAGCAAAAAGAGGGGCTGCCCGCTATGCGGACGGCCCCTCTGGGGACAGCCAGGGGAGGGAAAGCTCTGTGTGGGGGCAGATACGTTGGATCTCCCGCTGGATGGACTTGAGGTCGTCAAAGGATTCGGGCCGTTTGGACGGATCCCGCAGCAGGGCGGAGGGGTGGTAGATCGCGGTCATACGGATGCCGTTGATGTCGAACCAGAGCCCATGCTCCTTTGTGATGCGGAACTTATCACTGATGAGCCGCAGGGCGGCGATGCGGCCGAGGCAGACGAGGATTTGGGGGCGGATGAGCTCGATCTGGCGGAGGAGGTAGCCAATGCAGGCGTCCTGCTCCACGTTCAGTGGGTCACGGTTGCCCGGCGGGCGGCACTTGACCACATTGGCAATATAGACCTTGGTGCGGTCCAGGCCAATGATCGCCAGCATGTCGTCCAGGAGCTTACCGGCCTTGCCCACAAAGGGGATGCCCTGTTCGTCCTCGTGGGCGCCGGGTCCCTCCCCTACCAGCATGATCTCGGCCTGTGGGTTGCCTACGCCGAAGACCACGTGCTGCCTTGTCTGGCACAGTGCGCACTCCTGGCAGCGGGCGCATTCGTGCTGGAGCGCCTCCCAAGTGTCTGTCATCGCGCACACCTCCTTCGTATAATCTGTTTTGGGCTGGGGATGCTACCTGTATCTGTGAAAAAGGAGCATCCCCATGGCCCGATGGTTTTTGTATGTGATCTTCTACAGCCTGGCCGGCTGCGCCCTGGAAAAGCTGTATGCCCGGGCGATCCACTCCAGCCGCCAGACCCGCAAATGCTTCCTTCTGCTGCCGCTGTGCCCGGTCTACGGCCTGGCAATGGCCGCCGTATTGCTGGCAGCAGGGCCAGAGGAGGGCCTTTTGCGACTGGCGCTGGTTGGCGGGCTGGTCTGTACAGGGGTGGAGTACCTGGTCCACCTGTTTTATGAAGCGGTGTTCGGCGTCCGCTTTTGGGACTACAGCCTGCTGCGCGGGCATGTCCAAGGGCGGATCTGCCCACGTTTTGCCCTGATCTGGGGGATGCTGTCGGCGGCAGCCGTCCGCTGGGTGCAGCCGGTTGTGGCGGAGCTTGCGGAGCGGATCCCACCGGAGCTGGTTTTCCTGATCTGGATGGTGCTGGCAGCGGACTGTGTGCTTACAGCAGCGGTGCTGCTGCGCAGCCGCGATACCCAGCAGCTCACGCTGCGCACGGTGTTTGCTCAGACACGGGCCTCCAGCCAGTCTGAGATGTCCTGAAAAATGTATGTCCTGCTGGCTTCATTGAGGATCTCGTGGCGCAGCCCGTGGTAGAGCTTGATGTGCAGGTCATGGATACCGGCCTTGTGGAAGCAGCTGTAGGCCCTGCGCACGCCCTTGCCCATATCCCCGACGGGATCCTGGTCGCCAGCGATAAAGAATACGGGCAGGTCCTTGTCCATCTGCGCGATGTTGGCCTGCCTGGTGATAAAGGTCAGGCCGCCCAGCATATCCCGGAACAGGCCCAGTGTGGCGTTGCCGCCGCACAGGGGGTCGGCGATATAGGCGTCTACATTGGCCTCGCTGGCGGAGACCCAGTCGAATTTGGTGCGGTTGGGGGCAAAGCGCTTGTTGTATGCACCAAAGGCCAGATCGTCGGCCTTTGCGCTGTAGGCTTTTTTGCCCAGCCGTCTGATCTCCCGGTCTGCCACGAGCTTCCCTCCGGCGATGATAGCCGGGGAGGGGTGGCCGGTGCCGCAGAGGATGCAGCCGTTCAGTTGGCCTGGGTAGCGGATCAGGTGCGTCCGGGACAGGAAGGAGCCCATGGAGTGGCCGAAGAGGAAGTAGGGCTTGCCGGGGAACACCTTGGCGGTGCGGCGGCGCAGCTCCTCCATGTCGTCCACCACGTGCTGCCAGCCGTCAGTCTCGCCCAGATAGACCATGGGGCCGCCCTCAATGAGGGACAGGCCGTGGCCCAGGTGGTCGTTGGCAACGACAGCAAAGCCCCGGCCGCACAGGTACTGGGCAAAGGGCGCGTAGCGTGCGCCGTATTCCGCCACACCGTGGGCAATCTGGACCACGCCCACAATCTCCCGCCCCACTGGCGTCCACTGGTTGACATGGATGAGTGTCCTTCCGTCGCTGGACGGGAAGAAATATTCTGAGATGATCGCCATATGCAAGACCTCCCCAATCGATGCTTTTGCAGTTTGTCAGTTATTGTACCACAGAATTGTGCAAAAGCATAGGGACAAATCAGGAGAAATTTCCCAGCACGAATTGGGGGGATTACCGAAACAGGTGTCAGACGGCCAGCTCGAAGCCGTACCAGGTGTACTCCCGCTCATGGATAATGGCCCAGGAGTAGCGGTAGCCCTCGCACTCCTCCCAGGTGAGGTAGCGGAAATAGAACTCCACGTCCAGATGGCAGGGGATAATGTCCAGGATGATGTCCCGGATCTGCTCAAAGCCCTCTGGGATACCGGCTACATTGGGGAAGATGATCCGGATATAGCCGAACTGTTCCTTTTCCTGGGCAAGGGCCTTGATGCCGCAGCCGGAGATGGTGTTATTGATGTCTGTCAGGGTGAAGCAGCTCCCGCCGATGCGGAGCAGGGCAGCGATAGCCTGCCGCCGCAGCTCGGTGGAGTAGTGGACCGGCGTGCGGGCAAAGAGGGCCTCCAGCCGGTCCAGGCCCTCCCCCACAGCGGTGGAGAGGGCGCTTTCCCGCTCTACATAGTCCAGCCGCTGGCTGATGCCGTCCAGCCCGCAGCCCAGGGCCTCCAGCTCGCTGTTGCTGAGGCTTCCGGGAGACAGGTCATAGATGTCCAGGGGGCGCAGCAGGCTGCGGAGATGGTCGCTGTATCCCATTTACGAAGGCCTCCATTCTGAGATCGATACATTCCCCAGGCAGGGCAGCACAGTAGGGCTGGGCGGCAGGTCCGCCGTGGGGGCGGTGAAGTGGTAATTCTGTACGCTGTCCAGGTCATAGAGCAGGTTCCCCAGGTAGGCCAGCGTGACGCCTTTTCCCAAAAATGCGCCGGTAAAGACAGAGCGCAGGGCAGCGTCCGCTTCAGCCCTGGCGGCGGTGAAGCTGACGCTGCCGGAGGGCTGGATGGCTACGGTGATATTGACTGCCTGGGGCGTGGGGGCCAGTACCCGCAGATCCACAGAGATCTCCCGTTTTTCCTGCAAGTAGGCGTTCAGCTCCGCCAGGAGGGGGGCGTCTGGGATGCCCGCATCCGTGGCGACATAGAGGTCCACAGATCCCACGCCCCGGGGCCGCCTCACCGCCACGGCTGCCGCCACGCCGGGGCGGGAGAGGGCGGTCTGTTCGTAGTAGGCGGCGTTGGCGCCGTTGGGCAGGCGGAGGTAGCTGTCCAGCAGCCGGACGCGGAGTGCCTCATCGTTCTCCTCGTCATCCCCGCCGCTGAAGGCCTCCGGGTTGGTGCATACCTTGATGCCGACAGGCATGGCAGCCATGACGGTCACAGCCCCAGCGGCCACGTTCCCCTGGCAGCCAGGGACCAGGGCCGTGGCTGGCGCGTCGGCGTAGAGCTGCCCGGCCTTCAGTACGGTGCGGTCCGTTGTAGAGAAGCGGATCCCGTCCGGGGTCATGCACACCGTGCCGGAGTTGATGGTGAGGTCACTGCCGATAGGGGTAGGTACGCCAAAGCGGAGCGTCCCTGTAGCACAGGTGGCGATGCCCCGGCTGATCCCCCGCAGCTGGGCGTGTTGATCCAGGTACACACCCTTAGCTGTCTGGGGGAAGCTCTGGTCCAGCAGCCATTGGGCCTGGAGGTACAGGCTTTGGATCTGGGCGGCAGCAGCGTAGAGGCGGGCCGCCAGGTCGCAGGATTTACTGGGCAGATATCCGCTGGCCTCACCGAAGACAGCCAGCATCTCCTCATAGATTCCCTCAATTGTCTTTTGCATTGTCATCTCCCTCCGCTCATACAGTCATCGCCACAGACAGGCCCTCCCCCCGGTGCTCCAGGAAGACCGTGAGCTGGACACGGCCCTCCCCGGCGGGGGAGAGGGCCACGTCTGTGACGGAAACGTCCTCCTCCGCCAGGGCTTCTGCCGCGTATTGCATGGCGGCGGCGGAGCGCTGGGCGGCCGGCTCCCTGCCCAGCAGGTAGAGCCGGCTGCCCAGCCGGGGCAGGAGAGGGAACTGCCCCCTCCGGGCGGTCAGGCGGAAGAGCACCCGCTCCAGCAGGGCGTCCGCGCCCTTGCAGCGGGCCACGCCGCCCAGGCCGTCCGGGATGTAGTCGCCGTTGAAAAGCTTGGCTTCCATAGACTCTCTCCTTCCATCTATATCAACACCGGCAGGGGCGGTAGGGCTCGCCGTTGATGATCAGCGTCCCCTGGATATCGACCTTGCCCACCAGTGAAATCGTTCCTTGAACCGATAAATCCCCCTCCAGGGCCACAGGCCCCTTCACACAGATGCTGCCATCCCCACGCAGGTAGATGGACGCACCGCCGCAGGAGTACAAAAAGAGTTCCCCGGGTGCGAAGCCCTCGGGGGCGCAGGCGGCGGTATCCGCCGCCACGACGCACTGCTCCTGGCAGCCCACGCCGCCCTTGACCACCAGTACGGTGTCGCCAACCTTAGGCTGCCAGACCAGTCCGGAGGGGGAGAAAATTTCCAGATCCCGCTGTTCGCCCCTGGTCATGACGGAGGCGCTGCCCCCGCCGATGGTGGTCACGCCCATGTCCGTGGACGCGCCCTCCCGTTCTGCGGCCCGGCTGAGCGAGACCGCTTTAGAAATCCACATACAACTCACCTCAAGCTTCCTGTCAGCTCTGTGCGCAGCCCATCGGCGTCCATCCTGCTGCGGGCCTGGACGACCTCATAGCAGCCGGCCAGGTTCAGCCGGTCCAGCTGGAGGCTGACCCGATCTCCCGGAAATGCGGCGAAGGCGAAGGGCAGCTCCAGGGAGACCTCCAGCTGGTCCAGGGCGGACTGGGCGATCTGGTATTCGCCGGTGTAGCGCCTGGCGTCGGCGGTACTCCTGGGCATGTACAGCACGTGCCGCCGCATCCCGCCGGTGCTGGCGAAATCCTGGTTGACCACCTGATGGCTGATCTTCTGCACCTTGTCTTGGATGAGCACCTCTGAGATCACGCCATAGCGCTGTTCCCGCTTGTGGAGGGACAGCAGGGGCGTATTGCCGTCCACCCGCAGCTGCCGGCCGCTGCCCCATAACGGCCCGGCCACCAGGGTGCCCTCCCGGGTGACGTAGGGGTCAAAGCCGCCGAAGCGGCGGGTGAAGCCCTGGAGGGCCTTCCACTGGCTGGATCCGGAGGCCACGGCATAGCCGGAGCCGGAGACCTCCTGCCGCGTCTCCACAGGGAGGCCATAGGGGGTCACATGGGTTTCCAGGATTTCGGAGAGCACCGCCTGCTCGTAGGTGAGGGCCTCCGACTCGTTGTCCAGCAGGAGTGCCGCCATGCCGCGCCCCTCCACCACTGCCAGCAGGCCCTGCCGGGACATGGAGATCTCGTAGGCGTCCACAACGCCCCGCAGCATGACCGCGCCGTCCCACAGGGCGGTAAAGCGGATAGCCTTGGGCAGGATGTCCGCCATCCCCTTGTCGTATAGGCATGTTGCGGACAGGCTGTCGCAGGGGATGGCCCCCGTGTATTCCAGATCCCACCGCAGGAGGGTAGGGAGAGTGCAGCTCATGCCGTCGTAGGTGTCCAGCTGTAGGACCATCATGGGATTGCCACCGCCTCCCCCACATGGATCAGGTTCGGGTTTTTGATACCCGGGTTGGCCTCCAGCAGTGCCTCCAGCGGAATACTGTACCGCTGGGCGATGCCCCACAGCGTCTCGCCGGAGACGACGGTGTGGGAGGCCGGCTGCACAGGCTCCGCCATCCGTCCGGCAGAGGGCTCCCCACCGTCCAGGATGGACAGCTCCTCACTGTAGCCGTCGAACCGCTCCTGGAAGGTAAAGCTGTAGCGTACATAGTCCGGGAGCGGCTCCTGCTCCAGCCGCAGGGCGGTAAAGTAGGCATTGGAGATCTGCCAAAGCGGGTGGATGAGCAGCCCGGGCCCGCCGCCGTAGAACACGGAAGCCAGACGTTTGAATTCATCGTAGGCGTCCGCCTCGGCGAATTCCCCCTGCCCCCGCATGGTACGCAGGCTCATGCCGAGATCCTGCATATAGTACCGGCCAAAGGGCACCTTGTGGACCGCTACCTGCCGCTCATAGGAGATGGAGTACGTGGCGGGGTTGTGGGGCCAGATATAGTCCTTGTAGCGCATTGGGGCCAATAGCATATCTGCTCACCTCCATCAATACAGCGGGAATCCGTTATCATAGCGCCGCCCGTCCCGCTGGAAGGCCTGGGATACCGCCTCTGCCGTCAGGGGGGCGGGCCCTGCCGCCGCCAGCTCCTCCGTGATGCCGCCCCACCGGCTCTGGATATCTGCTGGGCCTGCTCCCATAGAAAGGCCTGCATTCTCCGGCAGCTCCACAACCGTCTGGGCCTCTGCGTGGACGGCGGCGGGGCCAGACTCCCTCTCTGCCATCTCCGCCCAGACAGCCTCCGCCTCCGGGATGCTGCTCACCGGCTCCATCCGTACTGCTGGTGCCTCCTCCAGGGGTGTTTCCAGGAGGGGCTGCGCCTGAGGGGCATCCGGGAGAGGCTTCTCCGGGATCACACGGGCCTGCGGAGCGTCTGCTACAGGGCTGTCTGCGCCATCCCAGACAGCCTGGGCTTCCAGCAGTGTGTGTCCCTCTGCGCCGCCGGGCGGTTCGGCCTCCCTGCCGTTCTCACGGGGAAGGATATTCCCCACTGCTTCGGGCGGCGCAGGTGCGCCCTCCCCGCAGGAGGCCTGGACGCTCCCCGGCGGCGGTGCGCCCTGGCCCAGCTCATAGTACCGCTGCCAGTCAAAGGCGGGGTTCTCCATGCCCTCCTGGGCGGACGGGGCAGTGGGGGCTGGCCTGCCGCTGCTGCTGTTCAGCTGGGCGGCCAGCAGGCGCAGCTGCTCCACCAGCCTTGAGAAACCGTCCAGTGACCCTGGTGGCAGCTGGAAGCTCACCTGGACGGGCTCCTGCCGGTCCATCAGGCGGCCACCTCCAGGCGGCTGGCGGCTACGACCGTAACCTTTTCCGCCACCATGGACCCGACTTTGCCCTCCTCCTGGATGGCGCTCCACTGGCAGCCGCTGTAGATGACCTTGCGGTCGGGCTTGCAGATGACCAGGGAGAAGTCCGCCAGGGAGAAGAAGTCGATGCCGTCGCTGATGGCGTCGTCAGTGGCATAGAGCCGGGTCAGCTCCAGCACATATTTGTTCTGCCCGTTGATGGTGGCCACGGGCTCGCTCTCACCGAAGGCCTCCACCACCTGGCTGGTTTTGGTCGCCTTGGCGGTGTAGCTCTGGACGACGGCGACCTTTTTGCTGTCCAGCTCCAGATAAATATCACAGCTGGTAGGGAATCCTGTAACTTCCATGCTGCAGCCTCCTTAAATTGTGATATGAGCGGTGAGATAGATTTGGTTGAGCCCGTGGGCGACGGCGAAGCTGAACTCCACCAGGCACACCGTCGGGTCCTCGTCGTAGATGGAAACCGTCACCTCGCCATAGCTGTCGATGATCTCCGCGCGCAGCTTGCTCTCCAGCTCCACAATGACCTGGGCGCGGACAGCGCCCCGGGTCTGCGCGGTATTTTTGGTCTTGCTGAACTTGCTGCGCAGGCTCTGGCGGATGGAGGGGATCACGTCGTCCACGATCAGGATGGTGGTCAGCTCCCGCCAGGTGATGTCGGGCGCGCCGCCGGTGGAGGTGCGGGTGGTGATGCCCCGGACAGGGGAGACCACGCCGCCTACGGCCTCCAGGGGGGTCACGCCGCCCTGGACCAACAGGTCGATCTCATTGTCACCATACAGCTCGCCCACGCCGCACAGACCCCGTAGCTCTGTCCCGTTGAGGGGGGCGGCGGGATCCCTGTTGACGGCCACGGCGGCGGCTACGGCCGCAGCCGTGAACATACCCGGCAGTGGCTTGCCGCTGCTGTCCAGGCCGTCGGGGCCCACCAGCACCATGCGTTCGCTGTTGAGGGCCTTTGCCCTGGCGGTCAGCTCCGCCGTGCTGGCGGAGCTCATGCCTACCACGGCAATCCGCTCCCGCCGGGCGGCGGAGGCGGCCTCCACGCTGGCGCGCAGGGCCTGCTGTACGGCCAGCTCGCCGCTGTCACAGACCACCACCCGCACGTCCTCAGCCGCCTGCAAGGCATCGAAGGCGGCAGTGTAATCCTCGCCCTCGACAGCCACGGCGACCACGGTGGATGCGCCGCCCCAAAACAGCAGCCGCAGCATGGCAGACATGCCGGGCTTGTCCGGGGCATCCTCTCCGAAGGCGTTCACACCGGCCTCGTAGCTGGTGAGGGTAACGGGGGTGTTCTTCGTCCCCCTGGTGCTTTTGGCAGCCACCCCAACGACCCGTGCAGCCCGGCTGCTCCAGATAGCGGTGGACGCGTCATAGGAGGAGTACACGCCCGGCCGCTCGTGGATGATACTTTTCATTTAGTCACCACACCTTTCAAAATAAAATCAGTCAGCGGCAGCCCGTCGTCGGACCGGCTGGCGGTAAAGAAGGCGCTGCACGCGAGGCTGCCCCGCCGCAGGAACATCTCCGTGTCCGGATCCCAGCCCGCTTCATCCCAGCGCAGCTCGACGGGCCGCAGGCCGGAGGGGAGGCCATGGAGCACAGCCCGGTGCAGCCCCTCCAGGGCGCTGTCGCATCCAGCCGCGCCCTCTCCGGGCGGGGCGTAGATGTCCATCGACAGTGTCAGCTCCAGGCGCATCCCGTAGACCTCCTGGCTGGCCTGGGTTTCCGGATCCACCCGCTCCCCCAGATAGCTCCCCACCGCGCCGCCCCGGCTCTCACCGGTGCGCAGGCCCACTGCGACCACGGGGGCGCTGTAGCGCCGGGCCCACTCCGGCGGGAAGGCGGCCAGGGCGGCAGTACCCTCCGCCTCCAGGGCCTCCACAATAGCCTGCTTCACCTGCTCCAGCCCGCTCATCCAGCCGCCTCCTTTTCCCGGCGCAGGATAGCCCAGTAATATACGGTCTCATCGGCCCAGCACACAGGCCTGGCCTCCTGCACCGCCAGCCTTAGCCCGTTCCACTCCGCCCGGTCCCCGGGGGCGATCTCCTGCCGGCCGCTGCCGATGTACAGCCACCGCTGGCAGCTGGCCGCCCCCAGGGGGGTGGCCGTGATGGGAGGGGCCTCCCGTTTTGCCAGCGCGGGCTGTAAAAACGCCTTGACCATTGCCGTCCCGCCGCCGTCCTGGCGCGTCAGGCAGACGCTCTGGCCGTGCCGGGCCATCAGCCACTCCAGCCGCCGGGCCATCATCCCCGCACCCCCGCGAAAGCGAACTGGTCATCCTCCCAGAAGGGGGCCATTATGCGCTCGGCCTGCCGGCGCAGGGCGGCGGCGCTCTCACAGGAGCCGCTGCCCTGTCCCAGGCGCATACTCACGTCCCCGGCGGTGAACTGCTCCACGCCGTCCCCGGTGTCCCGGCATGTCAGCATCCCCGCGGCTGCCAGCAGGGCGGCAGCGCAGTAGAAGGCCTCGCCGCAGCCCTCCGGTGTCCGGTCCTCCTGGAGCCTGCCGGCGATGCTCTCCTCGGCGGCGGTACACAGCGCTTCCAAAAGGGGCCCCTCGGATTCCTCTGCCTGGGAGATGGAGGCGGCCAGCTTCAAGATTTTTTCATGCACGTGAAATCCCTCCTGCTCAGATGGACAGCAGCTTCCCCGCGTCGGTGTACAGCTTGGCGAAGCCGGAGATGCTGGTGATCGCGGCCCGCTCCACCTGCCGGTCAATGAGCTTGTCGTACTCCACAGCCACATCCCCGGCGCTGACCATCTCCAGCGCATAGTTGCGGTCCAGGCCGATCAGCTGCCCGGCGGGCATGGCGCTGGTGCGCAGCAGGGTAGCGCCCAGGGGGGAGGAGAGGGTGCCGGTGCCCTGGAAGTTGAGCCCGGTCAGGGGGTTCTGGAACTCGTTCATTTTCAGCATGTCCAGCATCACCGCGTTGGGTACCAGGATGGTGTTCATGGTGTACGGGTCGAACTGGGCCCAGAAATCCAGCAGCGCCGTGTAGGTCAGCGTGCCGCTGGTGCCGCCGATGGGGGCGTTCCCCACGGAGAAGGCGTCAGCGGGGTTGTTGTTGCCGTCGCCGTGGATGATGACGCGGATGGCGTCCTCCAGGTGCATCCGGGCGATGTGGCTGCCGATCTGGCGCAGAGTGATCGAGAACAGGTCCAGCCGCTGGAAGCGGATGGCCTCATAGGAGGCCACCAGCATCCGGCCCCGCTTGTGGAGCTTGACCAGGTTGCTCTGGGTGCGCACGCAAGTCTGGGGCAGCTGCGCGCCCTCCTCCACCCGTTTCAGGCTCTTCTCCTCCTCGCTGGGCACGGAGGAGATGGAGCGGTAGTCCATCCCGTCGAACTGGGTGGTGGTGGCGGTGATGGAGGGGAGCACGTTGTCCTCCTCCATGCCCTGCCGGACCACCCGGGAGACGAACTCCGGGAACAGGACTGCGGACTCCGTGGTCCGGAAGAACTTCTCCACCACATCGGACCGGCTGCCCTTCACGTGGATGTCGAACCGCTTGAGCTGTCGCTGGAAAGCGTCCATCCCTTCCAGGGGGGTACCCCGGTAGCTCTCGCTGGGGTCAGCCTCCTCCAGTACCTGGGTGAAGGATTTGCCTGCCTCGCCGTACATCCCCTTTTCCAGCCGCAGATTGTCATAGTAATACGCCATCTGAACCGCCTCCTACAGTAAAATTGTCACGGCCTTGGCCGTCTTGTCCACGTCGGCCACCAGGCGGCTCCTGCCGCCTGTGGACACCTTGACGCCGCCTGCGCCGTCGGCACACAGCGACGCGTACCCGACAGCGGGGGGCGTGCCGGTGTAGCCCACCGTCACAAAGCCCGCCACCTGGACCGTACACGCATCGTCCTTGCAGCATAGCGCCGTACCGCAGAAGCCGTCGCCTGCGCTGCAGGGCCCCACCGTGCCCGGCTCTGTCACCTTAACCACCTGGCCCTCCTGGAGCCCGCCGCCCAGGAAGGTGGCGCAGGCCTGGCCCACGCCCTCAAAAGAAACGCTCATATCGAAATGCCTCCTCTTTTAAATTAGGAACGCGCCGTCCTCGCTGGCGCAGGCCGCCCTGGCCCTGGGGCGCAGCTGGGGCACAGGGGGGTACTTCTCGTCCATCCGCCGCTGGTAGATCCTCGTCAGCTCCAGCAGCTCGTCCTCCTCCATCCGGTCTGCGGCCTTGGAAAAGATTTTCAGATCCAGGGACTCGTCCGTCAGCCCAGCCAGCCGGACCAGCTCCCGGCGCAGGCTGCCGATGTAGGACCGGCCCAGCGCCGCCTCCTGCTCCAGCTGCTCCAGCTCCCGCAGGCAGCTGGGGCGTCCGGCAGCCAGCCGTTTCAGCTCTGTGCCCGCCCCGGGGGCAAACGCCTTGAGTACGCCGGCCTTCCGCTGGGCCGGCACGGCTACGAAGCTCCACTCGTAGGCATCCGTGGGCTCCTGCAGGGTGAAGTAGCACAGCTTCCCGTCGTAGAGCCTGCCGCCCTGGTGGCTGCAATGCTCTGCCCCGCAGATGGAGCACACCCGGCCCGTTACGCTGCACCCCACGCTGACCTCCTTCTTGATGCCCGCCTCGATCTCCTCGATGAGGCCGTTGTTTTTCTCACTGCGCAGCATGTACGCGTATCCCTTGAGATAGCGGCAGCCGTCGCCGGCGGCGGTGGTGCCGTCCTCGCGGCACACCTCGGCCCGGTAGAGCCTGGCGGTCTGCCCCTCGGCGGACCAGTTGTGGTCAAAGATGCCGCTTTTCCCCACGAACAGCCCGCTCAAGGAGCGTAAGGCGTCCTCGTCGAAGCGCTCCCAGTCTCTGTCGATCTCGTTGTCACACAGGCGGATGGAGAATGTGTACACCTGCTCCGGTGTCAGCTCCGACTTCGCCAGCCTGTTGATGAGGATCATGTCCTCCCGGTCCACCCTGTGCCGGGCCACGCCGCCCAGCTCCTTCCTCACGTCCAAAAAGTCAGCCCCCTTCTTAGAAATCCTCTTCCGGCGGGTTCCCGGGCATTTTTCCGGCCCGCCGCTCCATCTCGTCATTTTCCAGCGCCAGTTTCCTGGTCTGCTCCCGGTACCAGCCGGCCTTGGCCTCCTCCAGCAGGTCCTGCAAATTGATGTCGTCCCATACCACCCGGCAGTCGCAGCCGTACCCGTGCATCCGCAGCCACATCCGGCAGACCTTCTCCACCGCCGGGGTCAGGGACCGCCGGATGGCGGTCATCTCCGTGGTCAGCAGGTCGGACTGCTGGGCGCTCATGCGCTCGGTGCTCGACCAGCTCAGCCCCAGCATAAAGGGGGGGATGCCCGTCTTGCTCACCAGCTGCTCCAAAATCTGCCGGATGGGGACAGTGCTGTCCAGGATCTGGTTGTCCGCCCCGATGACCTTGATGTCCACGTCGCCCACGGCCACGAAGTCCCGCACGCTGCCGCTGCGGGTGCTCTCCATGGCGCGGCTCCACTCGCTGGCCAGCTGGCGGCTGCGCTCCTGGGCCATGCCCCGCTCCCACTCGCCGCTCCCTGGCCGGTAGACCACGGCAAAGCGCACGTTGCCCATCCGTTCCCAGTTCACGCCGATGGCGTAATAGATCTTGCTCAGCAGCTCTGCGAGGAAGGGCATGGACCGCAGCAGGGACACGCCGTAGGGCGCGTAGGCCTCCGGGTTGAAGGGTGTGAACAGCAGCAGCTCCTGCCGTGGGAGGGGCTCGGCCTGGCCGGACAGGCCCGCCGCGCACAGGGCGAAGTCCAGGGGCCCCTCGCCCTCCCGGATCTGGATGTCCTCTGTCCGGCCGCACAGCAGGGCGGCGATCTCCCGGTTGTCTGCGGTAGGGACGATCTCGCCCACCGCCTGGCCGAATACCAGCATGGAATCCAGGTATTGGTTTAAGAACGCGTTGATGCCCCGCTGGCCCCGGCCCACGTCCACCTGATCTAAAAACTGCTTCAGCTCCCGGCTGGCGTTGGGGTCGCTGCATTCTGCGCTCACGCCGCCGCACAGCCGGATAATTTTATAGATGCACGCGTCCACCAGGGGCACAGCCTCCCGGATGGCGCGGTAGAGCCTGGCCTCGCCCTGCTGGAGGGGCACATAGCTGCCCAGCACGGCGAAGGGGTGGGCGTCGCCGCGTTTGATTTGGGGCGTTGCCGCCGCCCCCGGCCCCTTTTTTTTCCTGAAAAACCCCATAGATTAACTCCTCTTCCGAACCACCGAGCAGAACACCCCCTCGCTGGATACGGCCTCCGCCACGGTAGCGGCAAAGTAGCGCATGTCGTCCATGGCGTGGTCGTTGTCCTTGTGGGGGGCGTCCCGCCCGGAGGGCTCCTCGCTCCAGCGGTACAGCGCGATCTCCCGCAGGCAGTCCTCGCAGCCTTCGCAGATCACAATCCGCCCTCTTTTCAACAGATCGGCGGTGGTGCGGATGCCGGAGAGCACGTCGTTGTTTGCTTTGATCACGCGGTAGCCAGCCTGGCGCAGGGAGGTGATAAAGCTGGCGGCGGAGGGGTCCGCCACCACGCAGCGCAGCCTGTGCCCGCCGGCCAGCTTGGCCAGCTGCGCTGTGTACTCCTGGTCTGTCAGCTGGACGCCGGTACGTCTGGAAGCATAATAATATTCCTTCACTCTGTACCACACGCCCTCCCGCAGGCCCCAGAGCCCGAAGGAACAGGGATTGGCGGTGCCGTAGTCCACGGAGATAGCGTACTCCTCCAGCTCGCCCTCGGGCACGGGCCGCGCGTCCCGCGCCGGGTCGAAGAAGTCGTAGACCAGCCCCTTGGCGGCAGTCCATTCCCCCAAAATGAACCGCCGGTAAAAGGCGCCGCTGTAGCTGGAGCGGTAGCGCTGGCGGATACGGGGGGAGAGGGAGGGGTTGTCCTCCATGGTAAAGTGGAGGTAGAGGGCGTTGCGCTCCCCGCTTTTCAAAATCCACTCCCGGTAAAACCAGTGCTGGGGCCCCTCGGGGTTGCAGTTGAACCACAGCCGGGAGCCGGTGACGCTGCACCGGGCGATGGCCTGCTCCACGAAGGAGCGGGGCATGAGGGCCACCTCGTCGAGCAGCACGCCCGCCAGGGTCACGCCCTGGATAAAGGCGGCGCTGCCCTCGTCCTTGCCGCCCATGAGGTAGAAGCGGTTTTCCCGGCCGCCCCGGCCCACCACCAGCAGGTTTTCGCTGCGTTTTTCCCGGCACTGGAAGCCCACCTCCCGCAGCACGGGCAGCAGCTCCTGCAAGAGGTTGCGCCGCAGGGAGACTACGCTTTTCCCGCAGAAGGCGAACTGCTGGCCCTGGAAGGAGGCCATTGCCCAGCACGCGAAGCTCAGGCCCATGCAAAGGGTTTTGCCGCTGCGCACGGCCCCATCGCAGATGATGGCGTCATGGTGCCTGTCTGGGGATTTCGGGCCCCACCAGCCCATGATCCGCCGTTGCTTGGGGGAGAACCGCTTGATTTTCAACCCTCGCCCGCCTCCAAGGCGGACAGCAGGGCTGCCATGCCGTCCTCGCCGCCCCCGGCGCACTCCAGCAGCAGGGAGACCGCCTTCACACGGTCCGCGAATTTGACCTCAACGCTGCCGTTGCCGCTGATTTTGAATTCACTCACGCCCCACAGGTCCAGCTCGCCTACGGGCTTTGCCCCTGGCGACAGGGCCAGGGAGACTGCGTCGTTGGGCCTGGACAGGGCGATAGCGCCCAACGCGTCCAGGATTTTTTCCCGATCCAGCTCCAATACAATCACCGTCCTTCACATGGGGCCGGCGGGAGGGGGGAAGTTGTACGCGGCCCGGATACCCGGGCTATAATTTTAAAAAATTCCAGCCGCTGGAGGAAAGCCCTGGGATGCGGTTGCCGGCAGCGGGTCAACTTTTGTGCCCGTCCGGCCACAGGGTATAGTGGGTTTGTTACAGAGCTGTAACCCACGGGCCTTTATTTATAATGTATAATCTTTTGGGGTAAGTTCGCTGGACAGCGAAGAAGGGGAACTAATTTCTTTTGTACCCTTTGCCCCTGCCGGGGCGGGCCTACTTTTTCCGCGAGGAAAAAGTAGCAAAAAGTCGCTGGACCCATGGTCCAGACCCCTTATGAATTCGCGGGGGTATTTTGTTACGCGACGAATCGTAGGGTCTGTCTGTCCTGCGCGGGTGCCTTGGGCCGATGCCAGACGAAGCGTCTGCGCGCCGTTGTCGGAACTGCACTCTTTGGGTGCTGTTTGTGTACCCATTGGCTGCAAATTTGGTAAATTGTGTTCCGTTTTGGTGCAGATTCGGTGCCATGCGTCACGATAGCTATCGGGCTTCCCAGCATCCCCATAGTGCGGCAACCTGTTCTCCCAAAAGCCTTCCGTTCAGGGCCGCGCCCCACGAATCAAAGCCCGTTTATCAGTGCGCGCAGCCCCCGAAGCCATCATAATAGAAGGGCCCCCCTGCGCCTGGAGGGCGCACCCCTTGCAGTGACAGCGTTTCATGGAGCAAAGCGCCCCCATCGGTGCGCGTGCCCCTTGCAGGGCAGTCGCTCTTTAACAGGGCGGTAGCTGTGGGCCGGCTCCGCCGGCTTAAGCCTGGGGCCGCCTTTGGCGGCCTAACGGCGGAGTTCTTCAAGTGCCGGGACGGCAGAAGGAGTACTGGCCATTCGGCAGCAACCCATCCATCCAAACCACCGCCCAATGTACGAAAAACCCTCGTAAAATGGAGCCTGGGGTATCTCCAGCGATCTTTTGGTTACTTTTTGTCCGGATAAAAAGTAACCGCGGGGTACGGGAGCGCACAGCCCCCGAAGCTATCATAAATAGAAGGGCCCCCTGCGCCCGGAGGGCGCACCCCTTGCAGTGACAGCGTTTCATGGAGCAAAGCACCCCCATCGGTGCGTGTGCCCCTTGCAGGGCAGTCGCTCTTTAACAGGGCGGTAGCTGTGGGCCGGCTCCGTCGGCTTAAGCCCGGGGCCGCCTTTGGCGGCCTAACGGCCGGAGTTCTTCAAGTGCCGGGACGGCAGAAGGAGTACCGGCCATTCGGCGGCAACCATCCATCCAAACCATCGCCTAATGTATGAAAAACCCCCGTAAAATGGGGCCTGGGGTATCCTCAGCGGCTTTTTGGTTACTTTTTGTCCGGATAAAAAGTAACTGCGGGGTACGGGAGCGCACAGCCCCCGAAGCTATCATAAATAGAAGGGCCCCCTGCGCCCGGAGGGCGCACCCCTTGCAGTGACAGCATTTCATGGAGCAAAGCACCCCCATCGGTGCGCGTGCCCCTTGCAGGGCAGTCGCTCTTTAACAGGGCGATAGCCGGAGTTCTTCAAGTGCCAGGGCGGCAGAAGGAGTACCGGCCATTCGGTGGCAGCCCATCCATCCAAACCACCGCCCAATGTACGAAAAACCCCCGTAAAATGGGGCCTGGGGTATCCCCAGCGGCTTTTTGGTTACTTTTTGTCCGGATAAAAAGTAACCGCGGGGTACGGGAGCGCACAGCCCCCGAAGCTATCATAAATAGAAGGGCCCCCTGCGCCCGGAGGGCGCACCCCTTGCAGTGACAGC
>CAJUAC010000037.1 GCA_910583885.1 uncultured Oscillospiraceae bacterium | reverse complement strand
GGTGCTCCATGAGCTTGATGTGCTCGCTGATGACCGGCACGCCGGCCCGGGGCTGGACCAAGGTCCTGCCCGTCTCCTTGGCGGCCAGCAGCTTCTTGGAGAAGATCCGGTCGTCCTCCATCGCCTTGTGGTAATCCACAGCCTCCTGCAAATCCACGTCCTTCCCCGTGGGCCACTGGGCCAGGACCTCCTGGCGCAGGCGGCTGAATTCGTCCTCGGAAATCCGCTTATTTTTGATATCCATATTTCTCCAGCTCCTTTTTCATGATTCGCAGGGCTGTCTGCGGATAGTGGACTGACAGCAGCCCCATTGCGGCCAGGATATAGGACCGGTCCACCCAGACATCCGCCTCCATAGGCCGCAGGGAGGCGGGCTGCGCGGGGGAGTAGAGCGCGTGCCGCGCGATCTCCGCCACCCGCTGGGCGTGGATGAGGCTGCCGCCGGTGACGACGATCTGCCTCACGCCGGTCAGGTTTTTACCAGATTGGACAAAAGTACGGCCCATGAGGGTATAGGTCTCCTCCATGGTGCCCGCGTGGCGGGTGACGGCCGTCTCCACCGCCAGGGAGGCCAGGGCGTTGTCCAGCGCCTCCAGCTCCGCGTCGCCGTCCGGCAGCAGGTCCGTGTGGCTGCGCAGACGGGAGATCAGCTCCTCCGCCCGCTCCTGGGTGAGGCCGGACAGGGCGCACACGCGCTCCATCCCCGCCGCCTCCACAATGCCCTGGATGCTGTAGCGCATCCCGATATCCCCCTCCACGGTCCGTTTGGAGAAGGGCTCCGGCAGGCCCTTGTACACGGTGTTCGCCTGCTCGGGCATCCCATTGGCCATGGAATAAATATCGGTGGTGGCACCGCCTACGTCCACGGCGATCAGCTCGCCAATGCCCGGCTCCCCCTCGCAGCCCTTCGAGAGCAGCTCCATGGCCTGGAGCACAGCGGCGGGGGTGGGCATCAGGATATCGGACAGGAGGCCCGTCAGCTGGGTGAGCCCCTTGGCCTGGACAATGCGGCTGAGGAAAATTTCCCGGATTTTGTTCTGGGTGGGCTCGATCTGCAAAACGCCGAACTTGGGCATGACGTTGGGGCAGATATAGACCTCGTGCCCGGCCAGGATGCGTTCGCACTCCCGCGCCGCCACCCGGTTCCCGGCCACCACAATGGGGAAGGCCGGCGGCAGGGTGGCGAGCATCTTTGCATTGTGGAGGATGCACTCCTGGTTGCCCCCGTCGGTGCCGCCCACCAGCAGGAAGATGTCCGGCTTGGCCGCCTGGATGTCGGCCAGGTCGTCCTCCGTCAGCTGGAAGGAGTAGAGCCCCACAATCTTGGCCCCAGCGCCCAGGCTGGCCAGCTTGGCCGCCTCGCTGGTCAGCTCCGGCACCAGCCCGCTGGCGATCATGCGCAGCCCGCCGGCGGCGGAGGAGCAGGCAAAGGTCTCCGCAAAGTCCAGCTTGCCCGTCCGTTCCTCCAGCCGGGCAAGGCCCTCCCGCAGGCCGTCGCCAACGTCCGTCTGCACCGTGGTGTAGGCCGCGGCCGTCCCCAGCAGCGTGCCCGCTTCGAGGTCAACCGCCGTGAGCTTGGTGTATGTACTGCCAAAGTCGATGAGCAGCACTGGCCTCATGCCGTCTCGCCCTCCATGTGCAAGAGCTCCCGGAGCGCCTCAATGGTAGTCTCCGGCAGGGTGTTGGGGGGGAAGGCCCTGTCAAAGCCCATCTCCTTGAAACGCTTCTCCACGTCCTCAAAGGTCTGCTTGCCGATGACGATGTTGCCGCCCACCAGCAGGGGGATCCCTTTCAGGCCCGCCTCGTCGCACTTCTCCCGCATCCCCCGGCAGTCCAGCTCGCCCTGCCCGTACAGGGAGGAGATCACAATGGCGTCGGCATTTGACTCGATTGCCGCCGCAATGTACTCCTCCTGGGATACCATGACGCCCAGGTTTACCACCTCAAAGCCGGCCTCCGTAAACGCGTGGTACAGGATTTTGTTGCCCACCGCGTGTACGTCCGCGCCGATGACGCCGATCACTAAAACCTTCTTTTTCCCGCTCTCCATAGAAGACACCTCTGCATCGTTAGTTGCCTGGGCTAGGCCCAAAAGCATATATCTATATAATACATTGGACTATATCTTTTGTCAAGAGGCAGCAGAAATTCTTTCATTTTTTCCTGCTTTTGCAAGAAAGAGGCCGCGCTTCCTGCATTTTTGCAGAAAGCGCGGCCAACCGGCTAGGACTTATCACGCAGGTGTTCTATTTTTTCCTGCAAATAGAGGAAGGAGCCCTCATCGATCTCATAGACGCACCGGATCAGCTTCCCCTGCTTGGCGAAATCCCGCAGGAACTGGATCCCCTCCGGTTCCAGGAACTTTTCCAGGCCGTCCGGGATCAGAATTGCTGTTTTCCCTGCTAAAAAGGTCTGCCAATCGAAATCCCGGGAGATGACGGCGGGCGGGTCTGTGAGCACATTGCTGGCGTAGGCGGCACAGGCGGCATAGAGCAAGTCCCCGAAGCGGCGGCTGCATCCCAGGATGCCAGCCCGCTCCCCAGGAGGGAGCCGGACAATCTGCGCCATGCTGGATAACGACAGACGCAGCGCGACTCTTGCAATTTTCTCCCGCTCGGTGAGGACACTGCGGAGGAAATCCGCGTGTTCGCTGGTGGTGACGATGAGATCCATCTCCTCATCCAGGTTGTAGGGGTAGGCCTCCACATGGGCGAGGAGGTAGGAATAGAGCTCGATCCCCTCGATCTTGCGCAGCTGGGCCGCTATCTGGGAGAGGTTCTCCGGGTTGCACTCAATGAGCGCCACCTTGAGGCTGGGCGTATTGACCGCCCGCTCCCGCAGCTTCAGGTCCAGGAAGATGCTGACCTCCTCTGTGGAGAAGCCCAGCTCGTCCATCTTGTCCAGCATCAGGTCGATCATCTCCATGGCCTGCTCCTTCCGGCCAGTACGGCCCGGGGGGTGGTAGCAGACGAAGGTGCCCCGGCCCTGGACCTTCTCCACCAGGCCCAGCCGCTCCAGCTCATCATAGGCCCGCTTGACTGTGCCCCGGGCCAACCCCAGCTGCTCCGCCATGTGCAGCACCGTGGGCAGCTGCGCGTCCGGGGCGATCTTCCCCAGCTTGACGGCGGAGCGGATCTCGTCCACCAGCTGCCGGTAGACCGGCACGCCCGAATCTGTGTTCACATGGAATAGCTCTGTCAACGAAATCCCTCCTTCCCGTCCGCTGCCGGATGTGTACTGTTTTGTTTGCGCTTTTCCAGGAGAACAGGATGTTTACCCGTTCAAGCTCTCCAGATAGGCTGACCGCCCAGTTTCATAGAGGTTGTTGCCCTGGCTGTCGATGACCACGACCACCGGGAAATTTTCCACCTCCAGACGGCGGATGGCCTCCGCGCCCAGGTCCTCATAGGCCACGACCTCCGCCTTTTTCACGCACTGGCTCAGCAGGGCGCCGCAGCCGCCGATGGCCCCGAAGTACACGGCCCCGTGGGCCTTCATGGCCTCCACGACCTCCGGACCCCGCTTGCCCTTGCCGATCATGCCCGTCTCGCCCAGGGAGATCAGCAGGGGGCTGTAGGCATCCATGCGGTAGGAGGTGGTGGGCCCGGCGGAGCCGATGGCCTCGCCCGGCCGGGCGGGGGTGGGCCCCACGTAGTAGATGACCGCGTCCTTCATGTCGATGGGCAGGGGCTTGCCCTGCTCCGCCAGCTCGCACAGCCGCTTGTGGGCGGCGTCCCGCGCTGTGTAGATCACGCCGGAGAGCAGGCAGCTGTCACCGGAGCGCAGGGTCCGGGCCTGCTCCCGGCTCAAGGGGGTTGTAATGGAAACCGGCATCTCAAAGCACCTCCGTCATATGTCTGGTTACGTGGCAGTTAATGTTCACTGCCACCGGCAGCCCCGCGATGTGGGTGGGGCAGTGCTCAATATTCACCGCCAGGGCTGTGGTCCGGCCGCCGAAGCCCTGGGGGCCAACACCCAGGGTGTTGATCTCCTCCAGCAGCTCATCCTCCAGCTTCGCGTAGAAGGGCTCCTCGCTGCGCCGGTCCACCGGGCGCAGCAGCGCCCGCTTGGCCAGGTACGCCGCCTTGTCAAAGGTGCCGCCGATGCCCACGCCCACAACAATCGGCGGGCAGGGGTTGGGGCCGGCTTCCTCCACCACACGGCGGATGAAGTCCTTGACGCCCTGGAGGCCGTCCGACGGCTTGAGCATCTTGATCTGGCTCATATTCTCACTGCCGAAGCCCTTGGGGGCCACGGTGATCTCCAGCTGGTCGCCGGGGACCAGCTCGTAGTAGAGCATGGCCGGGGTATTGTCCCCTGTGTTGACCCGGTCCAGGGGGTCGCGGACCACGGACTTGCGCAGATAGCCCTCCCCGTAGCCCTGGCGCACCCCCTCGTCGACTGCCTCGCGGATATCGCCGGTGATGTGGACGTCCTGGCCCACCTTCAGAAATACGCAGGCCATGCCGGTATCCTGGCAGATGGGGCGGCTGTTCTCGTCGGCAATGCGGTAGTTCTCTACGATCCGGTCCAGGATCTCCCGGGCTGGTTCCCAGCCCTCCTGGGCGCGGCAGGCCTCAATACGGCCCTTCATGTCCTGGGGCAGATGGCAGTTGGCCTCGATGCACAGCCGCCGCACCACCTGCGTGATCTGCTCCGCAGAAATCTCTCTCATATCCGGCCTCCTCGTTATTCCGCCTCTTCGGGCGTATGATAAATGGAATCCAGCTGGCCGCCGTCCCGGCACAGGACGCGGGCAACCTCGCGCCCGCCACGGGGCAGCCGCTTGGGCGCGCCGGTGATCCCCTCGGCCCGCGCCTTCAGCTCCTGGATCTCGATGATGGGCAGGCCCGCGTCCAGCAGGCGCTGGCGCAGCTCGCCGTTTTTCGGGTTCACCGCGATACCGCCCTGGGTCACCAGCACGTCGATATCCCGGCCCGGTGTGGACACGCAGGTCACATGGTCGGTGACAATGGGCAGCCGCGCCCGGAACAGGGGGGCGATGATCATCGCCAGCTTGGCCCCCGCCGCCGTGTCGCTGTGGCCGCCGGAGCCGCCCATGATGTATCCATTGGAGTCGGTGTGGACGTTGACGTTGAACTCCGTGTCGATCTCCGTCGCGCCCAGGATGACCACATCCAGGCTGTCCACCACCGCGCTGCGGGCGCTGGGACCGGCGTAGTGGAGGGCGGAGATCTCCTGGTGCCTGGGGTCGGAGCGGATGGACTCCACCGCCTTCAGGTCAAAGCACTGCACGTCCAGCAGGGACTGGAAACAGCCCGCCTGTAACATATCCACCATATAGCCGGTGATGCCGCCCAGGCCGAAGCTGCCCTGGACGCCCTTCTCCAGCATGATCTTCTTCAAAAAGTCCGCCGCTGCCAGGGACGCGCCGCCCGCGCCGGTCTGGAAGGAGAAGCCGTCCTTGAGCAGGCCCGAGTGCTCGATCACCCTGGCCGCGTAGGAGGCCATCACCAGGCCCACCGGGTCCCGGGTAATGCGGGTGGTGCCGGAGACAATCCCCGCCGGGTTGCCGATGGCCTCCACCGGCACCACGTAGTCCACGTTCGTCTCCGGGATGGACCAGCCCTGGAGGGGGTAGGGGACCAGGTTGTCGGTGATGACCACCACCTTTTTTGCGTACATGGCGTCCGGGTAGGCGTAGCCCAGGCTGCCGCAGGCGGACTTGCCGAACTTCCCGGAGCAGTTGCCCATGTGGTCTGCGCTGGGGGCGGCGATGAAGGCCACGTCGATAGGCACCTGCCCGGAGGCGATGTCGCTGGCCCGCGCGCCGTGGGTGCGGAACTCCACCGGCTTGCCCAGGATGCCCCGGGAGATCTCCCGGCCAATGCCGGCGGCCATGTAGTTGGTCTGGATGCCCGTCACCACCCCGCTGCGGATGTGGTCCGTCAGGGGCTGGTGGGTATCAAAGAGGGAGCTGGCGCTGACGGTCAGGTCCCGGATGCCCAGCGCCGCGATCTCCGCCATCACCTGGTTGAGCACATAGTCGCCGTTGCGCAGGTGGTGGTGGAAGGAGACGGTCATGCCGTCCCTCAGCCCGGAGAGGGAAATCGCCTCCCGGATGGTCTTGACAAGCTTTCCGTTCATGCCCGATCCTCCCTTCCAAGGCCCATCTCCCGGGCCGCGGCAATGGTCTGCTCCGCCCGGGCCACAATGGGCGCATCAATCATCTTGCCCCGCAGGGCGATGGCGCCCCGGCCCTGCTCCTTGGCCAGCCGGATGGCGTCCATCACCTCGTAGGCGTAGTCAATTTCCTTCTGGGTGGGGCTGAACACCCGGTTGATCACCTCCACATGGCGGGGGGAGATGGAGGATTTCCCCGTGAAGCCCAGCGCCTTTGCATAGGCCGCGTCTGTCTGGATGCCCTCGTCATCGTTGACATCGGTGAAGGGAGTGTCGTACACGTCCACATTGGCCGCACGGGCGGCCACCACCAGGCGGGTCCTGGCGTACTCGATCTCCCGCCCGGCCTTGGTGCGCTGGCAGCGCAGGTCGGCGGTCAGGTCCTCCGCGCCCAAAAACAGGGCCGCTACCCGGGGGCAGGCGGAGGCGATGGAGAAAGCGTTCTCCACACCCAAAGCCGTCTCAATGAGGGGCATCAGCCGGACCGTGTTGGGCGCGAAGCCCAGCGCCGCCTCCTTCTGCCCGATGTAGGCGTCCGCCGCCAGCACGTCCTGGGCGGAGCTGGACTTGGGCAGCAGGATGAGGTCCGGCTTCTGGGGCAGGATCTCGTCTAAATCCGCCTGCCAGAAGTCGCTGTCCACAGCATTGATGCGCACGATGACCTCGCAGCCCCGGAAGTCCATGTAGCGGATGGTGTTGCGCACCAGTACCCGGGCCGCATCCTTCTCCGAGGGGGCAACGGCGTCCTCCAGATCCAGGATCACCGCGTCCGCCCCCAGAAACGCCCCGTTTACCAGCATGTTGGGGGTATTGCCGGGTAAAAACAGCATTGACCGGCGCATCAGCAATCCCCCCTTCCCCGTAGGACCGCAGCCTCCACCCGGGCCCGGAGCACGCACTCCAGCGCGCCCCGGTCGGACACCGTGACCCGGGCCCGCTCCACGCCGCACCCCGCCAGGGTCTCCCGGACCGCCGCCAGGATCGACTCGCCAAACTGCCCCTTCACCACCGACTCCAGCTGGATCTCAATCCCCTGGCCAGCTGGCTCGATTTCCACGTAGGCGTCGCTGGATTCCAGCGTTCCCGCCGACGCGGCCCGCACTATCTCTGTCATGACCTTGCCTCCTTTATCAATATGTACTATATCAATTTGCCCATATTATATAATATCATTTTAAAATTTGCAATCGCTTTTTTTCCCGCCGCCCTTTTCACAGCGGCCCGGATGCGCTATAATGGAGGGCAGGAGCGGCCCAGCCAGGGCCGGCAAGAAAGGAGAAACGATATGTACGACCGCCAGACAAGCCACATCATCAGTACCTACTTCGCCCCCCGCGGCCACAAGCGCATGTACCAGCTGGGGATGCAGCTGGTGCAGCTGTACCTGTCCCCCTTTGACAAGCTCATTGGCATCATCGGGGAGGCCGGGTCCGGCAAGAGCGCCCTGATCCGGGGCATGTTCCCGGGCCTGGACCTGACCAACGACGACGACGGCGTCTATGTGCGGCCCCTGCCCCTGCTGGAGCAGGACACCGGCTTCAGCTTCTTCACCCCCCACACCTACCATGTGGATATCCGCTTTGAGAACGGCTTCACCCAGATGAGCGTCCTGGCCGACGCCATCTCCGAGGCCCTCCACAAGGGCAAGCGGGTCATCGTCGAGCACTTCGACCTGGTCTACCCCCTGCTCCGGGCCAAGGCGGACTTGCTCATTGGCGTGGGGGAGGAGGTCGTCATCACCCGCCCCACCATCTTCGGCCCCAAGCCCCAGGAGATCTACGACATCGTCTACAAATCCCTGCCCTACCGCCTCATGTCCCACACGGCGGAGGACCTGTGCGAGTTCTGTATGCCCAAGGAGGAGCTGGAGCGCTGCGGCCACGGCGATATCAAGCACGGCTTTATCATCTCCTTCCCCGACGACCGCAAGCCGGACTTTGACATTGAGCAGCTGGAGAAGCAGGTCTACGACATGATCGACCAGAAGCTGCCCGTCACCTACTTAGATGAGAAGCACGTCTCCATCGGCGGCTCCGTCCACCCCTGTACCGGCCCGCGCATCCACGTCAGCAACACCGGCCAGATCAAGGATTTCCACCTGCTCTACCACTTTATCCATGACCGCTTCAACAAGCGCTACCTCCTCGTCGGCTGCGTGGGCAAGGAGTACCTGGAGCGGCTGAAAAAGCTGGAGGCGCGCATTGAGCAGGAGATGGAGCAGGCGGGCGAGTGATTACAGCAGGCATCTATTGCCGCTGGCAATAGATTGTTAAAATGGTTCACAACTCCAATTGACAACCGGTTTCCAGTATAGTAAGATGTAGAGAATCCATACGTTTTGGGAGGCTGTACAGAGAAATTATGAAAAAACAGAATGTATCTGACGCCGTGATCCGGCGTCTGCCCCGCTATTACCGCTATCTGGACGACCTCCATCTCAAGGGTATCGTCCGCATCTCCTCCAGCACCCTGGGCGGGAAAATGGGGATCACAGCCTCCCAGATCCGGCAGGACCTCAGCTGCTTCGGCGAGTTCGGCCAGCAGGGCTACGGCTACAATGTGGAGGAGCTCCGCTCCGAGATCGGCCACATCCTGGGCGTGGACAACCAGCACCGCATCATCGTGGTGGGTGTGGGAAACCTGGGCCGGGCGCTGATGCAGAACTTCCATTTCCGTGACGCGGGCTTCCTCCTGGAGGCCGCCTTTGACGTTTCCCCCGCCCTCATCGGCACAGAGGTCGCTGGTACGCCGATTTTGGATATGACGGCCCTGGAGCGGTTTATCCCGGAGCACCGGCCTGACGTGGCGGTGCTCACCGTCCCCCAGTCTGTGGCCCAGAGCACTGCCAACCGCCTGATCGACCTGGGTGTGCGGGGGTTCTGGAATTTCACCAACGTAGAGCTGTCCAGCCAGGTGGAAAGCGTCCGCTTTGAGGATGTCCACTTTGCCGACAGCCTGCTCACCCTCAGCTACCGCATTACCACGCGCTGACACGCAAAAAGGAGGCCCTATGAAACAAGCCCACACCGCTGCCGCACTGTTGCTGGCGCTGGCCATGTGCCTGGCGCTGGCCTTCGCCGCCGGCGGGGACGCGGGGGATCCCCTGCTCTCCCTGTCGTATTTGGAGGGGACATTCGCCCGGTCCATCGACGCGTCGGCTGACAGCCGCATGAATGCCTCTGACGCGGACGTGCGCAGCGCCATAGGAAAGCGGCTGGACACCATGGAGGCCAACCTGCGGGCCACCTCCGGCCAGAGCTTCTCCGGTACAGCCCAGGAGGTTACGCTGAAGGAGGGGGATATCCTTACCGGTGCCACCGGCCTGAGTGTCATCCCCCTGGCCGGGGAGGTGCGCCTGACGCTGACAGACGGCGCGGTGGTGGATGTTACTGCCGGGAGCGAGGCCGCCTCCGGCCAGGCCCTGGCCCTCCGCCACCGCTATCTGGCGGCGGAGAACGCCCTGGCATCCTTCACCGTGGTTTCCCCCACCGCTGTGGTGTCCTACGAGGGGGGATACGACCTGGCCCGCTCCGCCGGGAACCCGGACTACTATGCCATTGCCCGGGCCCTGCGGGAGCTGGATCTGTTCCGGGGCACTGGCTCCGCCATCGGGGAGGGCTTTGACCTCCACCTGGCCCCCTCCCGGGGGGAGGGGCTGGTGATGTTCATCCGGATCCTGGGTGAGGAGGCGGATGCGCTGGCGTGCAGCTACACCCACCCCTTCACCGACGTGCCCGCCTGGCTGGACCGGTATGTGGCCTGGGCCTACCACCAGGGCTACGCCAACGGCGTTGCCCCCACCCTCTTTGGCACCGCGCAGGCCATCTCCGCTGTGGAGTACCAGGAGTTCCTGCTGCGGGCCTTGGGCTACAGCGTGGCCGGGGTCCACGACTACGCCACCTCCCTGGAGCGGGCGCTGGACTGCGGTGCGCTGACTAACGGCGAATTTGAAATGCTCCGCAGCAGCCCGTTTCTCCGCGCCCATGTGGCCTATGTCTCCTATTACAGCCTGGATATGGCCCTCAGCGGCAGCCAGCAGACCCTGGCCGCGCGCCTGGAGGGGGCTGGGCTGCTCACCGGGGAGCAGCTGGCTGCGGCAAAGGCCGGTGTAGATTCTCCCCGCCTGTTTTGACACCCCTGGCAGCCTCCTGCATATGATAGGACTGAGGCGGTTCCCAGTGCCTCACATCTCACAGGAGGTATATGTCTTATGTGGAACAATAACGGTTTTGGCGGTGGCTGCTGCTGGATCATCATCCTGATCATCATCCTGTGCTGCTGCTGCGGCGGCGGCAACAGCTGCGGCAGTATCTGCGGCGGCGGCTGCAACAATAACTGTGGCTGCGGTTGTGGCTGCGGCGGCTGCAATAACAACTGCGGCTGTGGCTGCAATTGCGGCTGCAACAACAATTGCAACTGCAACTGTGGCTGCACCTGCGGCTGCAACGACGGCTGCTGCTGATCCACGGCAACATAGAAGCCCCGCGCCATTGGCGCGGGGCTTTCCTTTATGCTAAGTAAGGGGACCTGCCGGGCTCAGCGGCCAAACTCCATGTTGGCAAAAACCCGCTCCATCCGTTCATCCGGGAACCGCTGGTCAACAAATTCCCAGAATCCATTGGACGGTGGCTGCCCCTCCACCCGCTGGGACCAGCGCCCCACCGCTACACAGGAGACAACCGCGTTGATGAGGAGGAACAGGGTGAATGCCCATGTCAGCGGGCGGCCAATCCGGTTGGGGATCTTCAGGATGTACTTGGCCATACGCGGGTAGAGGTCCTTGATCCAGAAGATACCCAGCACCCCCCAGAACACTGAGTACAGAAAACAGATGCGCCCGTTGAGGTTCAGGGGCATACCGCTGTAGTCCCAGGAGCGGGAACCCAATAGCGCCTCCTGGGCCCAGGAGCAGACATATTCCAGCACACTGCCCACAAAAAAACCGCCCAGGAAAGACCACTGGTAGCCGCGGTTGCGGTACTTGTAGAGGGCCAGGGTCAGGCATACAGCCCCTGCGCCGTAGAGCAGGTTGAAGGGCCCATATACCAGGCCGGAGCGGCTCTCCAGATAGCCGTTGGTGAGGATGCACCAGAGCATCTCCACCACCACGCCGGCAAAGCTGCCGGCTGCACAGATGAGCAGGATCTTATACAGGCTGAGGCCCTGGGCGAAGTGGTCCTGCTTGGCCTCTGCCAGGTCGATGGCCGAGTTGGCGGGCGGGTTGGGGGCGTACCACTTCCGGTCCCGGGCGGTACGCATGTCCCGCAGGCGGGCACTCAGCTCATCCTCTAAGTTGTTCGCCTCCTGATAGGCCTGGGCCAGGGTGCGGGCCGTGCGCCGCAGGCTCTCCAGCTCCGCCTGGACCGCCTCCTCCAAAGCCTGGGCCTCTGGGCCGGGTTGGCCTGCTTCCCCCTTTGGCTCCAGGGCCTCCTCCGCCAGCTGGACGTAATAGCGCTCTGCCAGGCGGCTGCCCACCTGCCCGACTGCCTGGGGCAGCCCATCGCACAGCGGCTCCAGGCCGGCGGCAAGCGGCGCCTGCCCTGTTTGTCCTTCCATGCCGTCTCTCCTTCCCGTGGGGATCTTAACGGCAGTGCCGTCTGCCATATACTTTACCCCGGCAGGCAGGAAATGTCAACCATGGATCCGCCCCATCAATCGGCGGCCTTGCCGCCGCTGGTTTCCTCCGGCGGGGCGCTCTCCGCACGCAGCCAGGCGTCCTCCAGCGCATCCAGGATCTCCCTCGTCTCGCGCAGGAAGTTCTTCCTGTTCTCCACCGGCAGGCGGGTATACAGCACGCCCCGCTCCAGGAACTGCACAGCCAGAAGCGTGTTTTCTATTTTGTCAGGGTCGGAGAGAAGAGCGGCAACCGAAATATTCATGTAGTCTGCAATACACATCAGCGTATCCAGCGTGGCGCCATTGCCCTTCTCAATCTCCTGTAATGTGGACTTGGAAATGCCGACTTCCTTGGAAAACTCGGCCTGGGATAATTGGAGAAATCTCCGAATCTTTCTCAGATTTTTCATCAGATGATACCGTTCTTCCACTCGTTCCCCTCCTTTATAAAATAAGGATAAAGGAAGTGAGCGGGTTTGTGTACAAAAAATTCCCGGCCATTCGGCCTGAATTTCCGGCCTGCCTGTCCAGAAAACCCCTCCGCAGCGGGAGAGGGCCAGGCGATTGCGGCCCAGGGGCCGCTCCCGTGCGATTATGAATGAAGGATGGGCAGCATCCTTTGGGGCAAGTATAAGAGGGCGGGGGAGATGCCCCGCCCTCTTAGCGCGCTTTTTATAAATGGGAACAGATCAGCTCCAGCTGCCCCTCCAGGGCCATCCGGCCATACCCGGCGGGGAGCAGAAGGTGGTCTCCCGCCTTGACCGCCATCCCATCCAACGTGCCCTGGCCGCAGATGACGCTGAGGTTGACAAAGGGCTTCCCCCAGTCCCGCGCCCACCGGCCATCCAGCGACACGTGGTACACTGTGTAGTAGGAGCAGGCGATCAGGCGGGTGACGGAGGCGTCCGCCTGGCGCTCGGTTTCCCGCTCCGGCTCACAGGGGTGGAAGGGGGCCTGGGTAACATCAAGGCTCTGCGCGATATGCAGGGGCCGGGGCCGCCCGTTCTCCAGCCGGTCATAGTCGTAGAAGCGGTAGGTCACATCGCTGCTCTGCTGGGTCTCCAGGAGCACCGTCCCTCCCTTGATGGCGTGGAGGCAGCCGGGGTTGATCTGGAAGAAGTCCCCCTTTTTGATGGGGACCTCCCGGAGCAGCTCCTTCCACCGCCCCTGCTCCACCAGCTCCCGCATCTCCTCCCGGCTGGCGGCGTGGTGCCCGATGATGATGGACGCGCCCTCGTCGCAGTCCAGGATATACCAGCACTCCGCCTTGCCCTGGGCGCCGCCCTCATGCAGCCTGGCGTAGCTGTCGCCGGGGTGGACCTGGATACTCAGATCCTCCCGGGCATCCAGGATCTTGACGAGCAGGGGGAAGCTCTTCCCGCCTGTATGGCCGAACAGCTCCGGCCGCTTCCGCCAGAGGCTGCCCAGGGTCTCCCCGGCAAATGCCGGGTTTTTGATCGGGCAGTCCCCACCGGGATGGCCGCTGATAGCCCAGCACTCTCCGGTGCGGCTGCTGGGGATCTGGTAGCCAAACATAGGCTGCAAGCGCTCCCCGCCCCAGATTTTTTCCTGAAATACCGGCTCCAGGATGACCGGCTGTTGTCTGCTCATAGTCTGCCTCCGTCTTCTTTATAGGCGTTTTCCGCCAATTTGACCGCTCCCAGCAGGCCCTGGCTGTCTCCCAGGCTGGCTGGGACGATATAGGTTTCCAGATCCGCCAATCCCCCGCCGCTTATGTAGCCGCCCAATTGGCGGCGGACCTCCTCCCGGATCAGGGGGAACAGCTGCGCCTGGTGCATCACACCGCCGCCCAGGATGATCCGCTCTGGCGAGAGGACCATGATGTAGGCGCACAGGGCCTGGGCGAGATAGAATGCCTCCAGCTCCCAGACCTCCCGGCGCTCTGCCAGCTCCTGGGCAGGACGGCCCCACCGCGCCGCAATCGCCGGCCCGCTGGCCAGCCCCTCCAGGCAGCTGGGGTGGAAGGGGCACACGCCCCGCGCCAAGGGGTCGTCCGCACGGCGGACAACCGGGAGGTGCCCGCCCTCCGGATGGAGCATCCCGTGGTGGGGCCTGCCGCCCACGATCACCCCCAGGCCCACCCCGGTCCCGACGGTCAGATAGGCGGCAGTGCCCAGACCCTGGGCGCCGCCCCAGGCCCACTCGCCCAGGGCGGCGGTGTTGACATCCGTGTCAAGCCCCACCGGGATCCCCAGCGCCTCCTGGAAGCGCTCCACAATAGGGAAGCCCCGCCAGGCCGCCTTGGGCGTGGCGAGGATCCTGCCGTAGCAGGGGGAGCGGCGGTCCAGCCCCACCGGGCCAAAGCAGCCGATCCCCATGGCCGCCAGGGGCTTGCCCCGGAAAAAGGCCAGCAGCTCCGGCATGGTCTCCTCCGGGCTGCGTGTGGGGAGGGTAGCCCGCTCCAAAATCTCCCCCTGTCCGGAGGCAATTGCGCAGGCCATCTTCGTCCCCCCGGCCTCCAGTGCGCCGAAATAGGGCATGTCCCATCAGCTCCTTCCCGGTTTGGTAGGGACAGTATACCACGGGGATTTGGAAAAAGCCACCATCTTTTCTCCGCGCCTTACGCCATCAGCGCCTCCAGGTCCTCCAGTTCCACCCCGGGCTGGAGGGCCATGTCCAGCCCATAGCCCAGCACCTTTGCCAGATCCCGGATTTTTGCGTCAATGCTGTCGGGGGTGACAAACAGGCGGCTCCCCAGGCCGTAGAGGGCGGCGGGCGGTGTGTCCCCCGCCCCTGCCTCTGCCAGGATGTCACGGGATACCGTCTGTGCGTCCACCACTGTGGGGACCCCCACCGACAACACGGGGACACCCAGGCCCTCCCGGTTGAGGGCCATCCGGTGGTTGCCCACACCGCTGCCCGGTACCAGCCCGGTGTCGGAGATCTGGACCGTATTGCACAGCCGGTCCAGGCCCCTGGCCGCCAGCGCATCCACGACAACCACTGCCGCCGGGCGCACGTGCTCCGCCGCGCCCTGGACCCACTCGGCCACCTCCAGCCCCGTGGTGCCCAGCACCCCGGCCCCCAGCCCCGCCACCGGGCGCATCCCGGGGAGCACCTCCATCAGATGCCGCGTCACCAGCAGGTGGTCCAGCGTCCGGGGGCCCAGGGCGTCCGGCGTCATGGCGGGGTTGCCCAGCCCCGCTACCAGTACCGCCCCTTCCTCCGGCAGCAGGGGGGTGAGCAGCTCTGCCACCGCCCGGATCACACGGGCGAAGGCGTCCTCCTCCCGCTGCCAGTATGCACTGATATCTATGGTGAGATAGGTCCCCCGTGGCTTGCCCAGGGCAGTCTCCCCCTCCTCATCCAGGATCTCCACCCGGGTGACAGGGAAGCCCTCCGCCTCCTCGTCCCGGGCCAGGACCCCCGGCAGGCGGGTGGTCTCCCCCGCGTCCTCCCGCCAGAGGGCGTGGGCCTCCTCGGCCAGATCTGTACGAATTGCCAGCATAACTTGCGTTCCTCCCTCTTTAATCACACAAAATATGGTACATCCCCCTTAGTTTTTCGCCGCGCCCGGAAAATATGTAAAAAAAATAGAGAAGATTCAAAAAATTCCTTGCAATTTTGCGCGGGACATGCTAAAATATCAAACTGCATGGGGAGATTATTTTCCCCCATAGTCCCCATTGGAGGAGGTGTTTGGTTTGCCGAATATCAAGTCCGCTAAGAAGCGTGTGCTGGTGGCTGAGGTACGCAACGCCCGCAACAAGGCCGAGAGGTCCGCGATGAAGACCGCCGTGAAGAAGTTTGAGGCCGCTGCCGCTGAAGGCAATCGCACCGAGGCCGAGGGCGCTTACAAGGTTGCGGTCAAGGCTGTGGACAAGGCTGCTGCGAAGGGCATTCTGCACAAGAACAATGCCGCTCACAAGAAGAGCGCTATGACCTTGAAGCTGAGAAAGATTGGCTGATTGATCTTCCGCCAGACAAGAAACGAGGGCCGTCCCGTATGGGATGGCCCTTTTCTTGACGCTATAGGATCTGCTCCATGCCGGTTTTCAGCGGCTTGAGGCCGCACCTCTCGTAAAAGCGCAGGGCGCCTTCGTTGCACGCCCACACGTTGAGGGTCACATGGTAGCAGCCCAGCTCCCGGGCCAGGGACACTACGCCCTCATATAACACGTTCCCAATGTGCTGCCCCCGACAGGCCTCGTCCACGCACAGGTCGTCCAGGTACAGCGTGGACAGGTCACAGAACGCCCCATCCCCCTGGTGGACCTGGAGGATACAGAAGGCGTAGCCCAGTACGCGGTCAGCCTCGTCCACGGCCACCAGGATGGGCCGCCCGCTGTCCTGTAGGAGCGCTTGCAGCTCCGCATCGGTGTACTTCCGGCCCACCTCCCGGAAGAGGTCCGGCCGCCCCTGGTGGTGGACCCGGCAGACCTGGAGCAGCAGCTCTCCCAGGCGGGGGATGTCCTGCTCCTGCGCACGGCGGATAGTCATCATGTGTAGTCCTCCTTTTTCCTTGCCGGGATCAGCTCACCGGCTAATATCTTTACCGCAGCGCCGCCCAGCATCAGCCCGGCCACCGGCGGTACCCAGGGCACGCTGCCCGGCACGCTCCGCCGCCCCGGCGGCGGCTCCTCCAGCTGCTCGCACCATACCGGCTCCTCGGGGCTGTAGACCACCTGCAAGTGCTTCACGCCCCGCCGCCCCAGCTCCCGGCGCATCACCCGGGCCAGCGGGCAACCGTGGGTCTTGCTCAGATCCGTCACCTCCAGCAGCGACGGGTCCAGCTTATTGCCTGTGCCCAGGGCGGAGAGGATGGGGATGCCCCGCTCCAGGGCCTGGCAGATCAGGTCCACCTTGCAGGAGACCAGGTCAATGGCGTCTACGATGCAGTCGTAATCCGAAAAGAATTGCTCGCGGTTGTCCGGCCCATACCGTCCCACGATAGGGTGGACCCGGCAGTCCGGGTTGATGTCCAGCATCCGCCCGGCCAGTGCCTCCGCCTTGCTCTGGCCCAGGGTGGACTGGAGCGCACCCAGCTGGCGGTTGATGTTGCTCTCACTGTAGGTGTCGTGGTCGATGAGGGTAAGCTCCCCCACACCAGCCCGGGCCAGGGCCTCCGCCGCGCAGCTGCCCACACCCCCCAGGCCTACGACGCACACATGGGAGGCCGCCAGCCGCTCTACAGCGGCGGAGCCGAGGAGCATCCTGTTGCGCAAGAACCGCCCGCTCATGGACTGACCTCCTCCACCTCCGCGCCGAGCTCCGCCAGGAACTGCCCGATTTCCGCCGCAGTATCTGCGGAGAAGCCGTTGTACAGCACAAGCATACCGTTTGCGGAGACTGTCCCGTCCTCACCCTGGGTGAAGGACACCGCCGCCGGTACGGCGTTTTCATAGGTGTACAGGTAGATGGCGTTCTCCTCCAGCGCATCGCTGGCGAACACCGTCCCTGCGGTGCATATGCTGGCGGCGGCCAGCTGCTCCGGCCCGCCCAGGGCGTTTACCTGGGTGAACACCGCTGCGGTCAGCCGCGCCTCCAGGCTCTTCCGCAGGGCGCCGGACAGGCCCTCCACCTCCGGATGCAGGGCGGATACGGGAAGGGTGATCCGGTATACCGCCTTAGGCTGGGAAAAATCCCCCTGGGCCGCTTCAGCTAAAACCGTCAGGATTGCTTCATTGCTGGAAAACAGGGAAAGATATGCGGGATTGCCCGCCATCTCCCCCAGCAGCCCGGCCACCTCAAGGCCGTGCTGGTACAGGGGCTTGTCCGCCGCCCCGGCCTGGCAGCCGCCCAGCAGGAGGGAGGCCGCCAGCAGGGCCGCGCCAATTGTCCGTCTCATGAAAAACCTCCTATCCCGGTGATTCGTGGACAGTATACCATATGCGGCAGGCGGAGGCAAGCGGCAGGTAGACGCTGAGGAACTGTGGGAAAAAATTGACATTCCCGCCCCCACGGGCTATAATAGCCGCGAAGCGGCCTCCGCTGGGGACGCCGCTTCCCATGCAACTGGAATTTCCGGCCTTGGCCGGATCAAGGAGGCTCTTGAGCGATGATACACGCTGTTGTTTTTGATCTGGACGGCACCCTGCTGGACACGATCCCGGATATTGCGGGTGCGATGAACCGGGCCCTGGCGGCCTGTGGCCTGCCCACCCATCCGGTGCGGATGGTGGAGACGTTTGTGGGCGGCGGCATCCGCGACGCGGTGCGGAAGGCCATCCCCGCCGGTACACCAGAGGAGGTCCTGGAGCAGGTCCTGGCAATCTACAAGGGGGACTACTGCGACCACTGCACCGAGCAGACGGCCTGCTACCCCGGCGTGCCGGAGATGCTGGACCGCCTCATCCAGGACGGCTTCGCCCTGGGGGTGCTGAGCAACAAGACAGAGGCCACGGCCCAGAAGATTGTCCGTGCCTATTTCCCGGATGTGCCCTTCCGCTGTGTGCTGGGCCGCGTGGACGGGCGGCCCCTGAAGCCGGACCCCGCCGCGTCCGTCCCCGTGCTGGCGGCACTGGGGCTCCCCGCCGGGGAGGTGGCCTACGCCGGCGACAGCGGGACAGATATCGTCTTCGCCAAGGCGGTGGGCATGGTCCCCGCTGCCGCTCCCTGGGGCTACCGCTCCCGGGAGGAGCTGGTAGAGAAGGGCGCTCTGCTGGTCCCGGGGGATCCCAGGGAGCTGGGGGAGCTGCTGGCCGCGATGCGCCAATAACCGAACCAAGAAACCAAACGTAGGAGTTAACATCATTTATGGCTGGATTAAAGGAAGAAATCACCCGGCGGAGGACCTTCGCCATCATCTCCCACCCGGACGCCGGGAAAACGACCCTGACAGAAAAATTCCTCCTCTACGGCGGGGCCATTGCCCAGGCCGGGGAGGTCAAGGGGAAGCGGGCCCGTGCGGCCACCTCCGACTGGATGGAGATCGAACGCCAGCGCGGCATCTCCGTCACCTCCTCCGTGATGCAATTCCAGCACAACGGCTACTGCATCAACATCCTGGACACCCCCGGGCACCAGGACTTCTCCGAGGACACCTACCGCACCCTGATGGCAGCGGACTCCGCTGTCATGGTCATCGACGGGGCCAAGGGCGTGGAGCCCCAGACGCGCAAGCTCTTCAAGGTCTGCGCCATGCGGCATATCCCCATCTTCACCTTTATCAACAAGATGGACCGGGAGACCCGGGACCCTCTGGAGCTGTGCGAGGAGGTGGAGCGGGAACTGGGCATCGACACCTACGCCGTCAACTGGCCCATCGGCTGCGGCAAGGAGTTCCAGGGGGTCTACGACCGGGGGCGTGAGCAGATCCTGTTCTTTTCCGGTGAGGGCCACGGCAGGAAGGCCGCCTCTACCGAGGTGAGCCTGGAGGACCCCGCCGTGGGGGGCATCCTGGGCCAGGGCCGCTGGCAGACCCTCCGGGAGGAGGTGGAGCTGCTGGGGGCGGGCCGGGACTTCGACATGGAGGCCGTGCGGGCCGGGACGCTCAGCCCGGTGTTTTTCGGCTCCGCCCTGACCAACTTCGGCGTGGAGCCCTTCCTGGAGGAGTTTTTGCGCATGACCACCCCGCCCCTGAACCGCGTGTCCGACAGTGGGGAAATTGACGCCTTCTCCCCGGACTTCTCCGCCTTTGTCTTCAAAATCCAGGCCAATATGAACAAGGCCCACCGGGACCGCATCGCCTTCCTGCGGGTCTGCTCGGGCAAGTTTTTGCGGGAGAACGAGGTCTACCACATGCAGAGCGGCAAGAAGCTGCGCCTCAGCCAGCCCCAGCAGATGCTGGCTGCCGAACGGGAGATCATCGACGAGGCCTACGCCGGGGATATCATCGGCGTATTTGACCCGGGCCTCTTCTCCATTGGGGATACGGTCACTGTGCCGGGGAAGAAGTTCCGCTTCTCTGGCATCCCCACCTTTGAGCCGGAGCACTTCATGCGCGTCAGCCCTGTGGACACCATGAAGCGCAAGCAGTTCATGAAGGGCACGGAGCAGATCGCCCAGGAGGGTGCGATCCAGATCTTTAAGATCCCCTACGCGGGCATGGAGGAGGTCATCGTCGGCGTGGTGGGTACGCTGCAATTTGATGTGTTCCAGTACCGGATGCGCAGTGAATACGGCGTGGAGCTGCGCATGGCGGGGCTGCCCTATGACCACCTGCGGCGGATCGCCGCCTGCCCGGGGGAGCCGAAGGATCTGACCCTCTGTGCCGACGCGGCCCTGCTGGAGGACTTCCGGGGCAGGAGCCTCATCGCCTACTCCGGCGAGTGGCCGGTGGGCTACCTGCTCAAGCATAACCCCGGCCTGGAGCTGGCGGAGTCCCTGGGGGTATCGTAACGGCCCCCAGGGGAGAGGAGCGTCCCGGACTGCCGGGACGCTCCCGCCTTTTGGCGGCAAATTGGAGAGGGGGATGGAAATGAAATCCGTATTTTTGATCGGTGGGACCATGGGGGTTGGCAAAACGACAGTCTGCCAGCTGCTCAAGCGCAGGCTGGGCCGGGCCGTCTTCCTGGACGGCGATTGGTGCTGGGATGCCGACCCCTTCCAAGTTACTGGCGAAACGAAGCAGATGGCAGAGGACAATATCTGCTATCTGATGAATAACTTTATCCATTGCAGCGCCTATGACAATGTGATTTTCTGCTGGGTCATGCACGAGCAGTCCATCATTGACCGCCTGCTCTCCCGGCTCGACCTGTCCGGCTGCCGCGTGACATCCCTTTCCCTGGTCTGTACGCCGGATGCGCTGGCGCGGCGGCTGGAGAAAGATGTGGCAGCAGGCCTCCGCCGGCCGGAGATCCTGGAGCGGAGCATCCAGCGTCTGCCGCTGTACGATGCCCTGCGCACAATCAAGCTTGACGTGTCGGCGCTTACGCCGGAGGAGGCCGCAGGCCGCATCTCCTCCCTGTAGCCCTGTGCAATCTGCCCGCCATGCACAGGGCGGCGCCCGGCGGGACAGTTTGGGGGAAACGGTCTCGACATCTGCCGCCCCGCTGTGGTATACTATACCAGTACAACAAGCAAGGAGGATGCGCCGCCGGGCGGCGCGCAGTGATAATGGAATATAACAAGTTGATAGCAGAGCTGGGGATTGGGGACGAGGTGGAGGGCTTCTACCTCCTCAAGGCAGCCTCCCCCCGGACAAGCAACAGCGGGAAGCCCTTCCTCAGCGCTGTCCTGTCAGACCGGACCGGCAACATCGAGGCCAAGGTATGGGACTACAGCGGCCCCGTGGGGGCGAAGGACGAGGGCAGCGTGGTGAAGGTCCGGGGCAGTGTATCGGAGTTCCGGGGCTCCCCGCAGATGACGGTTGCCCGGATCCGCGTGGCCCAGGAGGGGGACCGGTACAACCTGGGGGATCTGGTGCCGGTGGCCCCGGTCGACAGGGAGGCGGCCTACCGGGAGCTGCTGGCGGTGGTGGACGGCATGGCCGACCCGGACTATGCCGCCATCAGCCGGAGGATGCTGGAGAAGTACGGGGAGCGCTTCTGTATGATCCCCGGCGGGAAGAGCGTCCACCACAGCTTTTTGAACGGCCTGCTCATGCACACACTCTACATGGTCCGGACTGCCGGCTATCTGGCGGAGCTGTATGCGGAGGTGATCGACCGGGATCTGCTGCTGGCCGGTACGCTGCTCCACGACATCGCCAAGTGCGACGAGTTCGTCACCTCCCCCCTGGGGCTTGTGACGGAATACTCCGTCAAGGGCCAGCTGCTGGGCCATCTGGTGATGGGCGCCCAGGAGGTAGCCGCCGCTGCCCGGGAGCTGGGGGTGCCGGAGGAAAAATCCGTCCTGCTCCAGCACCTGCTCCTCTCCCACCACGGGGAGCCGGAGTTCGGGGCCGCTGTGCGTCCTATGTGCGCGGAGAGCGAGCTCCTCAGCCTGATCGACCTGATCGACAGCCGGATGGAGATTTATGCGGAGACACTGGAGGAGGTCCCGTCGGGGGAGTTCAGCAAGCGGGTGTTTGCGCTGGATAAAAAGCTGTTCCAGCACCGGTAGCCTGCGCCGGGACAGCAAAGCGACAAAGGAGGATCGGATGAACGAAGAAAAACGAGCGGCGGCCCAGGCCGCCCCTGGCGGCAGTGTGGAGAAGCTGAGCCTTCCCCGGAATATCCACATGGTGCCCCTCAACTATATCAGCGGCTTTGCCGTGCGCCCGGGCCTCTATGATATCTACGGGGCGACTGCCATCCCCGGCGGGGTGAATTTTACTGTCTATTCCTACGGGGCCACCTCAATTGAGCTGCTGCTGTTCCATCGGGAGGCCCACGAGCCCTTTGCCGTGCTGCCCTTCCCCCAGCACTACCGTATCGGCAATGTGTACTCCATGATCGTCTTCAAGCTGAATATTGAGGAGTTCGAGTACGCCTACCGGGTAGACGGCCCCTATGAGCCGGAGAAGGGGAAGGTTTTCGACAAGACCAAGTACCTGCTGGACCCCTACGCCCGGGCAGTGACAGGCCAGAGCCGGTGGGGCGACACCACCCCCAGGGGCCAGCACTACAAGGCCCGGGTGGTGAAGGACGACTTTGACTGGGGGGACTCCCGCCTCCCCCTGATCCCCATGGAGGATCTGGTGATCTACGAGCTCCACGTGCGGGGCTTTACTCGGGACAGCTCCGCCGGCGTGCAGTACCCGGGGACCTTTGCGGGGCTGATGGAGAAGCTGCCCTACCTGAAGAGCCTGGGCGTGAACGCCATCGAGCTGATGCCCATCTTTGAATTTGACGAGATGCAGGACTATCGGGAGGTGGACGGGCAGAAGCTCTACAATTACTGGGGCTACAACACAGTCTGCTTCTTCGCGCCCAACACCAGCTACACCGCCAGCACCGAGTACAACCGGGAGGGCAATGAGCTGAAAAACCTCATCCGGGCCTGCCACCGCCAGGGGATGGAGGTCTATCTGGACGTGGTATTCAACCACACCGCCGAGGGCAACGAGAAGGGCCCCTTCTTCTCCTTCAAGGGCTTTGACAACAACATCTATTACCTGCTCACGCCGGACGGGAAATACTACAACTTCAGCGGCTGCGGCAACACCCTCAACTGCAACCACCCCATGGTCCACCAGATGATTATGAACTGCCTGCGCTACTGGGTGACGGCCTACCGGGTGGACGGGTTCCGGTTCGATCTGGCCTCCATCCTGGGGCGCAATGAGGACGGCACGCCTATGAACAAGCCGCCCCTGCTCCAGGCCGTGGCCTTCGACCCCATCCTGGGGGATGTAAAGCTGATTGCCGAGGCATGGGATGCCGGGGGGCTCTACCAGGTGGGCACTTTCCCGGCCTGGAACCGCTGGGCGGAGTGGAACGGCCGCTATCGGGACGATGTGCGCCGCTACCTCAAGGGGGACGGGGGCTGCGCCCAGGCGGCGGCACTGCGGCTGGTGGGTTCCCAGGACATCTACGAGGTCTCCGGCCGGAAGAATGCCTCTGTCAACTTCATCACCTGCCATGACGGCTTCACCCTCTGGGATCTGTTCTCCTACAATACCAAGCACAACCTGAAAAACGGCTGGGACAACACCGACGGGGCGAATGACAACAACAGCTGGAACTGCGGCGAGGAAGGGCCCACCAGTGACCCGGAGATCAACGCCCTGCGCCGCCGGATGGTGCGCAATGCCTTTGCCCTGCTCATGTGCAGCCGGGGCATCCCCATGTTCCTGGCCGGGGATGAGTTTGGCAACTCCCAGTCCGGCAATAATAACGCCTACTGCCAGGACAACGCCATCTCCTGGCTGGACTGGACCCTGCTGGAGAAGAACCAGGACATCTTCCGCTTCTTCCAGTACATGATCCGCTTCCGTATGGAGCACCGAATCCTGCGCACCAATCTCAGTGACGGCGCGTGCGGGTTCCCGGACGTGAGCTTCCACGGTGTGGAGCCCTGGCGGGACACCTTTGAGGACTACGACCGGTATGTTGGCATCCTCTTTGCCGGGTCGGAGCGGGATACCGGGCCCCAGGTCATCTATGTGGCGTCCAATGCCTACTGGGAACCCCTGGACGTTATCCTGCCTGAGCTGCCCGCTTCTATGTGCTGGGAGCTGGCGGTGGACACCTGGGAGGCGGCACAGCCCCCCTGCCGCAATGTGGGCGGCTGCTTCTCCATCCAGCCCCGCAGCGTGATGGTCTTCATAGGGCGGTAGCTGCCTATATACAAAATCCCCCCCTCCCTGGACGGCGATGGGCTGCTGTCCAGGGAGGGGGGATTTTCAAGGATGCCGCTATTTGTGGTACTTCCCGCCCCCGTTGATCTGAAATCCCCGGTAGATCTGCTCCAGCAGCATCACCCGGGCCAGGTGGTGGGGGAAGGTCATGGGGGACATGCTCAGCCGGAGCTGGGCCGCCGCCTTGATCGAGGGGTCAAGGCCAAAGGAGCCGCCGATGATGCAGACCAGCTGTTCACAGCCCTCCAGCAGCTGGGCCAGCTCCTCGCTGGATTTCATCCGCCCCTCCACACACAGCGCCACCACCGTGGCAGCGGGCGGCAGCTTGGCGCGGATAGCCTCCGCCTCCTTTGCCAGCCCGCGGGCGACCTCCGCCGGGGAGGGGTTCTCCGGCAGGCGCTGCTCTGCCAGCTCCACGATCTCCAGCTTGCAGAAACGGCCCAGCCGCTTGGCGTACTCCGCCGCCGCGGCCTCATAAAAGGGCTCCTTCAGCCGCCCCACACACAGGACCGTCACCTTCCGCATACTGCGCCCTCCAGCGTATACCGCCCGCTCATGGCGTCCGGCGGGGCCACATCCAGGGGGCCTGTGTAGCCCTCCCGGCGCAGCAGGGCCCCAGCCGCCTCCAGGGCCAGCTGGGGGGTGTTGTTCTCCCGGCTCAGATGGGCCAGCAGGATGGCCCGGGTACCGGCCCGGACGCTGGCGGCGGCGTACCGTGCCGCGTCGGCATTGCTCAGATGGCCCCATTCCCCCAAAACCCGCTGCTTCAAGGCGTAGGGATAGGGCCCCGCCCGCAGCATCTCTATGTCGTGGTTGCTCTCCAGCACCAGCAGCTCCGCCCCCAGCAGGCGGCGGCCGGTCCCCTCCGGGATGTACCCTGTGTCGGTGAGGAACCCCAGCGAACCAGAAGCTGTGTCGATGCGGAAGGCGGCGCTCTCCCGGCAGTCGTGGCTGGTGGGGAGAAGCTCTACCTCCACACCGTCAAGGGCGATCCGCTCCCCCAGGGGGACGGGGTGGAGCAGGCCGTCGATCCCAGCGATGCGGTAGGCCAGCTGCCGGGCCGTCCCTGGCGTGCAGAAGATAGGGGTATGGTACTTTTTTATGTAGGTGGCCAGGCCGCTGATGTGATCCGAATGCTCGTGGGTAATCAGCACACCGGCCAGCTCCTCCGGGCGCAGGCCCAGGCCCGCCAGGGCCTGGCAGACGCGGCGGCAGGAGATGCCCATGTCCAGCAGCAGGTGGATCCCGCCGGACGAGAGCAGCGCGGCGTTGCCGCTGGAGCCGCTGGCAAAGGTCTGAAAAGTCGTCATAACTACCTCGCAGGCCGTCCCGCTCTCCGGGGACGCCAGTCCATTTTTGGCGCACCAAAGCATCCCCGGAGGAAATCCGTCCTCTGGGGATGCGCCCGCAGACTGTTAGCCTGCGTTGCTGACAACCAGCTCTTCTTCCGGGGCCTCTACTGCGCGGACACTTCCGCCGATGGCGCGGATCTTGCCGATCACATCCTCATAGCCCCGCTCGATATACTGGACATTGGTGATCTCGCTGATGCCGTGGGCCGCCAGGGCGGCGATGAGCATCGCGGCGCCGGCCCGCAGGTCGCAGGCCTCCAGCTGGGCCCCTGTCAGGCGCTCTACGCCCTCAATGATGGCCAGGTTGCCGTCCACCTGGATCTGGGCCCCCATGCGCTTGAACTCGTCTGTATAGCGGAAGCGGCTGTTCCACACGCTGTCGGTGATGATACTGGTACCCTGGGCCAGGCACAGGGCAGCAGCAATCTGGGGCTGCATGTCAGTGGGGAAACCCGGGTAGGGCATGGTTTTGATGTTGGTGCGGGCCAAGGGGCCGATGCGGCTGACCAGGAGGCTGTCGTCCACCTCCTGGATATCCACACCCATCTCGGTCATCTTGGCAGTGATGCAGTCCATGTGCTTGGGGATGATGCTGCACAGCTTGACCTCACCGCCGCAGGCGGCCACGGCTGCCATATAGGTTCCTGCCTCGATCTGGTCGGGGATGATGGAGTAGCTCCCGCCCCGCAGGCGGTCCACCCCCCGGACCTTGATGACATCCGTGCCCGCGCCCATGATATTGGCCCCCATGGAGTTGAGGAAGTTTGCCACATCCACAATATGGGGCTCCTTGGCGGCGTTTTCAATGACCGTCATGCCGTCGGCCAGGGCGGCGGCCAGCATGATATTGATGGTGGCCCCCACGGAAACCTTGTCCAAAAAGATGTTGGTCCCCCGCAGGCGGCCGCCTGCGGCTTCCGCAAGGACAAACCCGCTCTGGGTGTCCACCTGGGCCCCCAGGGCGCGGAAGCCCTTGAGATGCTGGTCAATGGGCCGGGTGCCGCCGAAGTCGCACCCGCCGGGCAGGGCTACATCCGCAGAGCCGAAGCGGCCCAGCAGGGCCCCCAGCATATAGTAGGAGGCCCGGCAGCGGCGGGCGGTCTCATAGGGGACGCGCCCATTGCGGAGCCTGGTACAGTCTACTTCCACAGCATGGGGGTTTACATAACGCACATTTGCGCCCAAATCCTGTAAGATCCCCAGCAGAAGCGACACGTCACTGATCTGGGGGATGTTCTCAATGCGGCAGGAGCCGCTGACCATCAGGGCTGCGGGGATAATAGCAACTGCGGCATTTTTGGCGCCGCTGATATGGATCTCTCCAAACAAGGGACGACCGCCCTCGACAATATACTTGGTCAAAGAATTGCACCTCTTTGTT